>JBKOVG010000036.1:0-11909 GCA_046723845.1 Candidatus Methylomirabilota bacterium | reverse complement strand
GCGGCGACGGGCACGGGCAGCGACTGGCCACGGAGACGAGCCAGCGCCTCTCGCGCCTCCGGGTAGCGCCCGAGGCTGTAGAGCGACACGCCGCGGCCGAGCTGCGCCCAAGGGACGAGGTCGGGCGGCGGCCCGCTCTTGATCAGCGTGTCGAGGACCTCGAGGGCGCGCTTGGGCTCACCGGCCAGCAGCGAGAGCCAGCCGTACTTGAGCGTCGCGTACGGCCCCACGTTCGCGCGCGGGTTGGACTTCATCACCTCCGCCATCATCTGCGCGGCGGGCTCGGGGCGGCGCAGCCGGATCAAGGTCTCGCCCAGCCAGTAGCGCGCCTCGCGCGACACGTCCTGCTCGCTGCCGCGCTTGACCGCGTTCTCCAGCGCGGTCCGCGCTTCCTCGAACTCGCCGCGCTGGAAGCTGGCGCGCCCGCATTCCACCAGCTCGGAGACCACGCCGAGCACGCTGCCGAGCGGGTTGCACGCGAGGAAGCGCGGAGCGGGGGCGGGCGCCACCGGCTGCTGCCCGAGATCGCTCTCCACCCGGGCGCGGGGCAAGGGCGGCATCGGCTCCGGTGAGGGCGGCAGGCTCGTCGACGACACCGCCAGGGCCGGCTTGTCGAGCGCGGGCGAGACGAGAGGCACGGCCGCCACCATCTCAGGCGGGCCCATCTTGAACGGCGGCGGCGCGGCCGCCGCAGCGCCAACGGCGACCACGAGGAGAAGCGTGAGCGCTCCGACCATCCACCTCATGACTTCTTCCCCGTGGGCTTGAGATTGGGCTCGATGGCGGCTCGGCGCGTCTTCGCCCAGCTCGCGAGCGTCTTGTCGGGGCTGCTCGCGGCGACCTCGTCGTAGAACTTCGCAGCCTGGGTCCACTGTTTCTGTTCCTCACAGGCGAGCCCGCTCCCCGCGAGCGCTCGATATTTGAGGGAGGGCTCGAGACCCGGCGCATCCGCGGCGGCCTGGAACGCGGTCAGGGCCTGGGCCGGGCGGCGAAGCTTCAGCTCGCTCTCCCCCACGATGAGCATGGCCTCGCCCCGCACGGCGTTCTCGGGGCTCTTGGCGGCGGCGCGCCCGAGCGCGGCCGCGTCCTTGAAGTTGTTCTTGGCGAACACCTTCTGCGCCTGCTCGAGCGAGGCGCGGCCCGTGAGCGCGTGATCCGGGAATTCCTTGCGCAGCCGTCCCCACGCCGCGTCCATATCCTTGGGACGATCGAGCCCGGCCGCCATGGCCCCGGCGTCGTAGAGCGCCTCGGGCGTGGCCGGCTTCTGGTCCATGAGCGCCGTGTACTCCTCGGCGATGTCCTTCTTCTTCCCGGACTTGAGCTGGCTCTCGAGCGTGGCCCGGCGGGCGGCCGAGGCGAGCTCGTGGTTCGGATAGGTCCGCGCGAAAGCGCGGAGCTGGGCGACGCCCTCGTCCGTGTTGCCGGCGGCGAGCTTGGCCCGCGCCAGGTAGTAGGCGGCCTCCGGCACGAGCCGATTGTCCGGATACCTCTTCGAAAAGTCCTCCAGGACGGTCACCGCCTCGTCGGGATGCTTGGTGTCGATGAGGGCGCGCGCGAGCTGGATGGACGCCGAGGGGGCGGTCGAATGATCCGGGAACTCCTTGACGAGGCGCCGGAAGTCGCTCACCGCCGCGTCGCGGCGCTTGAGCTCGAGATCCGTCCAGCCGAGCCCGTAGAGCGCGTCCGGCAGCAAGGTGGACGGGGGCTCGGCGGCGATGACGCGGGCGTAGGCCGCGCGCGCATCCGTGTAGCGCTTGAGCCGGTAGAGCGCCTCGCCTTCCCAGAAGCGCGCCTCCTGCGGCTTGCCGGGGACGGGGGTCATGGCGAGGACCTTCTTGAAGGCCTCGAGCGCCGGCTCGGCCGCCCCCTGGGAGAGCCGCGCCCGGCCGAGGAGGAGCGTGGCATCGCCCACCCGCGGGTCACCCGGAAATTTTTCCACGAAGCGCTCGAGCATGCGGCGGGACAGCGGGTAGAGACCGTCCTCGAAGGCCTTCTCGCCCACGAGGTAGACGCGATCGGCCTCGTCGATGGCATGCGCGGGCGGGGCGGGGGCGACGACGGCCACGAGTCCCGCGAGCAGCACGATGGAGATCGCGCGGAAACGAGCCATACGGATACCGTCAGGCTACCACGGCCATCGATCCCGGCCTACTTAGTGAGGACGCGGCGTGGCGTGGCGCGTGACGGGTCCGTCGATCAGTGGCGGGCGGGGTCGATGGGCGGCGGCTCACCGCCGATGGGCAGCACGAACCGGAAGGCCGCGCCTCCGTCGGGCCGGTTGAGCGCCCAGATGCGGCCGCCGTGCGCCTCGACGATGGCCCGGCAGATCGCGAGCCCCAGCCCCGCCCCGCGAGCCTGCGGGCGCGCGCCTCGATAGAACTTCTCGAAGATACGATCCTCCTCGCCGGGGGCGAGCCCGGGCCCCCGGTCTCCCACCTCGACGACGACGTGGCCATTCTCGGCCCAGGCGCGCACGTCGATCTCCGTGCCCGGAGGCGTGTGCTTGGCGGCGTTCTCGAGCAGGTTGATGAGCACTTGCTCGATCAGCGTGTCGTCCATGGCGACGAGCGGAAGGTCCTTCGCCACTTCCGTACGCACCGGCCGATCTCGCAGGCTCAGCTCGAGACGGGACAGCGCGGCGCCCACGACTTCCTCGAGCGCCCGCCACTCCTTGCGCACCTCGACGCCGGCCTCCAGCCGAGTCATCTCCAGCAGATTCTGGACGAGGCGATTGAGCCGCTCCGCCTCCTCGCGGATGGTCTGGAGCAGGTCGCGCTGCACGGCCGCGGGCAGCTGGCTACCGCTCTCCAGCATCGTGCTCGCCGAGCCCGTGATGGCGGCGAGCGGCGTCCGCAGGTCGTGGGAGACGGAGCTCAGGAGGGAGCTGCGCAAGCGTTCCGTCTCGATCCTGAGCTGCGCAGCCTGGGCCTCCTCGGCCAACACCGCACGCTCGATGGCGAGCGCGGTCTGATTGGCGAACGTCTCCAGCAGATGCAGCTGATCGGGACTGTCGAAGGCGTGGGGATCCGCGGGCTTCACCCCGAGCACGCCCACCGCGCCCCGCGAGCCCACGAGGGGGACGTAGAGTGCGGCCGCCCCGGGGAGGGTCGAGGTGCCGAGGCCAGCCAGCTCGCGATGCGCGAAGACCCACTGCGCCACTGCGAGCTCGGAGGTGTCGGGCCGGAGGGTAGCGCCCGGCACGGTGCGCGGGCTGAGCTGCTCGCCGTCGTGGGGTAAGAGGGCGGCCACCTCCGCCGGGAATACCTCGACGATGTGCTGGACGGCGATGGCGAGGAGCGCCTCCACGCTTCGCGAGCTCGCCAGCTCCCGGCTCATGGCATAGAGCGCCGCGGTTCTGCGCTCGCGGTCGCGGGCGGCGTCGGCCTGGGCACGGATGCGCACGGTGAGCCCGCTGATGACGAGGGCCACCACCAGCATCACCGTGAAGGTGACGAGGTACTGCGTGTCCGACACCGCGAAGGAGAAGTAGGGCGGCACGAAGAAGAAATCGAAGGTGGCCACGCTCAGCACGGACGTGAACACGGTGGGCCCGCGGCCGCTGCGCGCCGCCACCGCCACCACCCCGAGCAGATAGACCATGATCAGGTTGGAGAGGCCGAAGTGCGGGAACATGAGCCAGGCGATGCCCGTGCAGACACCGACCACTCCGAGGGCCACCGCGTAGCTCGGCCAGTCCGTCACCCCGGGGCGATGCCGGACGGGCCGGGAGACCGCCGCCTCCTTGTCACCGCTGACCACGTAGATGTCGATCTCGCCGCTGCCCCGCACCAGCGCATCCACGATGGAGCCGAGGAGGATGCGCTTCCACAGGGAGCGGGCCGGCTTGCCGATGACGATCTTGCTGACGTTGCGAGCCCGCGCGTAGGCGAGGATCTCGTCGCTCATGGTGGGCCCGGAGAGGGTCACCGCCTCCGCGCCCAGCTGCTCGGCCAGCCGGAGCGTCTGCACGGCGCGATCGCGGTCGGCCTGGGAGAGGCGGGCGCTCGCCGGCGTCTCCACGTAGGCGACGATCCACTCCGCGCCGAGGCGCGTGGCGAGGCGGCGCCCCGCGCGGACGAGCTGCCCCGCCTGCGGGCTCGGGCTCACGCAGACGAGGACGCGCTCGGCCACCGGCCACGTCTTGGCAATGGCGTGGTCGCGCATGTACGCCTGCATCTGCGCGTCCACGCGATCGGCGGTGCGCCGGAGGGCGAGCTCGCGGAGGGCGATCAGGTTGCCCTTGCGGAAGAAGTTGTGGATCGCCTCCCGCGCCTGCTGGGGCACGTAGACCTTGCCCTCCTGGAGGCGCTGGATCAGGTCGTCGGGAGGAAGGTCGACCAGCTCGATCTCGTCGGCGCGCTCGAGCACGGAGTCCGGCACCGTCTCACGCACGACCACCCCGGTGATCTTGGCCACGATGTCGTTGAGGCTCTCCAGGTGCTGGACGTTCAGCGCCGTGTAGACGTTGATGCCCACGTCGAGGAGCTCCATGACGTCCTGCCAGCGCTTGGCATGCCGCGAGCCCGTCGCGTTGCTGTGGGCGAGCTCGTCCACGATCATCACGGTAGGACGGCGGGCAAGCGCCGCGTCCAGATCGAACTCCCGGAGGGTGGTGCCCTTGTACGATTCCAGCCGCGGCGGAAGGACGTCGAGGCCAGCCAGCAGCGCTTCGGTCTCCGCGCGGCCGTGGGTCTCGACGCAGCCCACGACCACGTCGACGCCGTCCGCCTGGAGCTCGCGGGCAGCCTCCAGCATGGCGTAGGTCTTGCCCACGCCGGCGGCCGCCCCGAAGAAGAGCTTGAGGCGGCCCCGGAACTTCCTCGCCTCCTCCTCCCGCGCCCGGGCGAGCAAGGTATCGGGGTCGGGTCGCTCTCCGGTCATGGACGTCCGCCTCCAGTCACGGTGGGGTCAGTGTATCCAAGGACCCCCGCAACCACACGCCTAGAAGAAGACGTAGGTGAGGGCGATGCTGAACGTGTCCTGGGTCCGTGAGGTGGGGCGCGTGCTGAACTGATCGAGACTGAAGGAGTTGCGGCTCGCCATGTCGCGCCGGTACTCGAGCCGGCCGATGAGGCCGCGCCAGATCTTGTACTCGACGGTGGGAGTGAACTCGTAATAGTTCACGTTGTGGCCGGGCGGCGTGATGCCGTTGCGCACCGCTTGGGGATCGGCGAAGTACTCGAGGCGGAGGGAAGTGCGGAGCGACTTCGTCCAGTCGTAGACGATGTAGCCGGCGATGCCGCTCCAGTTCGAGTTGTTGTTCTTCCGGGTGCCGAGGGCGACGAGGACGGGGTCGTTCTCCTCTCCCGCGAAGTCGAAGTTGACGGCCAGGGAAAGCTTCTCGATGCCCGTGTAGAGGATGGTCGTGTCCACGATCCAGCGCTGGTTCACGTGCCCGTGCATCTGGCTGCGTAGCTGCTCGGGACCCACGTGGAAGGCCATGACGATCGAGAACGTGTCGGTGGGAGTGAAAGCGACCTGCCCGATGGCCTTGAGATAGCCGTTGGGGTTGTCGGAGTTGTCCCAGCCCATGGTGAAGCCGAGGGTGGCCGCGATCCACTTGGTAAACGGGTAGCTGACGAGCAGGCCGGTGTGGGTGTAGGGAGTGCCGAGGGTATAGAGGAAGTCACGCGAGAAGTTGAAGTTCTTCGGGCTCTCGTACACCTCGTAGCCGATCAGGGTGGCCCATTTCCCCGCCTTGACGGTGAGCCCGTTGCCGAGCGGTAGAAGCCCCGAACCATACGCTTCGACCAGGTCGTATTTCGCGGTGTTCCGGTAGTAGGGCGCTCCGTCGTCGAGATCCCGGAAAATGCCCAGAGAGTGGTTCTTCTGGGAGTCCATGCCGGCGGTGGTGACCACACCAAAGCCCCACGGGTAGAGCTCTGAGGGATCCTTCTTGACGGACAGCTCGAGGGAGTTCCAGGAGTAGTCTGCGTCGTGGTCGTAGAAGCGAAGGTCGTTGACGTTGTGCGGGCTGGCCGTGCCCAGGTTGATCACGTAGCTGTTCTCGAGGTAGCCCCACAGTAGGATCTCCTCGAGAAGTTTCTTCGGCTGCCCTTCCGGCGTGACCTCGCGACCGAGAAGATCTGCTACCGATCGCTGGGCCACCGCCGGGCTCGTGACGCCGAGGGCCGCCACCAACGCGCACACGAGAAGGACGCCGTTGGCCTTCATTCAATCGCCGATCCGGTCGCCTTACTTGCCGTCGAGGGCCAGGTTGAGGGCGAGCACGTTCACGCGCGGCTCGCCGAGGAATCCCAGGAAGCGCCCCTCGATGTGCCGCTCCACGAGCTGCCTCACGGACTCCGGATCGAGCTTGCGCGCCCGCGCCACCCGCGACACCTGGTAGAGGGCGGCGGCGGGGCTGATGTGCGGATCGAGCCCGCTGCCGGACGCCGTGACGAGGTCGACGGGCACGCGCGAGGTGTTGCCGGGATCGGCGGCGCGCAGCGCATCCACTCGGCCCTGGACGGCCTTGACGAGATCCGGATTGGTGGGGCTCAGGTTGGATCCGGAGGACAAGGCCGCGTTGTACGGGAAGGGGCTCGTCGCGGAGGGACGACCCCAGAAGTACTTCGGATCGTCGAAGGGCTGGCCGATGAGGGCCGAGCCCACGAGCTTGCCGTCCTTCGAGATGAGGCTGCCCTGGGCCTGATGCGGGAAGACCGCCTGGGCGACGCCCGTGACGAGGAGCGGATACGCCACGCCGGTGACGAGGGTGAGGGCGACGAGGATGACCAGGGCCGGACGCAGTTGCGCGCGCATGATGTCGACTCCTCTCCTAGACGAGGCCGAGGGCCACGAGGATCATGTCCACGAGCTTGATCCCCGGGAACGGGATGAGGATGCCGCCCACGCCATAGATCCACAGGTTGCGCCGGAGGACGGCCGCTGCGCCGATGGGGCGGTAGCGCACCCCGCGGAGGGCGAGCGGGATGAGCGCGACGATGATCAAGGCGTTGAAGATGACGGCGGACAGGATGGCGCTCTCCGGCGTGGCGAGATGCATGATGTTGAGCACGCCGAGGGCGGGATAGGTGCTCGCGAAGGCCGCGGGGATGATGGCGAAGTACTTGGCCACGTCGTTGGCGATGCTGAAGGTCGTGAGGGCGCCCCTCGTCATCAGCATCTGCTTCCCCGTCTCCACCACCTCCAGGAGCTTGGTGGGATTGGAGTCGAGGTCGACCATGTTGCCCGCTTCCTTGGCGGTCTGCGTGCCCGTGTTCATGGCCACCGCCACGTCGGCCTGAGCGAGGGCGGGAGCGTCGTTGGTGCCGTCGCCGGTCATCGCCACCAGCCGTCCTTCCGCCTGCAGATCGCGGATCAGCTTGAGCTTCATTTCCGGCGTCGCCTGCGCAAGGAAGTCGTCCACGCCCGCCTCCGCGCTGATGGCGGCGGCGGTGAGCGGGTTGTCACCCGTGATCATGATGGTCTTGATGCCCATGCGGCGAAGCTGGGCGAACCGGTCGCGGATGCCGCCCTTCACGATGTCCTTGAGCTGGATCACCCCGAGCACCTTGGCGCCGTCGGACACGACGAGCGGGGTGCCCCCGGCCTTGGAGATGGTGTCCACCACGGTTCTCACGCTCGGGGGCACGCTGCCGCCCAGCCGCTTGACGTGGGCCTCGATGGCCTCGGCGGCGCCCTTGCGGACCTCGCGCCCGCTCAGATCCACCCCGCTCATCCTCGTCTGGGCGCTGAACTCCACGAACTTCGCCCCCATGGCCTGCACGTCCCGCTCGCGCAGGCTGTACTTCTCCTTGGCCAGGATCACGATGCTCCGTCCCTCCGGAGTCTCGTCGGCCAGCGAGGCGAGCTGGGCCGCGTCGGCGAGCGTGGTCTCGCTCACGCCGTCGGCGGGATAGAAGGCGGTGGCCTGCCGGTTGCCGAGGGTGATGGTGCCGGTCTTGTCGAGGAGGAGCACATCCACGTCGCCCGCCGCCTCGACGGCACGGCCCGACATGGCGATGACGTTCTTCTGGATCATGCGATCCATCCCCGCGATGCCGATGGCCGAGAGGAGGGCGCCGATGGTGGTGGGAATCAGGCAGACGAGCAAGGCCACCAGCACGGTGACGGTGATCGGGGTCCCCTGCCCCGCCGCCTGCACGCTGTAGAGCGAGTACGGCAGGAGGGTGGCGGTGGCGAGGAGGAACACGATGGTGAGCCCGGCGAGGAGGATGTCGAGGGCGATCTCGTTGGGGGTCTTCTGGCGCTTGGCTCCCTCGACGAGCGCGATCATGCGATCGAGGAACGCCTCCCCGGGATTCGCCGACACCTCGACGAGCAGCCAGTCGGAGAGCACCTGCGTGCCCCCCGTCACCGAGCTGCGGTCGCCCCCGCTCTCGCGGATCACCGGCGCGCTCTCCCCGGTGATGGCGCTCTCGTTGACGGAGGCCACGCCCTCGATCACCTCGCCGTCGGCCGGGATGAAGTCGCCCGCCTCGACGAGCACCACGTCGCCCTTG
Source organism: Candidatus Methylomirabilota bacterium (assembly GCA_046723845.1). Classification (GTDB taxonomy): domain Bacteria; phylum Methylomirabilota; class Methylomirabilia; order Rokubacteriales; family CSP1-6; genus AR37. The sequence continues at coordinate 3,441 of JBKOVG010000036.1, read as the reverse complement.
CGCAGGCTGGTGGCCGAGACCACCTGGTAGCTCGCCATCCGCTCGGGTTTCGACAGCCGCTTGGCCTGGAGCTCCCGGCGCGCCTTGCGGAGCGAGGCGGCCTGGGCCTTGCCGCGCCCCTCGGCCATCGCCTCCGCGAAGTTGGCGAAGAGCACGGTGAACCAGAGCCAGAGCGAGACGCCGAAGATGAAGCCGGCCGATGCCTCGCCATGGCCTCCGTGCACCAGGGCCTGCAGCCAGAGCAGCGTGGTCAGGATGGAGCCCACGTAGACCACGAACATCACAGGATTCCGCACCTGCCGCCGGGGCGTGAGCTTCTTGAAGGAATCGAGCGTGGCCTGACCCACGATGGCCAGATCGAAGAGCGGACGAGCCTTGCTGGTCGCTACCATGACAACCTCACTTGGCCATCACGAGGGTGAGATGCTCGGCGATGGGACCGAGAGCGAGCGCGGGCACATAGGTCAGGGCTCCCACCAGCATCACCGTGCCCACGAGGAGCACGACGAAGAGCGGCGTGTGGGTGGCGAGGGTGCCGAGGCCGGCGGGCACGAGCTTCTTGCGCGCGAGCGAGCCAGCCAGGGCCAGCACGGGCACGGCCAGCCAGTAGCGGCCGAAGAGCATGCACAGGCCGAGGGCGGTGTTGTAGAAGGGCGTGTTCGCGTTCAGGCCCGCGAAGGCGCTGCCGTTGTTGTTGGAAGCCGACGAGAAGGCGTAGAGCGCCTCGCTGAAGCCGTGGATGCCCGGATTGGCCATGCTCGACTTACCGGCGGGAAGCAAGACGGCTATGGCGGTGCCGATGAGCACCAACGCGGGCACGATGAGGATGACCAGGGAGGCCATCTTCATCTCGTAGGCCTCGATCTACTTCCCTAGGGACTCTGGCGTGCGCCCCACCATGAGCCCTGCCACGAAGACGGCCACGATGGCGAACACGATCATGCCGTAGAGTCCTGAGCCTACCCCGCCGTAGACCACCTCGCCGAGCTGGATCATCCACATGGGCACCAGGCCGCCGATGGGCGTGAAGGTGTCGTGCATGGAGTTCACGGACCCGTTGGAGGCGGAGGTGGTGGCAGTGGCCCACAGGGCGGAATTGGCGATGCCGAAGCGCACTTCCTTGCCCTCCATGTTGCCGCCCGACTGCGTCTCGCTCACCGCGTGATCCACGCCCTGCCTCACGAAGACCGCGCCCCGCTGCTCCGCCACCACGCACGTGACCAGCCCGCCCACGAAGATCACCGTCATGGCGGCCAGGAGGACCCAGCCCTGCCGCGTGTCGCGCACCATGACGCCGAAGGTGTAGCAGAGGGCGGCCGGGATGAGCAGGATGGCCAGGAGCTCGAGGAAGTTCGAGAGCGGCGTCGGATTCTCGAAGGGATGAGAGGAGTTCACATTGAAGAAGCCGCCGCCGTTGGTGCCGAGCTGCTTGATGGCGATCTGCGAGGCGGCGGGACCGACCGCGATCACCTGCTCGGTCAGCGTGGATTTCTTCGTCTTGGGCTGCCCCTTGTCGTCGAGGACGGGCTTGCCGTCCTTGTCGGTGATGGGCTCGTCGTACTGCGTGGGCTGCACCACGCTCACCTTCGCGTACGGGCTGAAGGTCTGCACCACTCCCTGCGACGCGAAGAGGAGAGCGAAGATCACCGCGAGGGGGAGGAGGATGTACAGGGTCGTGCGCGTGAGATCGACCCAGAAGTTCCCGATGGTCTGCGCCGAGCGGCGGGCGAAGCCGCGGATGAGAGCCACGAGCACCGCCATGCCGGTGGCGGCCGAGACGAAGTTCTGGACGGTCAGGCCCAGCATCTGCGTCAGGTAGCTCATCGTGCTCTCGCCGCCATAGCCCTGCCAGTTCGTGTTGGTGGCGAAGCTCGCCGCGGTGTTGAAGGACGAGTCGGGCGACACCGCGCCGAACCCTTGCGGATTGAGGGGCAGCCCGGCCTGGAAGCGCTGGAGCACGTACACGAGGAGCATGCCGGCCAGGTTGAAGACGAGCATGGCCAGCGCGTACCCCTTCCAGCTCATCTCCTCGTGCACGCGCACGCCGGCCAGCCGGTAGATCAGGCGCTCGAGCCAGCCGAGGGCGGCGTCGAGGCCACATGGCCGACCCTCGTAGACCCGGGCCATGAAGGCGCCCAGGGGCTTGGCGAGCGCGATGAGCACCACCAGATAGAACGCGAGCTGGAGAGAGCCCTGGCCGCTCACGAGAAGAGCTCCGGCTTGAGCAGCGCAATGGTGAGGTACACGAGGAGCCCGAAGGCCACGATTCCGCCTACCACGTAGATCAGCGGCATGATGCCCTCCTACAGCCGTTCACACAGCCGGATGAGCGCCCAGGTGAACACGAAGAAGCCGACGGTCATCCCGACGAACAGCGCATCGCTCATGATCCGTCCCCCTTGGCCTCGCCGAGCCGGCGCAGCACGCCTTCGAGAAGCATCCGCCTCGACTTGAGGGCCTCGCGAAGCTCGTATCGTTCGGTGTGCCCGATCTCCGAGCGAAGATCCGTCACGTAGCTCTCCATCGCCGACCGGAGCGCCGCCAACTCGGACGCGCTCAAGGTCAGCGAGCTGGCCTGGTCGTTCGCCTCCGCCACGCTCCCCGTCATGGATGCCTCCTCGCTGCCGTCACTCGTGCTCTAGCGAAAAATCTAGCGGATCCTCCGCTCAGCAAGGACTCAAGAATCCCTTCAGGACCCTCAAGATTCTCTCATTGAGCGCTCCTTGACGGCCTGGACCCAGAACTTGGTGGCTTCTTGAGTCGGCTTCGGCATCTACTCGATGCGGAGGAACACGGGTGTCACCTGACATCGGGCGCCGGGAGGCCGTCTTCCAATGACGGCGAATGGAGCGCTCCAGATCGCTGTGTATCTGCTGATTCTGCTCGCTCTGGTGAAGCCGCTGGGCGGCTACATGGCCCGGGTGTACGAGGGGGAGCCGATCCTCCTCGGCCGCGCTCTCGGGTGGCTCGAGCGCCTCATCTACCGGCTAGGGGGCGTTCACCTCCACGAGGAGATGGGCTGGAAGGCCTACGCCGTCGCGCTGCTCCTGTTCAATTGCCTGGGCATGCTGGTCCTCTACACGCTCCAGCGATGTCAGCACGTGCTTCCCCTCAATACCCAGGGCTTCCCAGCCATCCCGCCGCATCTGGCTTTCAACAACGCCGCCGGCTTCCTCACCACCACTGACTGGCAGAGCTATGCCGGCGAGACGACGATGAGCTATTTGAGCCAGAGCCTGGGCCTGGCCGTGCAGAACTTCCTGTCCGCGGCGAGCGGGATGTCCGTCATGGCTGCGCTCGTGCGCGGGCTCGCCCGGCGGACCGCAGAGACCGTGGGAAACTTCTGGGTCGATCTCACCCGGACTACCCTCTACATACTCCTGCCCCTCTCCTTCCTCATGGCCCTCGCTCTCGCGTCCCAGGGAGTGGTGCAGACCTTCG
>JBKOVG010000272.1:0-11814 GCA_046723845.1 Candidatus Methylomirabilota bacterium | reverse complement strand
AGGGAGACGGGATAGAAGCGCACGTTGGGCGCGAGGATGAGCCCGGTGTTGATGACCTCGCGCTGGGCCAGCTCGTCCAGGGCTCGCTCGATCTGGGCCTGGGGGTTGCGATCGGAGCGCTGGATGTTGAGGTCCTCGCTCTCCAGCGTCACCTGGTGCTTCGAGGAGTACATGAAGGAGAAGACGCGGGCCACCAGCGTCTCGTCCATCACCTCGTGCTCCTTGAACAGATCGCCATAGGTCTGGCCGGCGCGGCCGGGCGCGAAGACGAGGCGCGGGGAGACCTTGATCTTGCCGCGGATCTCCACCGAGCGGTGCGGCTGCTCCTCCTGCGGGCCGACCAGGATGTAGGGCAGCACGTGATAGCCGGTGATGATCCCGCTGATGGGCTTGCGCAGGATCTCCGTGTTCTCGAAGAGGTGCTTGAGGAACTCGGGGTCGTGGCGCTCGCCGAACACCGCGCTAGCCCTTGAAGACCGAGACTTCCATGCAGTCGAAGCCGAAGTCGTGCTCGCGGCTCGTGTAGTGGCCGTTGTGGCGCACGTGATCGAGATAGGGCTTGACGTCGCGGCGGTAGATGCCGGTGTTGTCGGCGATGATCAGAGCGCCCTTGACGAGGCGCGGCTCCACCGCCTTCAGATAGTCGAGGTAGTCTTCCTTCTTCGCGTCGAGGAGCATGAAGTCCACCGACCCGCGCAGGAAGGGCAGCACACGGAGGGCGTCGCCTATCACCACCTTGACCCGCCCCTTGAGCCCGGCGTGCGCGGCGTTGGACTGGCAGAACTTGGCGAGGTAGGGATTGTTCTCGATGCAGGTGAGCTTGCCCCCGCGCGGCATGTTGCCCGCGATGAGGATGGCGGAGTAGCCCACCAGTGAGCCCACCTCGATGCCGCGCGTGGGCGCGTGCCGGGCGAGGAGGCGCCGGATGACGCGCCCCTTCTCTCGGCCGATGACGGGAATGTGCCACTCCGTGACTGCGCGGTCCATGAGCCTGAGCATCTTCTCCGCGCGCTTGGTCATCACGGGCGACGCTCTCTGCTTCTCTGGGAACGAGGGTTCGGCGGCGCACCCTCTCCCCTCAGGAGAGAGGGCCGGGGTGAGGGGCAATCGACGTTCATCGGGCAGCGGCCAGGCGTGATTGCACGCCGTCGGGCAAGGGATAGCGCCGGCTCCACTTCCCCGCCTTGACGATCTGGCCGGGCAGGGCGCGCCCCACGATCTCCTCCACGCGCTTCGACACGGCGATGAGGGCGTCGAGGTCGATGCCCGTCTCCACGCCCATGGACCACAGGCAGTGCACGAGATCCTCCGTGCACACGTTGCCGGAGGCGCCGGGGGCGAAGGGGCAGCCGCCGAGCCCGCCGATGGAGGCGTCGAAGTTGGTCACGCCAATCTCCATGGCGGCGATGATGTTGGGGATGGCCATGGCGCGCGTGTCGTGGGTGTGGAGCGTCCACTCGACGCCGGGGAAGCGCGGCATCAGGTGCTCGAGGATGCGCGCCACCTGCGCGGGATTCGCCATGCCCGTGGTGTCGGCGAGGCCGATGCCCTTGGCGCCCAGATCCACGAGCCGCGAGACCACGGAGGCGAGCTGACCGATCGGCACCTCGCCCTCGAAGGGGCAGCCGAAGGAGCAGGAGATGCCCGCGTACACGGGCTTGCCGGCCCGGTGCGCCACCTCCGCGGTGGCCTTGAGCTTGGCGATCGATTCCGCCACGGACATGTTCACGTTGGCGAGGTTGTGGCTCTCGCTCGCCGACACCACGGTGTGGATGTCGTCCACGCCCGCGTCCACCGCGCGCGCCGCGCCCTTGTCGTTGGGCACGAGGGCGGAGTAGCGCGTGCCGGGCCGCCGGGTGATGCCCGCCATCACCGCTTCCGCGTCCTTGAGCTGAGGCACCGCCTTGGGCGACACGAAGGAGGTCACCTCGATGCGCGGCATGCCGGTGGCGGAGAGCCGGTTCACCACCTCGATCTTCTGCTCGGTGGGAATGAAGTCGGGCTCGATCTGGAATCCGTCCCGCGTCCCCACCTCGCACACCGTCACGCGCTTGGGAAGCTTCATGGCGTCTCCTCAGGACCTGAAGGTGAAGGTGCTTCCCACCGAGCTTACCACCAGCTCTTTGGGGAGATGCACACCCATCTGGATGACCGCCTCCAGGCCCGTGCAGTGCTGAGGAATCAGGTAGTCGACCCCGAAGGACCGGAAGGCGTCCACCACCTGCGTGATGCGCTCCCCGGCGAGCCCCGAGAGGTGAAAGCCGCCGATGACCGCGTGGACCTTGGGCACCCCGGACGCCTTCACGGCGTGGCGGCAGATGCCCACGATGCCTCGGTGGGAGCAAGAGGTGACGATCACGAGCCCCCGGTTCCTGACATTGGCGACGAGGGTCTGCTCGCCGATGAAGCTGTCCTGCACGACCTGGCCGTCGCGCTCCACCTTGAGAGAGGGCGGAATGACCTCGAAGGGCTCCGTCTCGTGCATCTCCCCACTCAGGAGCGCGCCCTCGGGAAGAACGGTGGGCGTCTCGATTACGCGCACCTCGAGGTCGTAGCGCTCGAGCTCGTCGCGATCGAGGCGGCCGATGTACACGCGCGTGTTGTTGCGCTCGTTGTAGCGGGGAAGGAAGTGGTCGCGGCCGCCGTAGAAGGTCACCGCTTTCTTCATGCGCCGGCGGTAGGTCTTGAGGAAGCCGCCGAGCCCGCCGTAGTGGTCCATGTGGCCGTGGGAGAGGGCCACCGCGTCCACCTGCCCGGCGTCCAGCCCCAGCTCGAGGAAGTTCTGCGTATAGCTCTCGCCGGTCAGCCCGAAGTCGAAGGCGATGCGCCGCGTCTCGCCGCCGCGCTCCACCTCGACCCAGTGGCCGAGACCGTGCTCCGCCTTGAGGGTCGGCATGCGACGGGCCTGAGCATGCGTGAAGCGCGTGGCGACCTTCTCGTCGGCGCGCAGGCTGTCGATGAAGTTGTCCACCACCGTGGTGACGGACACCCGCTCGACTTCGGCCAGGCTCACGCGACCCTAGTCCCGATGAGGCAAGTACATGCGGCTACCCTCACCCCGGCCCTCTCCCTCCCTGAGGGAGAGGGAGCCAGTGCGATCCCCTCGCCCCCGGAGGGGGAGCACAACGTCGACAGAGCGTTCATGGATCCTCAGCTCTAGTAGGAGCGCGGCATGCCGAGGACGTGCTCGCCCACGTACGCCATGACGAGGTTGTTGTTGATGGGGGCCGCCCGGTAGAGACGCGACTCGCGGAACTTGCGCTCGATATCGTACTCCTCCGCGAAGCCATAGCCGCCGTGACAGTCGATGCAGGCATTGCCCGCCTCGATGGCCGCCTCCGAGGCGAGGTACTTGGCCATGTTGGCCTCCGGCCCGCAGGGGAGTCCCGCGTCGAAGAGCTTGGCCGCCTTGGTGCGCATGAGGTCGGCGGCCTCCACGGCCATGTGGGCCTTGGCGATGGGGAACTGCACGCCCTGGTTCGACCCGATGGGCTTGCCGAAGATCACGCGCTGCTGCGTGTAGGCCACCGCCTTCTCGATGAACCACCGCGCGTCGCCCAGGGAGTCGGAGGCGACCAGGATGCGCTCCGCGTTCATGCCGTCGAGGATGTAGGAGAAGCCCTTGCCTTCCTGGCCGATGAGGCTGTCCGCGGGAATCTCCATGTTGTCGAAGAAGAGTGCGTTGGTCGAGTGGTTCATCATCATGCGAAGCGGCCGCACCTCGAGGCCCTTGCCCTTCAGCGGCCGGATGTCGATGAGGAACACGCTGAGCCCGTCCGTCTTCTTCTTCACCTGGTCCACCGGCGTCGTCCGCGCGAGGAGGAGCATCAGGTCCGACTGAAGCACGCGCGAGATGAACATCTTCTGGCCGTTGACGACGTACCGGTCACCCTTGCGAATGGCCGTGGTCTGGAGCTTCGTCGTGTCGGACCCCGCGTTGGGCTCGGTGACGCCGAAGGCCTGGAGCCGAAGCTCGCCCGTGGCGATCTTGGGCAGGTACATCGTCTTCTGCTGCTCCGAGCCGTGCCGCAGCACGGTGCCCATGATGTACATCTGCGCGTGGCAGGCGCCGGCGTTGCCGCCCGAGCGGTTGATCTCCTCCAGGATGAGCGCGCCTTCCATGATGCCCAGGCCGGCGCCGCCGTATTCCTGGGGGATCAGCACGGCGAGGTAGCCCGCCTTGGTCAGATCGTTGACGAGGGCTTCGGGATACTCGCGCTTGACGTCCAGCTCCTGCCAGTAGGCGGGTGAGTACTGTTTGCAGAGGTCGTAGACGGCGGCCTTGAGGGCCTTCTGGTCGTCGGTCAGCGCGAAGCTCATGTCGTGCATGATTGGTCCCTCTACTTCCCCTTGAAGTTTGGTTTCCGCTTCTCCTTGAAGGCACGCACGCCCTCGAGACGATCGTCGGTAGTGACGGTGACGTTGTAGGCCTCGATGGCCAGCGCCATGCCCGTCTCCAGGTCGGTCTCGCCGCCCCAGTTGATGGCCTTCTTCGCCTGACGGATCGCCACGGGGCCGTTGGCCGCGATGGTGGCGGCGATCTCGAGGGCCTTCGCACGCGCCTGTCCCGCGGGCACGAGGTGATTCACGAGGCCGAGGGCTTTGGCCTCCGCGGCGGGCACCCGCCGGCCCGTGAAGATCATCTCCTTGGCGAGCGGCGCGCCGATGATGCGCGGCAGGAGCTGGGTGCCGCCAATGCCGGGGAAGATGCCGAGCGTCACCTCGGGCACGGCGAAGACCGCGGTCTCCGAGGCCACGATGAAGTCGGAGAGTACGGCGAGCTCGCAGCCCCCGCCCATGGCGAAGCCCTCCACGGCGGCGATCACGGGCACGGGGCAGCGGACGAGGCGCGCGGCGGCCGCCTCGAAGATCACGTGCTGCGCGCGCCAGGCCTCGCCGGTCATGCCCTGGCGCTCCTTGAGATCGCCGCCCACGCAGAAGGCCTTGGTCCCCGACCCGGTGAGCACGACCACGCGCGCCGCCTTGTCCCACTGGATGGCATCGAGGCACCGCAGGAGATCCTCGCCCATGGCCGTGTTCATGGCATTGAGCGCCTCGGGGCGGTTGAGCTCGAGGGTGATCACGTGCCCCTCGGGCCCCGCGGTGACGTTGAGCGTCTTATAGCTGGACGACATGACGGGAGGCGAGCTCCTGGATGGCCGCCGCATCGTAGCCGAGCTCGCCGAGCACTTCCGCGGTGTGTTCGCCGAGGAGCGGCGGCACGCGCGTCACGGGCGGGCGCTCGCCGTCCCAGCGAATGGGCAGGCCCACGGCGCGGTAGTCGACCAGTCGCGGATGCTTGCTGGGCACCAGCATGCCGCTGGCCACGGTCTGCGGCTCGGCGGCGACCTTGTCGAGGCTGAGGATGGGCGCGCACGGCACTCCGGCCCGCTGCAGGCGCTCGAGCACCTCCGCGCTCGTGAAGCGGCGGGTGACGGCGGAGAGCGACTCGAAGACCTCGGTCCGGTGCGCCACCCGCGAGGGATTGTCCTTGAAGCGCGGATCGCGCGGCATGCCCGGGACCCCGAGGCTCTCGCAGGCCTTGGCGAAGAGCGCATCGGAGGCGGCGGCGATCATGACCCAGGCATCGCGCGTGGGGAAGGCCTCGTACGGACAGATCATCGCGGTGCCCGAGCCCTGGGGGAGGGGCACCTCGCCCGCGCCCAGGAACTGGTTCATCTGGAGCACGCCCCACGCCAGCGCCGTCTCGTAGAGCGCGGTGGTTACGCTGGCACCGCGCCCCGTGCGATCGCGCTCGCGCAGCGCACCCAGGATGGCGATGGCGGCCCACATGCCCGTGCCCATGTCCACGATAGACACGGGCACGCGCGCCGGCGCCTGGCCGGGATGGCCGTTGATGGACATGATGCCGCCGAGTGCCTGCATCAGGGGATCGTAGCCGGGACGATCGGCGAGCGGACCTTCCGTCCCGAAGGCGGTGACCGAGCAGTAGACGAGCCGTGGGTTGATCTCCCGCGCGCGCTCCCAGGCGAGGCCCAGCTCCTCGATGACGCCCGCGCGCAGCGACTGCACGAGGACGTCGGCGCGCCCGATGAGCCGCTCGACCACGAGCCGGCCGTCCCGCTGCTTCATGTCGACGGCGAGGCTGCGCTTGTTGCGGTTCACGCCCATGAAGGTCGCGCTCTCCTCGCCCCAGTACGGGGGCGCCCAGGCGCGCGCATCGTCGCCGCGGCCCGGCCGCTCCACCTTGACCACCTCCGCCCCGAGGTCTCCCAGGATCTGGGTGCAGAGGGGACCGGCGACGTTCTGCGTCAGGTCGGCGACGAGGATTCCGGCGAGGGGCGAATTCATGGAAGCCCGATTATAGCCTCACGCCCGGCGCCGTCGAGGATGGCGTAAACGGGCCCACGCCCTGCGGCGACTAACGGGTAAGGAGGGTTCGTCGATGATGAGACAGGCGTTGGGGCTTTCGCTCTTGAGCGTGGTGCTGTTGACGGACTGTGCCACAGAGGTCGCGGTGCGGGGCGCCTTCCCTGACCCGGTCGCCGTGGAGCCGATTCCCGCGCCTCCTCCGCCCCGCTACGAGGTCATCCCCGTCGCTCCCGGTCCGGCTCACGTCTGGGTTGCCGGCCACTAGGTGTGGAGATCGGAGCGCCACGAGCGCGTGTGGGTTCCCGGCGCCTGGCGCTACCGCGGCTAGGCACGGCCTTTCGGCTCGGCCGTGAGCGGGCCACGCGCTCGCGGTCGGGCCTTTTTGAGCCGTACGCGTGATTTGCGCGTGCTAGGCTCCTCGAAGAATGTCCTTCCTGATTTTCATCGTGTCCCTCGCCGCGCTGCTGGTCGCCCTGAAGGCCCTCCGCGACGGCCAGCCTCGTCCCGGCCAGCCCACGCCGGCCGAGCGGATCCAGTCCCTCGAGGACCGCGTCCGCGATCTGCTCTATCGCGTGTGGACGCTGGAGCAGCAGGCGGGGCGCGGCGCGTCCGTGACTGGGCCTCCCGAGCCGATGCCGGCATCCGAGCCTGTGGCAGCGCCTCCACCCGTCAGCGAGCCGGCGCCGCTACCCGTTCCCTCCTGGACCCCGGCCGAGCCCGTCGCTCACGAGGCCATGGAGCCGCCCACCCCCCCGGCGGTCGCACCCGAGCCCGCGCCGGTCATGCCGCCCGCGTCCACCCTCAACCTCGAGCAGCGGATCGGCGCACGCTGGACGACGTGGGTGGGCGTGGTCGCCATCCTCTTCGCCGCCTCGTTCGCGGTGAAGCTCTCCATCGAGAACAATCTGATCGGGCCACGCGCGCGCCTCGGCTTCGGTCTCCTGGCCGGCCTCGTCCTGCTCGCGACGGGGCTGATCCTCCGGTGGCGCCGCCGCGACGTGCCGTATCTCTCGGAAGCGCTCGCCGGTCTGGGGCTGGGCCTGTGCTACCTCTCGCTCTTCGCCGGCTACGCCTACTACGATCTCCTCCAGGTCGGCACCGCCTTTGCGCTCATGTTCATCGTCACCGTGCTCGGCACCGGGGTGGCGGTGGCGACCGATCGCCAGGTGACGGCGGTGCTCGCCCTGGTGGGCGGCCTCCTCACGCCCGTGCTCCTCGCGAGAGCCGAGCCCAACGAGCGCGGTCTCCTCGGGTATCTCGTGATCCTCGACCTGCTCATCTTCACCATCGCGCGCTTTCGCACCTGGCGCGGGCTCAACCGTCTCGCGTGGGCGGGCACCGTCCTCCTCCTTGCCCCCGTGCTCACGCGCCAGCCGGAGGCGGACTATCCGGTGGCCCGTCTCGTGCTCCTCTCGCTGCTCTTCGTGCTCTTCCTCCTCACGCCGCTCGCCCGCGAGTGGAGCCAGGGCCAGCGCAGCCGCGAGGTGGATCTCCTCATCGTGGCGGGCACCGCGGCAGGCTATTTCTGGGCGGTGTACGTCACCCTCGATGCGTGGCGCCCGAACTTGGAGGCGCCGGCGGCCATGGCCCTGGCCATCCTCTACACGGTGCTGAGCGGCTTCTACCGGCGGCGCGTCCCCGACGACGACGCCACGGTGGGCGTGCTCATGGGGCTCGCCTGCGTGTTCCTCACCCTCGCCATACCGTTGGCTCTCAAGGGACCGTGGATCACGCTGGCGTGGGCCGCGGAGGGCGCGGTGCTCATCGCGGTGGCGCCGCGCTTGGCCACGCCAATCGCCCCCTGGGGCGGCACCGCCGCCCTTGTGCTGGCGGTCCTGCGGGTGGTGGCCGGAGACAAGTGGGGCTCGGCGACGGGGACGCCCGTGTGGAACGCGACGTTCCTCGCGCACTTGCTCACCGTGGCCGACATCGTGCTGGCCGGCCAGTTCGCGCTGCGGCTACGTCCGCACCAGCTCCCGGGCGCGAGCCGCGAGGGGCTGCGGAGCGCACTCTGGGTGCTCGCCTCGCTCACGCTGTCGCTGCTGCTCTGGCGCGAGCCGTCGGGGCTGTGGCCGGCGGGGCTGCTGACCATCCAGCTCCTGCTTCTGGGATTCCTCTCGCGCATCGTGTCCTCGCCCGCCTTCGTGGCCGCGGTGCCGCTGGCCGGGCTCGCCGTGCTCGGGCGCACGCTCGTGGCGGACGACACCATGGCGCGCGCGGCGGCCGACGTGCTCGGCAACGCCTACCTCGTCATGCGCGTGCTGGTGTGCGTGGCGCTCGCCATCGCGGGGAACTGTCTCGCCGGCTCGATGGGGTCCGCCATGGCGGGGCCCGTGGGACGCGCGCTCTCCGGGGCGGGCGGCGCCGTCCTCCTCTTCGTCCTCAGCCAGGCGTGGACGCGCTACCAGAACGTGCCGCTGCGCGAGGCGCGCGGCGGCGGCGGCCGCTCGGGGCTGGCCGCGGAGATCCGCTGGAAGACGCAGGTGGGGCTGTCGGTGCTGTGGACGATCTATGCCGCGCTGACCCTGGCTTGGGGCTTCGTCCGCCGTTCCACGGCCCTGCGCTACGCCGCCCTGGGACTCTTCGGCTTCGTCATCCTGAAGGTCTTCGTGGTCGACCTGGCGTCGGTGAAGACGCTCTACCGCATGCTGTCCTTCCTCATCCTGGGCGTGGTCCTCCTCCTGGTCGGGCTCCTCTACCAGAAGGCGAGCCGCCGCCCCCCGCGCGCGCCGGAGAGCCTGGGCAGCCCGACCTAGCCTGGAATTATTCACGAGTGCCGCACGTGCGATCGGGGCGGGTGGCGGCGGGGGCGGGGGAGCGCTCCGGCGGAGTGGGACCCCCGACGCCTGTGCGCCGCCGGGAGGGCGGCGATTCTGGCGAGTGGGTGACGCAGCGGGAGCGCTCCCCCGCCCCTGACGACGGGCCCCGACCCGCCTCGCGCTCCGCGTGTTCGTGAATAATTCGGGCTAGCGCAGCCTCAGCTCTTGCGGCCGACGAGATACGTGACGCCGTCGGGCCCGTACTGCTCGCTGTGCTCGCAGCCTGCGGCCATCTCGAAGATTTCCCCAGACCGGAAGGTCCGCGAGCGCCCCTCGTAGGTGAGGGTGATGTCTCCGGCGAGGACGAGCGCGCGCACGGAGAAGTCGTGTGTGTGAGGCTTCGTGGCCACGTGGCTGCGCACCGTCTTAGAGTTCCTGATCCCGCACCACGGCCACGGCCATGCCGGGCAGCGAGAAGTAGGCGATGCGGTAGTCGATCCACGCCGAGAGCACGTCGAGGGCGGCGCGGAGGTCGGGATGCATCGGCGCGGCCGCGGTCACCGCCTGGCGCTCCGGCGCCAGATCGCCGTCGTCCCGACAGACGCCCGCGGCAATGTTCCGGCCTGCCTCAGCGACTGCCCAGGCGCCGTCGCAGGTAGTCGGCGACCTCGAGCGTGCACTCCATGCCCTGCGGGATGACCTTGGTCAGCGAGATGAAGGCGTGGATCTGTCCGGGATACTCGTGATAGACGACGTCGACCCCCGCCTCGCGGAGCCGGTCCGCGTAGAGCCGTCCCTCGTCGCGCAAGGGATCGAAGCCCGCGGTGACGACGAGGGCAGGGGGCTGGCCCGAGAGATCGGCCGTGCGTACGGGTGCGGCGCGCGGATCGATGCGGTCCGCCTCGCCTCTCAGGTACTGCTCGGCGTACCACAGGATGCGATCGCGGGGGATCACGTGGGCGTCTTCGAGCTCGCGGTGCGAGGGGGTGTCGAAGGCGAAGTCGACGGCGGGATAGATCAGCACCTGGCAGGTGGGCACGGGCAGCTCCGAGCGGGCGGCGAGCTGGGACACCACCGCTGAAAGGTTGCCCCCCGCCGAGTCGCCAGCCACCGCGACGCGGGCGGGATCGGCGCCGATCTCGCGTCCGCGCGTGCGGAGGAAGCGGTAGGCGGCGAGGCTGTCCTCCACCGCGGCGGGGAATTTCTGCTCGGGAGCGAGGCGATAGTCCGCCGCGACCACGAGCGCGCCCGAGTGCAGGGCGAGTCGCGCGCAGAGCCCGTGATGGGACTCGAGATCGCCCTGCACCCATCCGCCGCCGTGCAGATAGACTACGGCGGGCAGCGCGGCCCCCGTCGCGCCCACGGGATCGTAGACGCGGGCGGGAATCGGCGCGGCGGGACTGGGAATGCTGATGTCCTCCACCCGCGGCAGCGGCGGGGCCGGCTCGTCCATGAGCGCCACCATGGTGCGGAGCTGCTGGCGCAGCTCGGGCAGCGGCGGGAAATAGCCGGGCACGCGGATGGACTTCACGAACTCGCCCACGATCTGCGCCTTGGGATCCATGGTGCGACCGCCCCTCGAGATACGCTGGCCCTCGAGGAAGCGGAGCGCCTCGGCCTCGCTGAGGGCGGTGTGGACGAGCTCCAGCGTGGTGGTCGTCTTCGGTACGCTCATGTCGTCCCTCCCGTATGATGCCGGCATTATCGTGGTTTTCATCGGGGCCGCAAGCCGCGCCGTATAATCGCCGCGCCGCCATGATCACGCTCGCCGAGTGCACCCACGTGGAGGCCGCGCGGCTGGCGCGCGACTCCCGGAGCGTCATCCTGCTCCCCCTGGGCGCGGTGGAGGAGCATGGCCCGCATCTGCCGCTCCTCGTGGACTGGCTCGGCGCCGAGGAGCTGGCCCGGCGCATCGCGCCGCATCTCGACCGAGCGGGCTTCCGGGCCGTGCTCGCGCCCTCGCTGCCCTACGGCGTGAGCACGCTGGCCGACGACTGGGCGGGCACCGTGTCTCTCTCGCGCGCGCTGGTGACGCGCCTCATCGTCGAGGTGGTGCGCGCTCTCGCGCGCTCGGGCTTCCGCAGGTTCGTCCTCGTGAACTACCAGGCGGATCCCGATCACCTGCGTGCCATGGCGGCCGCCCGGCGCCACCTCGCGCGCCGCCGTGATCTCCGCATCGCCTTCGCGGGATTCGCTCCCGACCGAGCCGCCAACGACGCCATGGTGGATCCGCGAGTGTACCGGCTCCTCCGGAGCCCGCGGCCCGAGGGCGAGTGGCATTCGGGGGAGCTCGAGACGGCGATGGTCCTTGCTACTCGACCCGAGTTGGTCCGTCGCGCGGTGGCGCGGCGGCTTCCGCCCGCCTGGGTGGACTTTCGCGCGCGTCTCGCTCGGGGCGCGCGCCGCTTCCGGGAGATCGACGGGAAGACGCAGGGCTATTTCGGCTGGCCCGCCGCGGCCCGGCGGGAGACGGCGCTCCGGGTGATGAGGTTGCGCGGCCGGCTGATCGCGGCCCACGTGATCGCCACTCTCGGCGGAGCCCGCCGGGGCGCGTGCCCACGGCCGCGCCGGTGACTAGCCTGGATTATTCACGAGTGCCGCACGTGCGATCGGGGCGGGTGGCGGCGGGGGGGGGGGGGCGCGCCCGCGGGGGGGGTCCCCCCCACCCAGTGCGCCCCCCCGAGAGCGGCGCTTCAAGCGAGTGGTTGTAGCAGCGGGGGCG
>JBKOVG010000158.1:0-18925 GCA_046723845.1 Candidatus Methylomirabilota bacterium | reverse complement strand
CACGCGCTGCACGACGTCGGCGACCAGCCCCTCGGCGAACTCCATCACGCCGTTGTAGTCGGCGTAGCCGACGAACCACTCGAGCATCGTGAACTCGGGGTTGTGCTGGGTCGAAATGCCCTCATTGCGGAAACTGCGGTTGATCTCGTAGACGCGCTCGAGACCGCCGACCACGAGTCGCTTGAGATACAGCTCGGGGGCGATCCGGAGATAGAGCGGCATGTCGAGCGCGTTGTGGTGGGTCACGAACGGCTTGGCCGCGGCGCCCCCGGGGATGGGCTGCATCATCGGCGTCTCCACCTCGAGGAAGCCCCGCGCGTCGAGGAAGGCGCGCAGCTCGCGGATGAGGCGGCTCTTGACCACGAAGGCCTCGCGCACCTGCGGGCTCATGACCAGATCCACGTAGCGGCGGCGGTAGCGCGTCTCCACGTCCTTGAGACCGTGCCACTTCTCGGGCAAGGGGCGGATGGACTTGGCGAGGAAGGCGAACTCGCGCACGGCCACCGTGAGCTCGCCGGTGCGGGTGCGGAAGAGCTCGCCGGTGACGCCGATGAAATCCCCCACGTCGAGATCGACGAAGGCCGCGTAGCGATCGCCCAGCGCATCCTGACGTGCGTAGAGCTGGATCTGGCCCGTCTGATCCCGGAGGTGGGCGAAGCACGTCTTGCCGTGGTGCCGGAGCGCGACGATCCGCCCCGCCACCCTCACCGGCGCGAGCTGCTTGAGCTCGTCCTCTCCCGCTTCGCGATAGCGACGGACGAGGTCGCCGCTCCAGTGGGTGAAGGCGAAGCGCCGCCCGAAGGGATCGACGCCGCTCGCCCGCAGCGCCTCCAGCTTCTCGAGCCGCCGCCGGATGAGCTCGTTGGTCTCAGGCGGCGGGTCCGGCGGGGTGGGCACGGCCACTAGGAGGACTTCCCGGAGGCGAGGAACGCCTCGATGAAGGCGTCGATTTCGCCATCCATCACGGCGTCCACGTTGCCCACCTCCACCCCCGTGCGATGGTCCTTGATGATCTGGTAGGGATGGAAGGTGTAGGTGCGGATCTGGCTGCCGAAGGCGATCTCCTTCTTCTCGCCGGTGAGCTCGGCGAGCTCCTCTCGCTGCTTCTTCTCGTAGATCTGGTAGAGCCGCGACTTGAGGATGCGCATGGCGGTGTCACGGTTCCGAAGCTGCGACCGCTCGTTCTGGCAGGCGACCACGATCCCGCTGGGAAGATGCGTGATGCGCACCGCGGAATCGGCGGTGTTCACCCCCTGCCCGCCCGGACCGGAGGAGCGGTACACGTCGATGCGGAGCTCCTCGTCCTTCACCACCACCTCCACGTCCTCCACCTCAGGGATCACCGCCACCGAAGCGAACGAGGTGTGACGGCGCTTGGAGGCGTCGAAGGGCGAGATGCGGATCAGCCGGTGCACCCCGATCTCGCTCTTGAGATAGCCGTAGGCGTACTCGCCGGTGATCTCGATGGTGGCGGACTTGATGCCCGCCTCCTCTCCCGGGAGGAGATCCACCACCTCGGCCTTGAACCCCGCGCGCTCCGCCCATCGCAGATACATGCGCGTGAGCGTCTGGGCCCAGTCCTGCGACTCCGTGCCACCCGCGCCAGGATGGATGGAGAGGATGGCATTCTTCTTGTCCTGGGGGCCGGAGAGGACGATCTTGACGGAGAAGGCCTCGAGGTCCTTCTGGAGGGCGGCCAGACCCTGCTCGATACCAGGGGTCTCGCTCTCGTCCCCCGCCTCCGTGGCCATCTCCCAGAGCACCCGGAGATCCTCGGCCTGACGCGCGAGCTCGGAGAAGCGTCCGATGGTGCGGGCGAGGTCCGCCCGCTCCTGCACGAGCGCCTGGGCTTTGCGGCTGTCGTCCCAGAAGCTCGGCGCGGACATCTCCTGGTCGATTACCGCGATGCGCGACTCCTTGGTCTCGAGGTCAAAGATGCCCCCGGAGGTCCTGCATCCGCTTCTCGACCTCGGTGAGGTTTCGCTTCAGATCCCCTAGCATTCGACGGTGCGTCCTCTCGCGAGCGCCACCACCCCGGCCGCCGCGGAGAGGGCGACGCACAGGTAGACGAGCCAGTTGCCGAAGCGCGTGTAGAGCGTGGTGCGGGAGCGCAGGGGCACGGACAGGGTGAGGAAGCCGCGCTGGAAGAGGGGGAGGGTCGGGCCCACGCGCCCGTCGGAGGCGATGAGGGCGGACACGCCCGTGTTGGCGGCCCGTGCGATGGCGATGCGGTTCTCCACGGCGCGGAGGGGCAGCGTGCCCAGGTGCTGCCAGGGCCCGCTCGTGCGCCCGAACCACGCGTCGTTGGTGATGTTGGCCATGAAGCTCGCGCCTCCACCCGCGAAGCCCCGGAACAGGTCGGCGAAGATCACTTCGTAACAGATCACCGTGCCGAAAGGCGCTCCGTCGAGCCTGAACACCGTCTGGGTGCTGCCAGGCG
The DNA here is from genome assembly GCA_046723845.1 of Candidatus Methylomirabilota bacterium. Classification (GTDB taxonomy): domain Bacteria; phylum Methylomirabilota; class Methylomirabilia; order Rokubacteriales; family CSP1-6; genus AR37. The sequence continues at coordinate 16,485 of JBKOVG010000158.1, read as the reverse complement.
CGAAATCCGAGATGAACTCCGCCCACTGCCTAATGAAGCCGACGACGCCGGCGAGCGGTATGTACTCGCCGAATGGCACGAGCTGAATCTTATCATACTTGCCGGTAATGCCCTGATCTCCCAGCAGAAAAGCGCTGTTCAGGAACTTGCCGTTGGGGCCGGGAAGACGGTCCACCGAGCCCACGAGGATGGGGACGCCGGTCTCCCGGACAAGGGAGACGAGCCGGCTCAGCAGCACGGGGTCGCCGCGGAGGAAGATGGGCGCCGCCGTCTCCGGCCAGAACACGGCGGCGGGCCGGCTCTGGGCCGCCTGGCGCGTGAGGCGCTCGTAGACGCCGAGGATCTCCGCCTGATGCGCGGGATCCCACTTCTGCTCCTGCTCGATCACCGGCTGGATGACGGAGATCTGGATGGAGCGAGACGCGCGCGCACCCGGTCCGAACTCGCGCGCGAGGGTGCGCCACCCGAATCCGAGGGAGAGCACGAGCAGGGCCACCGCCGCGAGGGCGCCGGGCATCGCGCGTCGCGGCCCGAGAACGCACAGCCCCGCGATGGCCGCATTCACCGCCACGAGCAGGAAGGAGACGGCGTAGACGCCCCCGAGCTCCGCGATTTGGATCACAGGAAGCGCGGAATGCTGGGAATAGCCGAGCAGCCCCCAGGGGAAGCCGCCCATGAGCCACCCACGGATCCACTCGCCCGCGACCCAGAGGACGGGCGCGGTGGCGAGGGCCCAGCCCGCGCCGAGGCAGGGACGGAGCAGCGCGATCACACTCACCACCACGCCCAGGTAGAGGCCGCAATACGCGGCGAGAGCCGTGATGGGCAGCCACGTCACCGGCCAGGGAATCGAGCTGTAGTTCTCGAAGGTGAAGTCGAGCCAGCGGAGGAGCACCACGAAGAACACCGTGCCGGCGAGCCAGCCGTCACCCAGCGCTCCGCGCGGGCTTCGCCAGAGCGCACCACAGAGGGCGGGCACGAGCCAGAGCCAGGCCAGGAGATGCCAGTCGGTGGTGGGAAAGGAGAGAGCGCCCGCCACGCCCGAGAGCACGAGCGTGATCCAGCGCGTCCACCCCTTCCGGAGGACGGCCAGCGGGCTAGGCTCCCAGGGCGAGCCGCTCGGCGAGGACGCGGGGCAGGCCGGCGGCGAGGATCTTCGCCGCCGCCGCCTTGTGATCGTAGTCGACTCGCCGCAGCGTCACCCGCCGCTCCTCCTCGTCCCACAGCACGTAGGCGGCGCGGGGATCGCGATCGCGGGGCTGGCCCACGCTTCCCACGTTGACGATGTAGCGCCGCCCGTCGTGGAAGCTGACCCGGCAGTCGTGATAGCGCGGGCCGGCGAGATCCTCGTGATCGGGGCCACCCGAGCCCAGCGACCAGACGGCGGGACGGTGGGAGTGGCCTACGAAGCACAGGCGCGTCTCGAAGTCGCCGAAGGCACGGAAGCCGTCCTCGTCGGAGAGGAGGTAGTCCCACTCCTCGGGGCGGCGCGGGCTCGCGTGCACGCACGTCGCCTCCCCGATCGTCGCGCGCAGGCCGAGGCCGGAGAGATAGTCCGTGTGGTCGGGGCCGAGCTGATCGCGCGTCCAGAGGGCGGCCGCGCGCGCCGCGCTGTTGAACCACCGCAGATCGAGCTTGCCGAGGGCGCCGTGCTCGTGATTGCCCGCCACGGTGCGGGCGGCCCGCTCGCCCAGGAGCTCCACGCACGCGATGGGGTCGGCGCCGTAGCCGACCACGTCGCCCAGGCAGAGCACGCCGAGGGCCCCCTGTCCCGCCGCGTCGCCGAGAACGGCGGACAGGGCTTCGAGATTGCCGTGCACGTCGGAGAGGACGGCGTAGCGCACGAGGGCCTCAGCCGGCAGGGCGCAGCTCTTTGTGGATGCGGTCGAGGACGCCGTTGAGGAAGCGGCTCGACTCGTGCGTGCTGAACTTCTTGGCCACCTCCAGCGCCTCGTTGATGGCGACCTTGGGCGGCACGTCTGCGCCCCACAGGAGCTCGAAGATCCCCTGGCGCAGGATGTTGCGGTCGACCACGGCCATGCGCTCGATCTCCCAGTGCTCCGTGTACTGGGAGATCAGCTCGTCGATCTTGCCCTCGTGGAGCTTGGTGCCGCGCACCAGCCCCTCGGTGAACTCGCGCACCTCGACGTCGACGGGGTGCCGTGACCAGAACTCGTCGAAGTGGGGAACGGGCGAGCCCTCGTCCTGCACGTCCAGCTGGTACAGGAGCTGGAGGGCGAGCTCACGGGCCTTGCGGCGCTTGCCCATCAGGATCGACGTCGAGGGGACCGACGGGTGCGCGGCTGCGCTCGGAGCGCTCGCTTCCACACCGCCATCTCCAGCGCCGCGCGCGCGGCCTCCTCTCCGCGGTGGCCCACGGCGCCTCCCGCCCGCTCCCACGCCTGCGCCTCCGTCAGCGCGGTGATCACGCCGAAGCTCACGGGCACCCCCGTGCGGAGCGCCACCGAGGAGAGACCGCGCGCCGCTTCGCCCGCCACGAAGTCGAAGTGCGGGGTCTCGCCGCGGATCACCACACCCACTCCGACGATTCCCGCGTAGCGTCCGGTGCGGGCGAGGGCGAGGGCGGCCTGGGGCAGCTCGAAGGAGCCCGGCACCCAGTGGGTCTCGATCTGCGCGCCGGGCACGCCGCCCGCCTCGAGCGCGGCCACCGCCCCGTCGGCGAGCTTCTTGGAGATGGGCTCGTTGAAGCGGGCGGCCACCACGGCGAAGCGGCCGAGGGCCCGATCCCCGCTGATCCTGACGCCGTCGGGAGCGCGGCCGGCCATGTCAGTCGGGCAGCGAGGAGAAGAGGTGGCCCATCTTCTGCCGCTTGGTCATGAGATAGCGCCGATTGGTCTCCGTGGCCGGCACCTCGATGGGCACCCGCTCGACCACCTGGAGCCCGTAGCCCTCGATGCCGACGATCTTCTTCGGGTTGTTGGTGAGGATGCGCAGCCGCCTGGCCCCGAGGTCGACGAGGATCTGGGCCCCGATGCCGTAGTGGCGCAGGTCGGCCTGGAAGCCGAGGGCCTGATTGGCCTCCACGGTGTCCTTGCCATCGTCCTGAATCTCGTAGGCGCGGAGCTTGTTGATGAGCCCGATGCCGCGGCCTTCCTGACGCATGTACACGAGGACGCCGCGGCCTTCACGCTCGATGATGGCGAGCGCCTTGTGGAGCTGCGGGCCGCAGTCGCACCGGCGCGAGCCGAAGACGTCGCCGGTGAGGCACTCCGAGTGCACACGAACGAGCACGGGCTCGTCGGTGCGCACGTCGCCCTTGACGAGGGCCACGGGGAGGCGATCGTCCACCGTGGTCTCGTAGGCGATGCAGGTGAAGTCGCCGTAGTCGGTAGGGAGCTGGGTGGTCGCCGCCCGCCGCACGAGCTTCTCCTGGTGGATGCGGTACTCGATCAGGTCCTTGATGGTGATGCAGAGGAGCCCGTGGCGCTCCGCGATGGCGAGGAGATCGGGCACGCGCGCCATGCCCCCCTCGTCGTTGAGCACCTCGCAGATCACCCCGGCCGGCGTGCAGCCGGCGAGACGTGCCAGGTCGATGGCGGCCTCCGTGTGCCCGGCCCGGCGCAGGACGCCCCCCGGCATGGCGCGGAGGGGAAAGATGTGTCCGGGACGGGTGAGGTCGTCCGGGCGCGAGAGCGGATTGACGAGGGTGCGGATGGTCACCGCGCGATCGTAGGCGGAGATGCCCGTGGTCACCCCGCGCCGGGCATCCACGCTCACCGTGAAGGCGGTGCCGAGGGGCGCCGTGTTGTCGTTGACCATCATGGGGATCTGCAGCTCGTCGAGACGGTCGGGGAGCATGGGCATGCACATGAGGCCGCGACCGTGCACGATCATGAAGTTCACTGCTTCCGGGGTGGCCTTGTCCGCCGCCATGAGGAAGTCGCCCTCGTTCTCGCGATCCTCGTCGTCGACCACGATGAGGATCCGCCCCGCGCGGATCTCCTCCACCGCCTGCTCGATCTTCGCGAACTCCCGCCGCCCCTGGGTCGTCACGATGACTCCTCTCTCACCTTGAGCGATCGCAGCACGTACTTGCCGATCACGTCCATCTCCAGGTTCACCCGCCGGCCCGGCTTGAGGCTCCCCAGCGTGGTGCGCTCCAGTGTATGCGGGATGACCATGACCTCGAAAGCCCGGTCGTCGAGCGCGGCCACGGTGAGGCTCACGCCATCCACGGCCACCGAACCCTTGGGGATGAGGAGCGGGGCGAGGGCGGGATCCTGCCACTCGAAGCGAATGCGCGCCGTCTCGCCGTCCGTCTCGTAGGCGGTGACGAGCCCCACGCCGTCCACGTGGCCCAGCACGAGGTGGCCGCCCACGAAGCCGTTGAGCCGCATGGGCCGCTCGAGGTTGACGTGATCGCCTGCGTCGAGGTCGCCGAGCGCGCTCCGGGCCAGCGTCTCGGGCCCGAGATCGAAGGCCACGTGCTCGCCGTCGAGCTCCACCGCGGTGAGACACACGCCGTTGACGGCGAGGCTCGATCCCAGCTCCATGCCCTCGCGGGTGACGGTGGCCCGGACGAACAGTCGCGATCCCTGCCGCCGCACCACTCGCCCCGCTTCCTCGACGATGCCCGTGAACATGTCAGCGGGCTCCCCGCCTGACGCTGCCCTCGATCACCCAGTCGTCGTCGACCGAGCGGACGCTGACCTCCTCGAGGCGAATGCTTTCGGGAAGCGACAGTCCTGACCCGCCGACCGGCCCCGGCGCGCCGCCGCCGCCCAGGAGCACGGGGGCGCCGAAGGCCACGATGCGGTCGACGAGGCCCGCCTCGAGGAACGCGCCGGCAAGCTGACCGCCACCTTCCACGAGCACGCTGCTGGCGTCGAGGGCCCCGAGCCGCGCGAGGAGATCGCCCACGTCCACGCGCCCGTCGTGCGCCTTGCAGCGAAGCACGGTGAGGCCGCGCGCCTCCAGGGCGGCCACGCGCTCGGGATCGGCGGCGTCGGTCACCGCCACGACCGCCCGCTCGACGCACGCCGCGCCGTCGCTCCCACGAATCACGCGCGCGTCGACGGGCAGACGGGCCCGGCTGTCCACCACGACCCGGAGCGGCTCGCGCGGCCACGCCAGGCCCAGCCGTACGTCCAGCGCGGGGTCGTCGGCCAGGGCGGTGCCGATGCCCACCACCACCGCGTCGGCGCGGCAGCGCAGCCGGTGCGCCTCGAGGCGCGCGCCCGTTCCCGTGATCCAGCGCGAGAGGCCGCGGCCATCGGCGATCTTGCCGTCGATGGTGGCCGCCCACTTGAGGGTGACATGAGGCCGCCCGAGGAGCGAGGTGGCCACGAAGACACGATTGAGGTTGAGCGCCTCTCGCTCTCGGCATCCGTTCACCACCTCGATGCCGGCGGCGGAGAGCGCGGCCATGCCGCCGCCGGCCACCCGTGGATTCGGATCGGCCATCGCCGCCACCACGCGTCGGATGCCGGCCGTCCTCACCGCATCTGCGCACGGCGGCGTGCGGCCGGTGTGATTGCAGGGCTCGAGCGTCACGTAGAGCGTGGCGCCCCGCGCGCGCCCCCCCGCCTGGGTCAGCGCTTCGACCTCTGCGTGAGGGCCGCCCGCCCGTGAGTGAAAGCCCGCCCCCACCGCGCGGCCATCGGCCACGACCACCGCTCCCACCATGGGATTGGGCGAGGTCAGCCCAGCCCCTCGCTCGGCCAGCTCGAGCGCGCGGCCCATCCAGCGGAGATCCTCGACCCGGTACGCCGCGGTCATGACGGCACGAGCCCATCCACGAAGACCTTCGGGTCGAAGGGCTGGAGGTCCTCGATCTGCTCGCCGACTCCCACCAGCTTGATGGGCACGCCGAGCTCCCGGTAGATGCGCACCACGATGCCGCCCTTGGCGGTGCCGTCGAGCTTGGTCAGCACGAGACCCGTGAGCCCGATCGCCTCGTGGAAGAGCTTGGCCTGCTGAATACCGTTCTGGCCCGTGGGCGCCTCCAGGACCATCAGGCTCTCGTGAGGCGCGCCCGGCAGCTGGCGCGACACGACCTTGCGCAGCTTGGTCAGCTCGTCCATCAGATTCGACTTGGTGTGGAGGCGGCCCGCCGTGTCTACCAAGAGCACGTCCACCCCGCGGGCGGTGGCGGCCTTGACGGCATCGAAGACCACCGCAGCGGGATCAGCGCCCGTGGCCTGCCGGATCACGTCTACCTCGGCCCGCCGTCCCCACTCCTCGAGCTGCTCCACCGCGGCGGCGCGAAAGGTGTCGGCGGCGGCGAGGAGCACGCTCTTGCCCGACCGGCGCAGCGAGGCGGCGAGCTTCCCCGTGCTCGTGGTCTTGCCGGCGCCGTTGACGCCGAGCATGAGCATCACACTCGGCTTCGCGGTGAGCTCGAGGGGCGCCGCCGAGCCGGCGAGCGCCTCTTCGAGGAGCCGTCGGAGCAGCGCGCGCACGTCCTGGCTCGTCAGCGCGCCCGTACGCTTGGCCTCGGACCGGACGCGGCCTACGATCTCCTCGGCATCGGCGGCGCCAAGGTCGGCGGCGATCAGCAACTCCCCCAGCTCTTCCAGCATGGCCTCGTCGACCGGGCGTCCCAGAGCGAGGAGCCCGTCGAGCCCCTGCCCGATGGCCTGCCGGGAACGCTCGAGCCCTTGCTTGAGGCGATCCGCCCACCCGCTGAAAAAGCCCATCAGGATCCCGAGCCCGGCTGTTCCTGGGGCAGGACGAGCCGCTGGATCACGGCCCCCTTGGCTCCGAGCGAAGGCAGGCGCTGTCCGTTGAGGTCGATCTCCACGCCACCGGCGTTGCCTACGGTGAGCGTGAAGCGCTTGGCGGCGCTCCATTCCCTCACGGCGCCCGTCTGCAGCAGCTCCTCAGCCACCTGCCCGTCATCCACCTGCACGCGGAGCCAGGTCGGCTCGATGGCGCGAACCACTAGGTGGTGATTGCCGGACTTGGCCTCCGCGGCCGCCGAGCTCGTAGACGTGGCGGAGGTGCTGACGGACGTCGGTGGCAGCGGGGTCGGAGATGCGACCTGAGGGGCGGTCGTCGGCGTGGTGGGTGACGTCGCTTCCGATGTCGCCGCCGTCGCCGGAGGAGCGGCGGGAACCACCGGAGCGACAGCGGGCGTCTTGACGGGGCTCGGCGGGCTCGGCGCTGCCGGGGGAGTGACCTTCTGCATCTCCTCGCGGGCGACGGGAGGACTCGAGCTCTTGTGCGAGGATTGCAGTCCCACGCGGAGCGCGAGAAGGCTCAGGCCCAGCGCCACGAAGAGGACGATGCTGATGCCGAGGGGGCTCGTGTGTCTCGAGCGCGTGGACGAGAGCGGCCGCACCGGGCCGGGGGCGGGCGCCGGCTCGCCCGTCGATTCGCGGTAGAGGTCGAGCGCATGGTCGGGCGGGGACTCGAGGAACTCGCAGTAGGCGCGGATGAAACCCTTGACGAAGACCGGCGCGGGGAGCTCCCCGAGGATACCTCCCTCGAGGGCCTCCAGGTGACGGCGACCGACCCGCGTCGAGCGCGAGATGTCGTCGAGCGACATCCCCTTCGCCTCGCGCAGCCCGCGCAGGTACAGTCCGAGAGAGTTCATCGAAGCCTCTCGGGGAGTCTACGCCCTGGGCGGGCGGAAAGTCAAAGGGCGAGGGTAGTTACGCGTCGGTCAGCTTGACGGAAACGAGGCGGGAGAGGCCGGGCTCCTGCATGGTGACGCCGTACAGCACGTCGGCGGCTTCCATGGTCTTGCGGTTGTGTGTGATCACGATGAACTGGGTCTGGGTGCACAGCTCTCTCAGCACTCGAATGAAGCGGTGGATATTGGCGTCGTCCAGCGGAGCATCCACCTCGTCGAGCACGCAGAAGGGGCTCGGGCGGAAGTAGAAGATGGCGAAGAGCAGGGCGAGCCCGGTCAGCGCGCGCTCCCCACCCGACATCAGGGTGACGGCCTGGAGCCGCTTGCCGCGGGGCTGCGCCATGAGTTCCACGCCCAGCTCCAGCGGATCGTCCTCGCCTTCCTCGGGCGGCACCATGCGAAGCTCGGCCCGTCCGCCTTCGAAGAGCCGCTGGAAGATGCCGGAGAAGTGCCGATTGATTTCCTCGAAGGCTTCCTGGAAGCGCTCCTGCGCCGTCCGCGTCATGCCTCGCAGCGCGCGATCGAGGTCCTTCATGGACTGGACGAGATCGTCATGCTGGCTGCGGAGGAACTCAAGCCGCTCCTGCAGCTCACGATACTCGTCGTCCGCGACGAGGTTGACGGGGCCCATGCTCTCGAGCTTCTCCCCCAGTTCCCCATGACGGAGGCGCACCGCCTCCAGATCGCGGGCGGAGTCGTGGGCGGCGAGCAAGGTGTCGGCTCCATCCACGGCGTGCCGGCGCCCCGCCTCCTGGAGCAGCTCTTCGCGCCGCACGCGGCCTTCCGTCTCCTTGAGGTCCAGCTCGTGGATTCGCGAGACGAGGCCGTCCAGGCTGCGGTGGGCCTCGCGCATCTCGTTCTCCATGGCCTGCCGCTCGTCGAGGCGGCGTCCGTGCTCTTCCGCCAGCACAGCTACGTCGCGCTCCTTGCGATCGCGCTCGGCGCTCACCACCCGGGCGCGCTCGTCGGTGAGGGCCTGCTCGCGGCTCAGGTCCTCACGACGCTCCAGGAGCTGGGCCCGGCGATTCGAGGCTTCCTCGAGGCGCAGCCCGCACTCGACTCCGATCTCGCTCACGCTGTCGATCTCGCGGCCGAGGGCCTCCACCCGCTCGAGCACGGTGGCGAGATCCACACGGCAGGCCGTGGCCCGCGCCACGATGGACGCCTCCTCGGCCTGGTCGGCCTCGAGGCCGGCGCGAAGATCACTCATCTCGCGCTCGATTTCGCCTTCGCGCGCGGCGACCTGGGCCATCCGATCCTCGAGGGCGCCAAGCTCCTGCTGCGCCGTCGCCGATTCTCCCGCGAGCTGCCGTTCCTCGACCTCGAGCGTGTCGAGGTGGCGGAGCACGCGTTCGGCTTCGCGCCGCGCCGCTTCGAGGTCCTTCTCGCCGGTGAGCCGCGCGGTTTCCTGCGCGTGCACGGAGACCTGCAGGACCTCCTGGCGTCCCCGCAGCGACTCCACCTCGCGCTCGAGGGCGTGGAGACGGTGCTGCTGCTCCTCCGCCTGCAGGGCGAGGTCACCCAGCTCCTCGGAGAGCTGTCGGAGGGCGCGCTTCCGGCCGAGCAGCGAGTGATCGTTGGCCTGCCGCTCGTTCTGCCTCCGGCCTCCCGTGAGCGCGCCCGACGGCGACAACACCTCGCCTGCCCGCGTGACGTAGGTCGCCGGGACGCCCGGTCGCCTCCAGAGCCGCTCCGCCACGTCGAGATGCGCGACGACGCCGACATGCCCAAGGAGATGCTGCACGAGGTCCGCTCGGGGACCGCCCACCAGTCGATCCGCCCAGGTGATCTCGGAATCCTCGGGGGGCGTTTCTCGGTGATTGCTCGAGACGATCGTCTCGAGGGACACCAGCGTGGCCGCTCCGCCCCCCTCGCGCTCGAGATATGCCAGCGCCCCGCGCGCGTGCTCGAAGCGCTCTACGATCACCCACTGGAGGCGGTCCCCGAGCACAGCTTCCACGGCCGGCTCGAGGCCGGGCGGCACGTCCAGGAGATCGGCCACTGTCCCCACCACGCCCATCACCGCGGCGGCCGCGTGCGGGGAGAAGAGAGATCGCACGCCCGCGCCGTAGCCTTCCCGCTCGCGCTCCAGACGGCTGAGCGCCTCGCGCGCCGATTCCTTGGCGGCGATGGCGACGCGCAGCGTGCCCAGCGCCTCCTTCGCCTGGGCGCGCTGCGCTTCCTGCCTCCCCAGCTCCTGCTCCACCTGCTCTCGCTCGCCGGAGAGCAGCGACAGCTGCACGCCCGTCTGCTCGAAGCTCGTCTCGAGACGCCGCCGCGCTGCGGCCAGCGCGTCCGCCTCGGTGCGGGCGGCCGCGGTCTCGCCTTCCAGGCGTTCGCGCCGGCGGTCCAGCTGCGCCACGCGCTCGCGCAACTCGCCCGCATAGCGCGTCAGCTCGGCGCGGTCACCCGCCGTCCGGATCTGCTCGAGGCGCAGGGCCTCGACGGCGGAGCGGCGGACTCCCAGCTCGGCCCGCCGCGCCTCGAGGTCGACATCGAGGCTCCGCACCTGCTGATCCAGGGTCGCGAAGCGCTCGCGCGCCTCGGCAAGGGCACGGATGGTGTCCTCTCGCTTGACGGCGAGCTCGGCGCGACGGTCGCTCAGCGCGCGGATCTCCTCCCCCAGCCGGCCATCCTCCTCGCCGAGCTCCCGGATCTGCGAGCCCATCTGCTCGCGGCGCTCCAGCAGACGCTCCACCTCGCCCTGGAACTTCTGCGCGGACTGCCGCAGGTCGGCGAGTCGATACTCACTCTCTTGGATGGCCGCCCGCGCGGTGGCCTCACGGGCGGAGAGCTGGGCGATCATCACACGCCGCTCGTCCTCTTCGCGGCGCAGACGGGCGCTCTCCTGGAGGAGGGCCTCGTGGGCGGCGGTGAGACCCGCGTAGTCCGCGGCCAGCATGGCGAGGTCCAGCTGTTGCCGCTCCTGATGCAGCGCCTTGTACTGCTGTGCCTTGCGCGCCTGGCGCTCGAGCGAGCCGACCTGGCGCTTCACCTCGTCCATCACGTCGCGGACGCGCTGGAGGTTCTGCCGCGTCGCCTCGAGCTTGCCCTGCGTCTCGCTGCGCTGCTGCTTGTAGCGCGCCACGCCCGCCGCTTCCTCGATGAAGATGCGCCGCTCCCAGGGCTTGGCGGTCAGGACGTGGTTGAGGCGGTCCTGATCCATGAGGGCATAGGCCTTGGGATTGACGCCGGTGCCCGCGAAGAGATCCTGCACATCGCGGAGGCGGCAGACGCTCTTGTTGAGGAGATACTCGCTCTCCCCCGTGCGGTAGAGCCGCCGCGCGACGCCCACCTCACTCCAGGGCACCGGGAGCCCGCCGTCGTTGTTGAAGATGAGCCCGACCTCGGCCAGCCCCACCGCCTTGCGCGAGGCGGAGCCGTGGAAGATGACGTCTTCCATCTTCTGGCCGCGGAGAGTCTTGGGGCTCTGCTCGCCGAGGGCCCAGCGGATCGCGTCGGCGACGTTCGACTTGCCGCAGCCGTTGGGACCGACGATGCAGGTGACGCCCGAGAAGACCTTGACCTCGGTCTTCTCCGCGAACGATTTGAAGCCCTGGATGACGATCTGTTCGAGGCGCATAAGGTCGCCGGACGCCGGCGCGTCTATGGATACCACGGCCGACGGGAAAGTCCAAGAAAAAACCCCCATAGAAGGGGGTCAGCGCTCAGGACGGGCCCCAGATGAGGGGGTCGACTGGTCTCAGGCTCCCTTGAGGAGGCAGCACTTCTTGTACTTCTTTCCCGATCCGCACGGGCACGGGTCGTTCCGTCCCACCTTCGTCCCCGCGGCCACGCGCGGCTCGCTCGCGGATGCCTGTCCGTTGGTGCCGTGGCTCTCACGCCACCGCTGCGCGGGAGCGGGCGCGGACGCCACGCGGCGCTCTGTGGTCAAGTCCGCGCCGCCGATGCGCACCTTGAAGAGCTGCTCGAGGACCACATCCTTCAGGTGATCCATCATCTCCTGGAACATGTCGAAGGCTTCCTTCTTGTATTCGGTCAGCGGATCACGCTGCCCGTAACCACGAAGGCCGATGCCTTCCTTCAAGTGATCCATGTTGAGGAGATGATCCTTCCAGAGCTGGTCGATGCCGCGGAACTCGCCGTCCTCCCACCGAAGACCAAGGAGGATCCAGCGCTCGAGGCGATGGAAGAGCTCGGCTCCGACTTGCCGCTCGCGCTCCTCGTAGAGGCGGCGGACGCCGTCCTGCACCACGGACTCGAGAGCCTCCGACGAGCCCACCTCCACCGCCTCCGAGGCCTCGCGGGGCAGCCGCAGATCGAACTGGCGGTAGAGGGCCTCATTCAGCCCCGTGATGTCCCAGTCGTCGGCGTGCATGTCGCGGGAGGCGAATCGATGCACCGTCCCTTCCGCCACTTCCTCGGCCCACTCGAGCACGCGCTCCTGCTGGCTCTCTCCCTCCAGGATGTCGCGGCGGAGGCCGTAGACGATCTCCCGCTGCTTGTTCATGACGTCGTCGTACTCGAGGAGGTGCTTGCGGATTTCGAAGTTGCGCGTCTCCACGCGCTTCTGGGCGGTGCCGATGGCCCGGGTGACCAGCTTGTGCTCGATTGGCTCGCCTTCCTCCATGCCGAGACGCTCCATGATGCGCTGGATGCGCTCGGAGCCGAAGATCCGGAGGAGGTCGTCTTCGAGGGAGAGGTAGAAGCGCGAGGAGCCCGGATCGCCCTGCCGGCCGGAGCGGCCGCGGAGCTGATTGTCGATGCGGCGTGACTCGTGGCGCTCCGTGCCGATGATGTGGAGGCCCCCGAGCTTGACCACGCGCTCGTGCTCCGGCTCCGTCACCTTGCTCGCTTCTTCCCACGCGGCCTGCCGCTCTTCGGGCGGGGCGAGCGCGGGATCGAGCCCCTTCCTCCTCAGCACCTCCTTGGCGAGGAAGTCCGGATTGCCGCCGAGGAGGATGTCGGTGCCGCGCCCGGCCATGTTCGTGGCGATGGTGACGGACTTCTCCCGCCCCGCCTGGGCGACGATCTCCGCCTCGCGCTCGTGGTACTTGGCGTTCAGCACCTGATGGGGGATGCCCCGCTTCTTGAGGAGCCGCGAGAGGTGCTCCGACTTCTCGATGGAGACCGTGCCCACGAGGACGGGCTGCCCTTTTTCGTAGCAGCCGGCGATCTCCCCGCTCACCGCCTCGAACTTCTCCCGCTCCGTCTTGTAGACCACGTCGGGATAATTGACGCGCGACATGGGCCGGTTGGTCGGGATGACCGTCACGTCGAGCTCGTAGATCTTGGCGAACTCGTCGGCCTCCGTGGCGGCGGTGCCCGTCATGCCGGCGAGCTTGTCGTACATGCGGAAGTAGTTCTGGAGGGTGATAGTGGCAAGCGTTTGATTTTCCGACTCGATCCGGACACCTTCCTTGGCCTCCACCGCCTGATGGAGGCCGTCGGACCAGCGCCGCCCGGGCATGAGGCGCCCGGTGAACTCGTCGACGATGATGACCTGCCCGTCCTTCACCACGTAGTCCACGTCCTTCTTGAAGAGGGCGTGGGCCTTGAGCGCCTGGCTGATGTGGTGGAGGACTTCCATCTGGGAGGGATCGTAGAGGTTCTCGACGTTGAGGAGGCGCTCGCAGTGCGAGATCCCCTGCTCGGTGAGGGAGACGGCCCGGGACTTCTCGTCCACGATGTAGTCGCCGGGGGCCTGGGCCTCGATCTCCGAGAGCTTGCCCTCCACGATGGTGGCGGCCCGCGTGAGCTTCGGAATGATGCGATCGATCTTGTAGTAGCGGTCGGTCGAGCCCTCGGCAGGACCGGAGATGATCAGGGGCGTACGTGCCTCGTCGATGAGGATCGAGTCGACCTCGTCCACGATGGCGTAGTGGTGCTCGCGCTGCACCATCTCCTCGAGGCTGAAGCGCATGTTGTCCCGGAGATAGTCGAAGCCGAACTCGTTGTTGGTGCCGTAGGTGATGTCCGCGTGGTACGCCTCTCGCCGGGAGCAGGGGCGCAGGCTGGCCAGCCGGATGTCCGGCGAGGCGTACGAGGGGTCGAAGAGGTACGACACCTCGTGCTGGATCACGCCGAGACTGAGGCCGAGCGCGTGATAGATGGGTCCCATCCACTGCGCGTCGCGGCGGGCGAGGTAGTCGTTGACGGTGACGATGTGGGTGCCGAGGCCGGGGAGCGCGTTCAGATAGGCGGGCAGTGTCGCCACCAGCGTCTTGCCTTCCCCGGTGGCCATCTCGGCGATCTTGCCCTGGTGCAGGACCATGCCGCCCATAAGCTGCACGTCGAAGTGCCGCATGCGCACAGTGCGGCGCGCCGCCTCGCGACAGGCGGCGAAGGCCTCCACGAGCAGATCGTCCAGCTCGGCGCCGTCGGCGAGCCGCTTGCGGAACTCGTCGGTCTTGGCGCGCAGCTCGGCATCCGACGGCCGCTCGAGCTCGGGGGCGAGGGCGTTGATCGACTCGACCGCCGGACGCATGCGCTTGGCGTCGCGCTCGTGCTTGGTGCCGAAGACGGCGCGGACGAGGACGTTCAACATGATGTGTATCTTACACTACTCGGCCGATCGGGCCGCGCGGAGGAGCTCGCGCGCGTGGCGTCGCGACGTGTCCGTCACGTGCTCGCCCCCCAGCATGCGCGCGACCTCGTGCACTCGCTCCGGTGGATCGAGCGCCGTCACCGTGGTGCGGGTCGCACCTTTCACCACGCGCTTGTCCACCATGAGGTGATGCTCGGCGAAGGCGGCGATGGGCGCGAGATGGGTGACGCAGAGGACCTGACGGCCGGCCGCGGTCTGGCGGAGCTTCTGCCCCACCGCGTCGGCCACTCGCCCGCCGATGCCCGCGTCCACCTCGTCGAAGACCATGGTCGGCACGTCCTCGGCAGCGGCGAGGATCGTCTTGATGGCGAGCATGGTGCGGGACAGCTCGCCGCCCGACACGACCTTGGCCAGGGGCTTCAGCTCCTCGCCCGGGTTGGCGGAGAGCAGGAACTCGACGGTTTCCACGCCGCGGGGACCGATGCGCCAGCCGGCGTCGCCGGTCGAGAGCTCCCCTTCCCCCGCCCGCTCCCGCCGAAGGGGCGCCCGGAACCGCGCGTGATCCATCCCGAGGGTACGGAGCTCGCGCTGGATCAGTCGCTCGAGCTTCTTCGCTCCCTCCTCCCTCGCCTCTGAAAGCACGCGGGCGGCCTGGGCCGCCGCCGCAGCGCTGGCCGCCACTTCCCGCTCTATGTCCTCCGCGATGGCGTCGTGGCGCTCCAGGCGGTCGAGGGCGGCGGCGATCTCTGCCCGGTACGCGGCCACCGCCGCCGCCGTCTCACCGTACTTCCGCTTGATGGCCACGATCGCGTCGAGCCGCTCGTCGATCTGCTGCAGGCGATCCGGGTCCATCACGGCGCGATCCCGGAGCGCGCGTACACGCGCTACCGCGTCCTCGACGTAGGCCTGCGCCCCATCGAGCGCCTCGATGGGGGCCGCGGCGTCCGGATCGAACCGTGACAGCTCGCGCAGGAGGGCGCTGGCGCGACCAAGCCGCGCGGTGACCGCCTGCCCGTCCTCGTTGAGGAGGGCCATGGCTTCCTGGAGCCCCGCGTAGATGCGCTCGGCGTTCTGCAGACGCCGCCGTTCCGCGCGCAGCTCCTCTTCCTCGCCCTCGCGGAGCTGCACGGCATCGATCTCGGACAGTTCCCAGCGGTGGAGCTCCTCCTTCCGGGCTCCCTCGCGCGCCTCGTCACGGAGCTTCACCAGCGCGGCGCGCGCCGTCTCCCAGCGCGCCCAGAGCCCGGCCAGGGCGTCTCGCGCTTCCTCGCCCTCGGTGAAGCGGTCGAGCACCTCGAGTTGACGCGCCGGCTCCATGAGGCGCTGGTGCTCGTGCTGGCCGTGAATTTCCACGAGGAGATCGCCCAGGCGCTCGAGGAGTCCAACGGTGGCCGCGGAGTCGTTGACGAAGACGCGGTGACGCCCAGACCGCGCGAGCTCGCGCTTGACGATCAGCTGGCCGTCGGGCGCCGCATGGCCGGCATCTTCCAGGGCGGCGGCGAGTGCTCCCGTGGACGGAACCTCGAAGACCGCCTCCACCGAGGCCGACTCGGCGCCCGTCCGGATGAGATCGGGCTGGGCGCGGGCGCCGCGCACGAGCAGGAGGGCATCGATGACGATGGACTTACCCGCCCCGGTTTCGCCCGTGAGCACGTTGAGGCCGGGGCCGAAGACGACACGAGCCTCCTCGACCACGGCGAGGTTCCGGATGGCGAGCTCACGCAGCATGGCAGTCCCCATGCTAGATCCCGGCGGCTGCCGCCTTCAAACCGTATCGCAACGGTGACAGCAGCCGGGCGGCGCCGCCGTCACGCGCGCCAACGGCTTACCGCTCTCCCCATTTGAGCTTGGCCCGGAGGACCGAGAAGAAATGCTTCTGCGGGAAGCGGAGGAGTCGGATCCGCGCCGCGGCCTGGTGGACGGCGACGACGTCACCCTCCTTCAACGCGAAGCCGACCTGCCCGTCAAGGGTGACCATGACGTCCTGATCCGACTGCAGGGTCACTTCGATGCGCTGATCCGCGGGAAGCACGATCGGCCGGTTGGTCAGGGTGTGGGAGCAGATCGGGGTCAGCACGACCGCGGGCATGGTCGGGAAGACGATGGGGCCGCCGGCGGAGAGCGAGTACGCGGTGGATCCGGTGGGGGTGGAGATGATCAGCCCGTCCGCTCGATAGCCGGTGGCGAACTGCCCGTCTACGGAGACGGCGAGGTTGATGATTCGGCTCATGGCAGACTTGGTGATGACGACGTCATTGAGGGCGACGTATTCCGAGAGCCGCTCGCCGTGACGCCAGACCTGCGCCGCGAGCATCACACGCTCCTCGATGAAGAGGCCTCCGGCGAGGAGCGCTTCCAGGGCCGGGAAGAGCTCGTCCAC
>JBKOVG010000150.1:0-78912 GCA_046723845.1 Candidatus Methylomirabilota bacterium | reverse complement strand
GTCCCACTCCGCCGGAGCGCGCCCCCGCCCCCGACGCCACCCGCCCCGGTTGCGCCCGCGGCACTCGTGAATAGCCCAGCTAGAGTGTCAGGCGCCTCGGGCGGGGAGGGGTGCCGGGGCGAGTGCGGGGCCGGGCCGGTGGGCGAGCCAGAGGCCGAGGGCGACGAGGGCCAGGCCGAGGGCCGCGAGGGCCGAGATGGGCTCGCGGAGGAGGAGCGCGCCGAGGACCGCGGCGGTGAGCGGGCTCAGGGCGAGGAAGACGGTGACGCGCGTGGCGCTCGCGTGCTTGAGCGCCCACAGCCAGAGGTAGTAGCCCACCCCGCTGCTGAAGCCGATGAACACGATGGCGGCCCACCCGCCCGCGGTGATGCGGGGCAGGGAGTCGACCACGCCCTCGCGCCAGGCCAGGGCGGCGAGAAAGACCACCGAGGCGAGCATGGCGAAGGCGCTCACGGGCAGCGTCGGATACTTGCGGAGATACGGGCGGTAGAGCACGCTGCACACCGCCCCGCTCAGCGCGCTCAGGAGGACGGCGAGCTCGCCCAGCCACTGGTGCGCGCCGCTTCCCGGCTGCATCGCCTTGTCTCCGAGCGTGGCTCCCACCCCCGCGATGGTCAGGAGCACGCCGAGCGTCTTCGGCAGAGTCAGCCGCTCGTAGCCGAGGGCGGCCGCGATCATCATGGTGAGGAGCGGGAAGGTCGCGAAGATCAGGGCGGCGCGGCCGGACGGAATGAAGCGTAGGCCGTAGTTGAGCAGGGCGATGAGGATGCCGAACTGCGTGATGCCCAGGAGCGCGATGGGCAGCCAGTCGCGCCCCTCGAAGCGCAGCCGCTCGCCGGACGCGAGCACGAAGGGCGTCAGGCACAGGACGCCGATGGCGTAGCGCAGGAGGGCGAGGGAGGCGGGTCCGGTCTGGTCGACCACGAAGCGCGTGGCAACCATGGCCGCGCCGACCTGCACGCCGGTGGCCGCCGCGGCCAGGATCGCGCGGCGGTCGGTCACGAGAGCTCCCGCTCCCACGTCTCGCCCACGAGGTCGTGGCCGAAGCTCCGGTGCCGCTCCTGGTGCACGAGGCGGAAGCCGGCCTTCTCGTAGATGCGGCGGGCCGCGCGGAGCACGCTGTTCGTCCACAGGGTGATCTTCCGGTAGCCCGCCTGCCGCGCGAAGCGCAGGCACTCCTCCACGAGGCGCTCCCCGATACCGAGGCCGCGCGCCTTCGGCTCCACGAGGAGGAGGCGCAGCTTGGCCACCGTCTTCGACTGCTTGACGAGGAAGACGGAGCCCACGATCTCGCCGTCCTTCTCCGCGATCCAGCACCGCTCCTTCTTCGCATCGAAGTCGCGCACGAACCTGGCCACGATCTCCGCCACCAGGGCCTCGAAGCGCTCGTCCCAGCCGAGCTCCTGGGCGTAGAGGGCGCCGTGGCGGTGGACGACCCAGCCCATGTCGCCCGCCTGGTGGGGGCGGAGGATGTAGGGCGCCTGCCGCTCGGGACGGGCGCCCAGGATGCTCTCGATCACGTGCATAGCCTCCACGAGGCGCGTCTGCTCGGGGACGGAGAGCCGGCCCACGATGTCGCCGATCTCCTGGTGCGAGCGCCGCTCCAGCGGCGCGAAGGCGGCCTGCCCGCGCGCGGTCAGCTCCACGTGGCTCTGCCGCCCGTCGTCCTCCGAACGGGTGCGGGCGATGAAGCGGCGCTTCTCGAAGTCGCGCAGCACGCGACTCAGGTAGCCGGGGTCGAGGCCGAGATCGCGGCTCAGGGCGGCCGCCGTGAGCTTGTCGCGGTGGGCGAGCTCGTAGAGCACCCGCACCTGGCTCAGGGAGAAGGCGCTGTCCAGGTAGCCTTCCTGGAGGAGACCGATCTGCCGCGTGTAGAAGCGGTTGAAGCGCCGCACGGCGGCGACGCGCTCGTCGAGCTCGCTCGGGGCCATGGCCGTCCCTCCTGGCGTGGGAGAGAGAGTAGATGCTATGGTCATACAATTACTTGACTAAGTCAAGTACATGCCGGCTCTCGTAGGGAGCGCGAGCAAGCCCGCCCCTCGGAGCCCGTGATACTGTCTCCGGGTATGCCGGGACCCACCTCGCACAGCTACTACTCGCAGCGCCTGCGCCTGCACTACGTCGACTGGGGCAATGCCGGCAAGCCTCCCCTCCTCCTCGTGCACGGCGGACGCGATCATTGCCGGAACTGGGACTGGACGGCGGAGGCCCTCCGGGACGACTGGCACATCATCGCGCCGGATCTGCGGGGCCACGGGGACAGCCAGTGGTCGCCCGACGGCAGCTACACCATGGCTGGCTACATCTACGACCTGGCGCAGCTCATCCACCAGCAGCGCCTCGCCCCCGTGACCATCATTGCCCACTCGCTGGGCGGCAACATCGCGCTCCGCTACTCCGGGATCTATCCGGAGTCGGTGGCGCGGCTGGTGGCCATCGAGGGGCTGGGGCCGCCGCGCAGCGTCCTCAAGGAACGCGTGGGCAAGACCGTCGATCAGCGCATGGACGCGTGGATCCGCGAGCAGCGCGCCCTCGCCGGCCGCCTGCCCCGCCGCTATGCCTCCATCGAGGACGCCTTCCGGCGCATGCAGGAGGAGAATCCGCACCTCTCCGCGGAGCAGGCGAGGCACCTCACCGTGCAGGGCGTGAACCAGAACGAGGACGGCACCTACAGCTGGAAGTTCGACAACTACGTGCGCGCCTGGCCGCCCTACGACATGTCCGGCCGCGACATCGCCACCCTGTGGTCGCGGATCGACTGCCCGACGCTGCTCCTCTACGGCAAGGAGAGCCAGTCGGGGAACCCGGCCGAGGACGGCCGCGCGGAGCCGTTTCGCCACGCGACGGTGGTGGGGCTGGAGAAGGCGGGACACTGGCTGCACCACGATCGTCTGGATGAATTCCTCCGCATCGTCCGCGAGTTTCTCGGGCGGGCCGGAAAGGAGTCGCGATGAGCGCGCTGCGCGCGGAGCCCGCGAAGCGCCCCGAAGCCTGGCTGGGCCACGAGATGGCCCGGTCGACCGACTGGATCGTCCCCGTGCCCCCGCGGGCGGTGGAAGAGATGGACATGGCCCTGCGCGGGCTCGCGCGTCGCGGGCTGTCCTGGCCGCGCTTCGGCCGGGGCGAGTTCCCCCTGCCGACCTTCTCGCGCGATCTCGCTGGCGTGCTGGAGGAACTCGAGGACGGTCGCGGCTTCGTCCTGCTGCGCGGCTTTGCCGTCGACCGCTACTCCCTCGACGAGCTGCGCAACCTCTACTGGGGCGTGGGCGCCCATCTGGGCCACGCCCGCTATCAGAATGCCCACGGCGAGCTCATCGGCGAGGTGCGCGACGAGTACCGGCTCTACGGCGAGGTGCAGGAGCAGCCGGGCGATCAGGCGCTCGGCCGCACCTCGCGCTCCAAGGCGCGGTCGAGCGGGCCCCTGCGCTTCCACACCGACCGCTGTGACGTGGTCACCCTGCTCTGCGTGCGGCCGGCGCGGCGGGGCGGGGCGAGCAAGATCGTGAGCGCGGTGAGCGTGGCGGAGGCCATCCGCGCCCGGCGTCCCGATCTCCACGCGCTCCTCTGTCAGGACTACTGGCGCAGCCGCCAGGGCGAAGAGGCAGGCGGAGAGCACAAGGTGTACGCCATGCCGCTGTTCGCCGAGCGCGCGGGGAAGTTCACCACCCAGTACTCCCGCACCTTCGTGGAGGCGGCGCAGAAGCTACCCGAGGTGCCGCGCCTCACCGCGGCCCAGAACGAGGCGCTCGACCTGCACGCCGCCGTCTGCGAGGAGCTCGCCTTCACCATGGAGCTCCAGCCCGGGGATCTCCAGCTCCTGAACAACCACGTCATCTACCACGGGCGCAACGCCTACGAGGACGCCCACGGGCCCGATCGCGATCGCCTGCTCCTCCGGCTGTGGATCGCCCCGCCCAACTCCCGCGCGCTGCCGAGCGGATTCGAGACGCTGTGGGGCACCACGGCGCCCGGCGCTCCGCGAGGTGGTATCGCGCAGCCGGTAGCAGCGAGCTGAGCAGCGGCGAAGATTCGCGGGCGGCCACGCTGATCGCAAAGGAGGCGCCGACGCCCGATCTGCCCGCTCAGGGTGCGCGGCGCGGGCCCGCCGGACGCTGCTCAGGACGCGCGCCCGGTGCTAAGCTCCTGTCGCACCGCGGCGAATGCGGCGTGTGTCGCTGATGTGACGTCGACTGGCACGCCATCTGCAATTTCCTGAAGCCGAGAGCCAACGCAGGCCCACCACGAGCGTCGTCGCTTGTGATCGACGACGCTCTTTCTTTGTCGCGCGCGCTGCCCTCGCGGACGCGCGCCAGGAGTCATCATGAACGCACGAGAGGGAAGCACCACCAGACGCATCCTCGTTCCCATCACGCCGGGCGCGTTCGCCGACCATGCGCTCGCCGCTACGAACGCCGCGCGGATCGCGCGGAAGACGGGCGGCATCCTTCGCCTCGCCTATCTCGCTCCGCTGCCCTCGCCGCGGGTAGATCGCCATGATCACGTGGTCGCGGACACCGATCGTGAGATGGCACGCATCGGCGGGGCCGCCCAGGCGCGTCTCGACGCCCTGGCGGTGAGCCTGGAGGGCGTGCCCGTGGAGACGGTGATCCGCTTCGGGCGCCCGGCGACCGAGCTGTCCCTCGAGGCCGAGGCGTTCGGCGCGGACCTGATCGTGCTGGCCGCCCCGCTCGACTCGAGGATCTGGGAACGCGTGCGCGCCTGGCAGCTCCGGCGCGTTGCTCTCGCATCGAAGGTGCCGCTGATCCTCCTGCCCGTTCCCGCCTCGGGGACGGGCGCGCGTCCGGGCGGCGCGGTGGCGGTGCCCGCGCTGCGCTGACGGCGCGATCGCGCCCCTCAGCCCTTGCGGCGGAGCTTGGGATCCCAGGCGTCGCGGAGCGTGTCGCTTCGGTGCCGAAGGGATGCGCCCAGCTCGGCGGGGCGAGGCGGATCTCGGGCTGCGCGCTCAGGGGATCGTAGGGCGCGAGGAGCGAAGGAAAGAGATCAGGGTCAACTCGGGGCGGCTCGCTCGGCGGCGCTGCCCGCGAGTGCGGCGAAGATGCTGCAGAGGCCCGCGCGAGTCAAGGAGAATCAGGGCACTGCTCGGGAATGGCAGGTGTGGTGTCGAGGGCTGTCGCTTGCCCTTGCCCATGCCGCGGGCTCGAGAGGACGAATCGACGCGCTAGACGGCGGATCGCCGATCCCGGGCGAGCCCGCGAGCAACGGAAGTGGTCTGGCAAGTGGATTGCAGATTCGGTCGAGCGGGCCAGACCATGCGCAATTTATTCTCAAGGCGATCGCGCCGGTCCCCGGAGCGGCCAGTGTATAGTGGAAGTCCATGTTCAACGCGGTCGACCTGATCCGCCGGCTCGAGCAGAA
The DNA here is from genome assembly GCA_046723845.1 of Candidatus Methylomirabilota bacterium. GTDB lineage: Bacteria > Methylomirabilota > Methylomirabilia > Rokubacteriales > CSP1-6 > AR37. Next base: position 73,536 of record JBKOVG010000150.1, on the reverse strand, counting down.
CGTCGCCCGCGCACTCGTCGGCAAGCCCCAGGTGATCCGGCTCGCCGTGGTTGGTCTCCTCGCCCGCGGCCATCTCCTCATCGAGGACGTGCCGGGCGTGGGCAAGACCACGCTGGCCGCCGCGCTCGCCCGCTCCATCGGCATAGGCTTCCAGCGCATCCAGTTCACGTCGGACATGCTGCCCTCGGACGTGATCGGGGTCAGCATCTGGGAGCCCGAGAAGAGCGAGTTCGTGTTCAAGCCCGGCCCCCTCTTCACCAACATCGTGCTCGCCGATGAGATCAATCGGACCACGCCCAAGACGCAGTCGAGCCTCCTCGAGGCCATGAACGAGGCGCAGGTGTCGATGGATCACTCGACCTATCCGCTGCCGCGCCCCTTCATGGTGCTGGCGACCCAGAACCCGCGCGAGCACGAAGGCACCTATCCGCTACCCGAGTCGCAGCTCGACCGCTTCCTCCTGCGCATTCGCGTGGGCTACCCCGATGCGCCTGACGAGAAGTCGGTGCTGCGCGGGGCGGGCCAGCCCAGCCTCGACGTGCTGATGCCCGTGCTCGAGGCTGAGGACGTGATGGCGCTCCAGGAAGAGGCGGACGGCGTGCGCGCGGACGAGTCGATCCTCGACTACATCATGGCCCTGGTCACCGCCACGCGCTCCTCCTCCCTCCTCTCTCTCGGGGTGAGCCCGCGTGGCTCCCTCGCCCTCCTGCGCGCGGCGCGCGCGCAGGCGCTCGCCGACGGCCGCGACTACCTCGTGCCCGACGACGTGAAGAGCCTGGCCGTGCCCGCCCTCGCCCATCGCGTGATGCTGAAGGGCCGCGGCGGCCAGGGTGGTGGGATGGACGCCGAGACCGTGTTGCGCGCCATCGTCCAGGACGTTCCCGTCCCGCGCTGAGCTTCACCCCGCCGTCATGAAGTGGCCCACACTGCCGCCGTGGCTCAAGGAGAGCGAGTGGTGGTGGCGGCCGTTCCGCCCTCGTCGCACCATCTGGCCCACCCGCGACGGCTGGTGGTGTCTGCTCGTGGTCATCGGCATCGGCGTGGCCGCCATCAACACCGGCAACAACCTGCTCTACCTCCTCGTCTCGCTGCTCCTGAGCCTCATCGTGGTCTCCGGTGTGCTCTCCGAGCAGTCCATGCGCGGGCTTCGCCTCGAGGCCGACATGCCGGAAGAGATCTACGCGGGCACCCCCGCCCTCTTCGGCGCCGTCCTCGGCAACACCAAGCGCTGGCTCACCTCGTACTCCATCACGCTCGAGCTGCTCGGGCGGGGCGGGCCCACACGCTTCATCTATCTCCCCCGCCTCGAGGCGGGCTGCGACCGTCTCCTCACGTGGGAAGACACGCTGCCCACGCGAGGGCGCCAGCGGCTGGCCGGCGTGCGCGTGACCACGCGCTTCCCCTTCGGTCTCTTCCTCAAGGCGAGCCGGGTCACGCTGGAGCGCGAGGTGCTGGTCTTCCCCGCGGTGCGGCCGCTGCCCACGGAGACCCTGCATCAGCTGGTGGGCGCGGGCACCTCCGCCGTGCGCCGCCGCGGGCGCGGCCACGATCTCTACAACCTGCGCAGCTATCGTCCGGGCGACGACCCCCGCCACATCCACTGGCGGACGAGCGCCAAGCTCCAGTCGCTCCTCGTGCGGGAGATGGAGGCCGAAACCACCGAGGACACACGCGTCGTCCTCACGGGCGGAGGCGCCCGCAACGCCGCGCGGCTGGAGACGGCGCTGTCCGAGGCCGCCTCGCTCGCCGCTCACCTCGCGCGCGCGGGCGCGGGGGTGGAGCTGGTGGGCCCGGGCCTCTTCGTACGGCTCGGGCGCGGGCCCGGGCAGGCGCGGCGCATCCTCACCGCGCTCGCCCTCTACGAGCCCGGCGTCTCGCTCCGCATCCCCGACGAGGGCGCGGGACGCGGGACGGGCGCCCTCCGCGAAATCCAGGTCGACCTCGACTGATGTCCGCGCTCCTCGTCTTTCGGGACGCCCAGGTGGATCTCGACTGATGTCCGCCCTCCTCGCGCTCCGCCTCGTCACCTATCTGCTCGTGGGGGTGGGCGTGGTCGCCCTCCTCCTCGCGGGGTTCCTCGAGCCGCTGGGCGGCGTCATCCTGGCCCTCGCCTTGATCGGAAGCTGGGCCATCGACCAGGTCCGCGATCGCATGCCCGTGCGCTCCGTCTTCGGCTGGGCTCTCGTCACCACCGCGGCCTTCGCCATCGGCATCGATCTTCTCTACCTCGCCAAGAACCTGCTCGACGGCATGGTGCATCTCCTCCTCTTCCTCATCCTTCTTCGGCTCTTCCGTCGGCGCTCCCTCAAGGACCTCCGCGACGCGGGCTTCCTCTCCTTCTTCATGCTGGTGGCCGCCTCCGTCGTCACCTTCAACGTGAGCTTCCTCTTCGTCTTCATCGCCTTCCTCGTGCTCGGCACCTGGATGCTCATCCTCCATCACCTCGTGGCGGAGTCCGAGCGCGCCCGGACGGGGGCGGAGCTGGCGGGAGGCATCGGGCCGCGGAGCCCGCTCTTCCGCATGTCGCTGGTGGCTGCCGCCGGCACCTTCGCCCTCGCTGGCCTCATGTTCTTCGTCATTCCGCGCGTGGGGCAGGCGACCTTGCCCTTCCGCGCCGAGCTGGGCCGGCGCATCTCGGGTTTCAGCGAGCGCGTGGAGCTGGGCGCGTACGGAGAGATCGAGTCCGACCAGACGGTGGTGATGCGCGTGCGCTTCCCCGACGGCATCAAGGAGCCGCAGCTCCTGCCCAACCTCCGCTGGCGCGGGCTCGCCTTCGATCACTTCGACGGCCGCGTGTGGGAGGCCGGGCCGCGCCAGCGCATGCTCCTGCGCCGGGAGCCCTCGGGCGACTTTGCCCTCGCCTCGCCGCAGGGCAACGGCCTCATCGTGCGCCAGGAGATCTTGCTCGATCCCATCGGGGCCGACGCGGTGTTCGTGGCGCCCCGCGCCCTCCGCCTCGAGCTGGGCGCGACCGCGGTAGCCATGGACGACATGGGCAGCGTCGTCCTCCCCGCGGTATCGACGCGGCTCCAGTACGCCGCGGACTCCGAGCTCGAGCTGACTCCGCCGCGCGGCCTCCGGCCGAGCGAATGGCCGGTGGAGACGGTGCCCCGCGGCCTCGGCCGCTTCCTCCGGCTCCCGCCCGTGCATCCGCGCATCCGCGACCTCGCGCGCGAGGTGACGGCGGGCAGCCGCAGCCCCTACGAGGCGGCCCTCCGCCTCAATCAGTACCTCTCCTCCGAGCGCTTCACCTACACCCTCGTGCTCAAGCGAGAGACCTCGCTCGACCCGTTGGAGGAATTCCTCTTCGTCCGCCGCTCCGGCAACTGCGAGTACTTCGCGGCCTCGCTGGCCGTGATGCTCCGGAGCGTGGGCGTGCCCTCTCGCGTGGTGGCGGGCTTCCAGCGCGGCGAGTGGAATCCCTACGGCCGCTACTTCATGGTGCGTATGAAGGACGCGCACTCCTGGGTCGAGGCCTATTTCGAGGGCGCGGGCTGGGTCACCCTCGATCCCTCGCCGCGGGCGGCCCTCGACGAGGCCCGGCCGTCGATCTGGAGCCTCTACGTCGATGCCGTGCGCATGCGCTGGTACCGCTACGTCGTCAACTGGAGTCTCAAGGACCAGGTCAGCGTGGCTGCCTCCATGCACCGCGGCGCCAGCGAGTGGCGCGGCGGCCCCCACGGCTGGCTCGAGTCGGCGCGACGGCTTCCCCGGGGCGTGGTGGCCGTCTCGGTGGCCGCCCTCGTCGTCGCGGGCTGGTGGCTGTGGCGCCGATCGCCGGGGCCCGCCGGGCGCGTCGCCCCCGCCAGCGTGCCGCGCTTCTATATGCGGGCCCTGCGCACCCTCGCCCGTCGAGGCTATCGGCGCGGCCCCACCGAGACGGCGCGGGAGTTCTCCCTCCGCGTGGAGGCGGCAATTCCCGGCGTGGCCGCCGCGGTGGCGCGCCTCACCGACGCCTACGAGCGCTGCCGCTTCGGCGCCGCTGCCCTCACCGACGAAGAAGCGGCCGCCCTCGAAGCCTCCCTTGCCGCGCTCCGCGGCCGCTGATCGTCGCGCGCGCCGCTCGATTCGTGGTAGATAGGGGGAGCCTTCTGGCCCGTCAGCGCTGTCGTCGACCAGCCGGCTGACCCCGCGACGTCCACGCCCCGTGAGCCCAGAGGAGGAAGCGCGATGCAGAGTCGAGGCACGCGTCTCACGTCGTTGCTGATGGCTCTGGCCCTGCTCGCCCTGCCCGCCGCGGCGGGGACGCAGGCCGCCAAGTATCCGACCTTGCCCGTGGTGACGCCGCCCGCGGTGGTGCGACCCGGCAAGCTCGTGGTCGCCACCAACGCCACCCTGCCGCCCGTGCAGTACATCGACGAGAAGGGCAATCTCCAGGGCATGCGCATCGAGCTCGGCAACGAGATCGCCAAGCGGCTCGGGCTCGAGATGAACTGGGTCAACATCCAGTTCGACGCGCAGATTCCCGGGCTGCAGGGCGGCCGCTGGGACCTCATCGTGACCGGGCTCTTTTTCACACCCGAGCGTGCCAAGATCATGTACCTCATTCCCTATGAGCTGCAGGCCATCAGCGTCTCCGTGCCCAAAGGCAATCCCAAGAAGATCACGCAGCTCACGGACCTCGCCGGGCGTCCGGTGGCCGTGGAGATCGGCGGCTACGAGGAGCGGCAGATCCGGCGCATCAACGACGAGCAGGTCAAGGCCGGCGCCAAGCCCATGGACATCAAGACCTTCAACACCTTCGCGGAGTCCTACCAGGCCCTGCGCGCGGGGCAGGTGGAGGCGGTGGTGAGCGTGGACGCGGTGGCGAAGTTCTATCAGGACAAGGGCGAGTTCGAGCGCGCCCTGTCCGGCATCGCGGGCTCGCCCGCCACCGTGGCCGCCAAGTCGAAGGATCTCGCCCAGGCCGTGCTCAAGGTGATGAACGACATGAAGGCTGACGGCACCTACGACGCGCTCTTCGACCGCTACGGAGTGGCCAAGGTGGCGGGCAAGACGCTGGAGCTGAAGGGCCCCGATCTGCCGTAGGCGGAGCCCGCGCGCGATGGCCGGCTGGGATTGGGCGGCGTTCCAGAAGTACCTACTCAATCCGTATCTGCTCGAGGGCGCGTGGACCACGGTATGGCTTTCCGTGGCCGTGATGACCATCGGGCTCGGCCTGGGGCTCGGCGCCGCCCTCATGCGCCTCTCGCGGTATCGCGTGCCGCGCGACGTCGCCCGCTTCTACATCTGGCTCATGCGCGGCACGCCGCTCCTCGTCCAGCTCATCATCATCTACACGGGGCTGCCTCAGCTTGGCCTCCGCCTCACCGTGATCCAGTCCGCCCTCATCGGGCTCGGCCTCAACGAAGGCGCGTACCTGGCGGAGATCATCCGCGCGGGCATCCTCTCCGTGCCGCGCGGGCAGTTCGACGCCGCCCGCGGCGTGGGGATGCCGTACTGGACCATGCTCCGCGTGGTCATCCTGCCCCAGGCAGCGCGGGTGATCATGCCCCCGCTCGGCAACAACTTCAACGGGCTCCTCAAGACCACCTCGCTCGCCTCCGTGATCTCGCTGGAAGAGCTCCTGCGCCGCTCGCAGATGCTGATCCAGCTCGAGTTCAAGGTGTTGGAGATCTTCATCGTGGCCGCTTGCTACTACCTCGCCATGACTACGCTGTGGGGGCTCGTGCAGCGGCGCCTCGAGGCGCACTTCGGTCGTCCGTACGGCGCCGCCCCGGGCCGGCCGTCCCGCGCCATTGAGGGGACGCTCCTCGAGCAGGACGCGCGCTGATGGCGTCGACCGACCTCGCCGTCCAGGCCGTGGGCGTCCACAAGTTCTACGGTTCCCTGCACGTGCTGCGCGGGATCGACCTGGACGTCCGCCGCGGCCAGGTCGTGGTGGTGGTGGGGCCGAGCGGCTCCGGGAAGAGCACGCTGCTCCGCTGCCTCAATCACCTCGAGGCGGTCCAGCGCGGCACCGTGCGGGTGTGCGGGGAGCTCATCGGCTATCGCGAGACCTCGCGGGGGCTCGTGGAGCTGCGCGACGCCGAGGTGGCGCGACATCGCCGACGCATCGGCATGGTCTTTCAGCAGTTCAATCTCTTCCCGCATCTCACGGCCGAGGGCAACATCACGGCGGGGCCCGTGCACGTCCTCGGCGAGCCGCGCGAGCGCGCCGCGGAGGAGGCACGGCGTCTCCTCGCCCTCGTCGGCCTCCCCGAGAAGGCCCAGGCCTATCCCGCCCAGCTCTCGGGCGGGCAGCAGCAGCGCGTGGCCATCGCCCGCGCGCTGGCCATGCGGCCCGAGGTCATGCTCTTCGACGAGCCGACCTCGGCCCTCGATCCCGAGATGATCAGCGAGGTGCTGGACGTGATGACGGCGCTCTCCCGGCAGGGCATGACCATGCTCGTGGTCACCCACGAGATGGGCTTCGCGCGGGCGGTGGCCAACCGCGTGGTCTTCGTGGACGAGGGCCGCGTGGTGGAAGACGCCCCTCCCGCGGAGTTCTTCAGCCGGCCCCGCACGGAACGCGGGCGCGCCTTCCTCGACAAGATCCTCCACTGAAGGAGCTTCCACGGTGACGAACGGCGAGATCGGATTCGGGCTGGTGGGCACGGGCATGGCGGGGGGCTTTCACGCCAAGGAGCTGCGTCACGTGCTCGGGGGCCGGCTGGTCGCCGCCTGCTCGCGCGATCCCGGGCGACTCCAGGCCTTCGCCCGTGAGTGGTCCGTCCCGCGCGTCTACACGCATTTCAGCGAACTCTGCCGCGATCCCGCGGTGGACGTGGTCTGCGTGCTCACTCCCACGGGCACGCACCTCGAGGTGGTGCGGGCGGCGGTGGCGGCGGGCAAGCACCTCCTCGTGGAGAAGCCGCTCGACGTCAATCTCGCGCGCGCGGACGAGATGATCCGCCTCTGCCGCGCCCACCGGATCAAGCTCGGGGTGATCTTCCAGATGCGCTTCGGCACCGTGGCGGCGCGGCTCAAGGAGGCGGTGCAGTCGGGCGCCCTCGGCCGCGTCTTCCTCGCGGATGCCGTGGACAAGTCGAGCCGTACGCAGGCGTACTACGACTCCGCGGAGTGGCGGGGGACCAAGGCCCTGGAGGGCGGCGGCTGCCTCATGACGCAGTCCATCCACATCGTGGACCTGCTCCAGTACGTGGTGGGACCGGTGCGGTCGGTGATCGGACGCGTCGCCACCAACCAGCACGCCGTCGAGGTGGAGGACACCGCCACCGCCCTCGTGTCCTTCGAGAATGGCGCCATGGGCGTCATCGAGAGCACCTCCTCGATCAAGCCCGCTCTCAAGTCGCGGCTCGAGCTCCACGGCGATCACGGCACCATCGTGGCCAACGCGCAGTACGACCAGATCCTGTTCTGGAACGTGGGGGGACAGACGGTGCCGGATGTGGAGAAGCAGTTCGCCATCGGCGACATCGACGATCCCTGGTCGTACCCGCAGGTGCGCCACCGCATCCAGCTCCAGGACATGGTCGACGCGATCCGCGAGGACCGCGACCCCGTCCTCACCGGTGAGGACGCGCGCGTGTCGCTGGCCATCAACATGGCCATCTACGAGTCGTCGCGGACGGGGAAGGAGGTGTTCCTGAAGGATCTCGCCCTCTCGACCTGACCGTCCCGCCGTCGGCGCTCCCGCGCGCGAACGAGGTGGTCCAGTGAGAGCCGCGCGAGGCCGCTCAGGAGCGCCGCCGGCCCTGCAAGACGATCATGCCGCGGCCCGCGAGGAGGAATGACCACGTCGCGGGCAGGGGGACGGGGCCCACGTAGTCGGCCAGATCCGTCCCCACGCTCTTGAAGGCGTAGAGGACCCCGGGGATGAGGGCGAAGCCGCTCGTGGATCCGAGGAAGGCGCTGCCCACGGAGCCGTCGGCGTTGATCGAGAACCAGTTGTTGAAGGTACCGAGGTCGCACTGGACTCCACGGTCTGGACCACGTGGAAGTTGGAGATGGCGCCCGTGCTCGGGTTGATGTCGATGGTGAACTGCTGCACGCGGGTGTCGTAGGGCAGAGTGCCGCCGCCCGCCCCGCGATCACTGAGCCCCCACCACTGGTTGCGATTGGGATCGTAGTAGAGATCGGAGAACATGCCGAGGCGCTGGTTGAGGGCGATGGGATCGCCGGACAGATCGAGGGTGTCGGCGGGTACGGTGATGCCGTTCACGAAGGCGGGACCGGCGAGGGCTGGGATGCTCCCGCCGAGGACGAGGGCGACGATGGCGGCCACGAGTCGAAAGCTCACGAGTTCCTCCGCGTGTGGTGAGGGATGGTCCTGTGCGCGTTCCCTTCTACCAGCCGCGCGTGACAGGGTTGCGAAGGCGGTGTTGCGGTTCGACTACGGTCCGGGCGGGCGGATGGCAAGGGCGGCGTCGACGTCGGCCTCGAGCAGACTCACCTCGCGCACCACGCCGCGGGCCATCACGACGTGGTCGCGTTGGGCCCGTCGCACGACCGTGGCGCCGTCGTCGGCCGCGAAGCTCTCGTCGGCGGACGGCGTGAGGGCTTCGAGCGCGTCCAGCCGTCGTGCCAGATCGGGAAGGGGGCGGGCCGGCCGCCGGTCGATCCGCTCGGCGAGGGCGTCCAGCGCCTCGCCCACACCGCGGTCGAGGTCTCGCATGGCCTCCTGCACGGGTGCGGGCAGGATGGGGAAGCCGGGGGCCAGGCGGTGGCGAATGAGCGCGAGGAGGGCGAGGAACACCGTCTGGGCACGGACGGTGAGCCGCTTCACCCACTCGCGCTCGGCGCGACTCTCGTGCTCGTCGAGCTCGAGCGACGACTCGTTGGCCGTGCGGAGGGTGGCCGCGAGCTCGGTGTAGACCGAGGAGCGGGTGCGCACCGCGTGGTCGAGCTGGGCGCGGTACGCGCGCGTCTCCGGAGCGAGGCGGGCCAGTTCGGCCAGCGCTCGCAGGGCCCGGCCCAGCGGAGCCCACATGGCGAAGCGCGCCCGGACGACTCCCAGTACGACGTTCACGAGCAGCATGGCCATCACTCCGACGAGGATGCCCAGGACGCGATCGCGGCCCGTGGTGAGATTCGTGGTCGGCCCCGAGGGATCGGTGACGCACATGGCGAAGGCCATGCCGGTCTGCAAGCCCATGTACGAGATGCGGGAGCTCCCCACGGTGATCCAGGCCGCGATGGCGAAGCCCACGCCGGCCACGATCAGGAGCGAGCCGATGGTGGTCATGTTCGGCATGGCCACGACGATGGTGAGGATGCCCAGGGCGCCGCCCAGGATCGCGCCTCCCAGACGAAGCGTCGACTTCTGCAGCGTTGCCCCGAAGCTGGTCTGGCTCAGGAGGACCACGGTGACGCCGGCGGTGACCATGGCCGCCCAGGCCAGGGCGTGCATGAGCACGTAGCAGAGGAGGAGGCCGCCGGCCGCCTTGAAGGCGAGCGCGATGGCCGCCGTGTTCTTGAGCGAGAAGGCCGGGGTCAGCAAGGGCGTGGCGGCCGGGGCGTCCAGCGCGGCGACGGTGACCGGGCGAGCGGGATCGAGAAACCCCAGCGCCTCCCGCACGCGGGACAGCGACAGCCGCGTGTCCTCGAGGAACGGGCGCAGGCCGGCGACGTCTCCGCCCTCCTCGGCGACGTGCAGCTCCGGCGGCGGCAGCGGGGCCGGCGGCCGTCCCGCGTCCAGAGCATCCGCCAGCCGGGTGCACTCGGCGCTCAGCTCGTCGAGGCTGCGGCGACGCTTCTCGTTGGGGGTGGCGGGCCAATCGCGCGAGGCGGCCCCGAGCCACACCGCCGTGGTCAGGAGGCGGTCCGCCTCCACGATGAGGCTGAGCTGCTCGGTGTGACGCTGGCGCAGGGAGGGATGCAAGGCCTCGGCGTTAGCGAGGAGATCGAGCTCCACGGTGAGATCTTCGTTGGCGAGGACGGGGAGGGGAGGCGCGTCGTCGCCGCGGTCCTCCCGCACGGCCAGCGCGCCCATCACGGTGGCTACCGAGCGCAGCCGCGCGGCGAGGGCTTGCCTCAGCTTGGCCTCAGGATCGTCGGGCCACAGGAAGAGCTGGGCCCCCGTGCCGCAGATCACGCCGAGAGCGATGCCGACCACGCGCCAGAGTCCAGTCTCGATGGCCGCGCTCGCGTTGGCGCCGGGGGGGAAGAAGGTCACGAGGACGAAGGTGAACGAGCCCAGGAGCATCACGTAGGGCGAGGTCGTGGTCAGCGAGGCGAAGATGCCGATGCCGACCACGACGCAGAGAACGGGCACGTACACGTACGGCAGATCCGCGAAGGCGGCGACCACGAGGATGCCGAGGCCGCCCCCCACGAGCGTGCCGACCATGCGCTGGAGCGACTTGCGCACGGAGGCGCCCGCGTCCGCCTGGCTGACCGTGAAGATGGTGGTGATGGCCCAGTGGCCGTGAGGGAACTCGTCCGCGCCGATGGCGACGGTGGCGAGGACGGCGGCGAGGGCGCCCACCACGATGCGGAGGGTGGCGCGCAGGCGACCGGGCGTCGGCGCCAGCTCGCGCTGAAGGAAGGAGAGGAGCGTCACCGTCCCTTGATGGTGACCACGGCGGTGGCGCCCATGCGGAACGGCCGCTCGGGGTCGCGCTCCTCAAGGAGGATCCGCACGGGGAAGCGGCTGGCCAGGCGCACCCAGTTGAGGGTGCGCGGCACGTTGGGCAGCACGCCCACCGTGGGGCCCTCCTCGGGATAGTTGGCCCAGCCGATACCCTGGACCACGCCGCGGAAACGCCGGTTCGGATAGCTCATCAGGAACACCTCGGCGGCCATCCCCGGCTTGATCACCCCCACGTAGGTCTCCCGGAAGTTCGCCATCACGTACCAGGCGCGATCGTCGACGAGGGCGAACACCTGCTGGCTCTGTCGCGCGTACTCGCCCACCGTGATGTTGAGATTCGTCACGTAGGCGTCGAAGGGCGCGCGCACCCGGCAGTAGCCCACGTCGAGCTCGGCGCTCTCCACCGCCGCCTCGGCCGCGGCGAGCCGCGCGTTGCGGTCAGCGTACTGGGCGAGCAGGGCCTGGGCCCGCGAGCGATCTTCCCGCGCCTGGTCGATGCCGACCGCGGCGCTCCCGCGGGCCGCGCGAGCCTGGCTGACGCCGGCCACCGCCGCCTGCCTCCGCTTCTGCGCCTCGACCACCGCCGCCTCCGCCGCCACCCGCTTGCGCTGCGCCTCGCGCACTGCGGCCACCGCCGCGTCGCGCTTGCTGCGGGCCTCGCTCACCCGGTCCGCGGTGACGAACTGCTTGGCGAGGAGCGGCTCCACGCGCTTGAGGTAGTCCTCCGCGTAGTCGCGCTCCGCCTCGAGACGGACTACCGAAGCCTCGACGGCCGCGCGCTCCGCCTCGAGGCGCGCGATCTCGGCATCGACGGCGGGGGGCATGGTCTCCTTCCCCACCAGGTCGGCCTCCGCCGCCTTGAGCCCCGCCTCGCGGCGCGTCACCTCCGCCGCCGCCGAGCCTATCGCCCGCTCCTGGGCCTCGACCTCCTTCCGGGTCAGGGCGAACTCCGCCCGCACGCGGGTGAGCCGTGCCTCGTAGGGACGCGGATCGACGACGAAGAGGAGGTCTCCCGCCTGCACCCGCTGATTGTCGACCACGTGGAGCTCCACGATGGGGCCGCTCACGTGGGGAGCGATCCCCACCACGTTGGCGCGCACCGCGGCATCGTCGGTCCTGGGGTGCACGTCGCTGAGCCGCCAGGCCAGCGCCGACACCACGAGGGCGCCCACCACGATGACGATGCCCACGATGCGGCCAAGGACGGGCAGGGGGAGCCTGCGCGAGGTGGACTCGGGGGCCTCGGCGGGCGCGGGCTCGCTCACCTCAGGTCCGGTAAAAGAGGAGCCAGGTGAGGAGCGTCACGAAGAGCCAGAGGCTCGGGTAGATGAGGGGGAGCGGGCCAAGGTGCGGCTCGAGCCCGGTCGTGGCGAGGAGCTGGCGACACAGCACGGTGAGGACGACGCCCACCGTCATGCAGATGATCCACGCCGGAAAGAACGATCCCTGGATGCTGATGATGGGATCACAGCCAGCGGCGGGGATGCACGCGACGGCGACGAGCGAGCAGCGCAACCACCAGTCCTTGCGCGCGATCAGTGTCGCGATCACGATGAGCGAGCATAGCGCCGGGCGCACGCGCGCCGCAAGCTCCGCCGTCAATAGGCGATAGGCTATACTGCGCTCGACGAGAGCGGAGACCTAACCACGTCGATCGGACATGACACGTTGCCCCGGCGGCTCGCCGTTCGGGCCGCCCGTCGCCCGGCTCGCGGCATCCTCGCCGCGCTGGCCCTCGGCAGTGTCCTCGGCGCCACCGGCTGCAGCCACATGCCCTTCTCGGCGGCCTGGGATCCCTTCGCGGCCGCGCCGCCCACGCCCGTCGCGCCCTGGCGCGCCACCGACGGCAACAAGCAGCCCCGCCTCGCCGTGCTCATCGATCGTCTCAACAAGGAAGTGCAGATCGATCCGGACAAGGAGCACGGCCTCGCCGATCTCATCGACCTCGCCCAGCGGCTCAATCCCGAGACCTGGCGTACTTGGGAGGAGGCGCGCGCGGCCGCCGCGCGGCTGGGGCGGTCGGAGAGTGCCTGGTTCCCGACGTTGGCCGCCGTGGCCGCGGCCGGCACCTCGCGAGTGATCGAGAAGGCCGGCCCCCGTGACAATGGTGGCGTGCCGGTCACGGGTCCGGAGGCCACCCCCAGCCTCCAGCTCTCGTGGATCCTGCTCGACTTCGGCCGGCGTAGCGCCGCCGTGGAGCGGGCGGGCTGGGAAGTCATGGCGGCCAATCTCCATTTCAACCGCAAGCACCAGGAGGTCGCCTTCCGCGTGTCCGAAAGCTTCTTCGCTCTCGACGCGAGTCGGGCCCGTCTCACCTCGGCGCAGGTGACCCTGGAACAGGCCAGCGTAGTTGCGGACGCCGTGCAGGCCAGAGCCGAGCAGGGGCTGGCCACGCGTCCCGATCTTCTCCTTGCCGTACAGGAGCGCGCCCGCGCCGCCTTCGACGTGCAGGACGCCGCGGGACAGGTCTCCGATGCGCGGGCCCGTCTGGCGGAGAGCATCGGCATCCCGCCCACCGTACCGCTCAAGGTGGCCGACCTCGGCGCGGTCCCCTTGCCGACCGATCTGCCGGCCACGGTCGACCAGGTGATGGACCGGTCCCTGGTGCGCCGGCCCGACCTGGCGGCGCGGCTCTCCGCGTTGCGCGCGAGAGAGGCGGAGATGAAGCAGGCCCGGGCCCAGTTCATGCCCCAGATAGGAGTGTCGAGCTCGATCGGGGGAGACTTCAGTCATTACACCTTCGGCAATACCGGTCCGTTCAATTTCCAGCAGCAGACGTACGGCGCCTTTCTCACCCTGAACTGGACGTTGTTCGACGGTTTCGATCGCGAGAATCGCGTGAGGGAGGCGACGGCGCAGCGCGGGGCGGCCGAGGCGGAGGTGGCTGAGCTCGAGCTGCGCGTCATCCGCCAGGTGTGGCAGGCCTACACGGACGTGAAGACGGCGCTGGGGAAGCGAGACTTCGCCCTCGCCCTCCTCGCCGCCTCCGAGGAGGCCTACTCGGCCACCCTCGAGTCCTACCGGTCGGCGGGGCTCGCCACCGTGCTGGACCTGCTCGCGGCCCAGCGCGATCTGGCGCGGGCGCGCTTCACCGACATCCAGAGCCGCGCCGACCTGCTGCGCGCGAGCGCCGCGCTGGTGTACGCCTCCGGAGACTGAGCGCCCGTCTCAGGACCTGCCGGAGACCGCGACGGCGGCGGGCTCGGGGACGTCGAGGGTGGTGACCCGCCGGAGCTCGCGCTTGTACCGCGTGTCGTCGAAAGGCAGTGCGCGATGCATGGTGGCGCGGTTGTCCCAGATCACCAGGTCGCCGACCCGCCACTCGTGCCGATAGACGAACTGGCGCTGCGTCGCGTGCTCGATCAGCTCGCGCAGGAAGAGCCGGCCTTCCGGCACCGGCCAGTCGATGATGCGGGAGGCGTGGGAGGCGACATAGAGCGAGCGCCGCTTCGAGCGCGGAATGGTGCGAATCAACGGATGGATGGCGCCCTTGAGGGCGTCCTGCTCGCTCTCCGAGAAGTCGAAGCCCAGGGTCTGCCGGGAGTAAGCGATGGAGTGGTGCACGCGCAGCCCCTCGCAGCGCGCCTTCATCTCCGCGGGGAGGGCGTCGTACGCCGCGCGCATGTCGGCGTACTCGGTGTCCGCGGGCACGGGCGGCACCACCTTGGCGGAGAGCATGGAGTAGCGCCCCGCGGGGTCCTGGAAGGACGCGTCGGTATGCCAGAGCCGGTTGCCGAGGGAATACATGCGGCGGCGATGGTCGGACTTCATGATCTCGCCGTTCTCGTCGAGGTTCGAGATGTCGCCGAGGGCCTCGTTGCCGAGCCGGTTCTTCTGGAGCGCGCTGATGCCGAGCTTGGTGTGGAGGACGCCGTCGAGGCGCTGGGCGAACTCGAGATGCTCGTGGTCGTCGAAGGGCTGATCGCGGAAGACGAGGACGGCGAACTCGTCCATGCCGGCGCGGATGCGGGCGAGGGTGTCCTCGTCGTGCACCCGCCGGAGATCGACAGGGCTGACCTCGCCGACGAACAGCGGATGCAGCTTGCGGAATGTGAGCGCCATGGACGCGTCCTCCCTGGGGCGGGCCGCGTGACGGGCGGCCTCGATCCCAGAGCCTAGGGTGGCCGCGGCGGCGAGTCAAGCCGTCTGGGATCTTGACAGCTGCGCCGTACACCACCCAAGCCAGCAGTCGGGCAGGGCCAACACACCATGGCAAAGGGTGCGCTGCTACAGCCGGCTACCGCGCCATGCCACTCGTAGGCGCGGCGCGCGCAGATAGATGTGGCGCTCGAGGTCATCGTTCTTCCGCTGGTACGCTTCGTACGCGCGCACCGCTTGCTGATCGAGTGTCTCGACGTGAGGCGGCAGCAGTCCGTGCAGGCCGAGCGCCGTCCGTTCCGCGTCCGTGAAGGCCGTGCCCTTGTTCAGACCCTGGCGGGTGAGCAGGTCCATGCCGCGCGGGAGGTCGCCGTGTGCTGTCATGGTCGTAGTCCTTTCTCAGCGCAGCCGTGCCGCGCCCGGGATGTTGCGCAGGTTCGACCGTGCCATCTGGAGCATCCGGCCCACCCCGCCGCTCAGCACGACCTTCGTCGCCGCCAGCGCGAAGCCCGCCATCTCGGTGGCGCTGATGTGCGGGGGGAGGGAGAGCGCGTTCGGGTCGGTGACGAGATCGACGAGGGCCGGCCCCGGATGGGTGAGCGCCTCCTCGAGTCCAGCCCGGATGTCCCTCGGGTGCTCGATGCGAACGGCGTGGATGCCGGCGGCCTTGGCGATCGCGGCGTAGTCCACGCTCTCATGATCGGTCTCGAAGTCCGGGAACCCCGAGACGAGCATCTCCAGCTTCACCATGCCGAGCGACGAGTTGTTGAAGGTGACGATCTTCACGGGCAGCCGGTGGAGGGCGACCGTGAGCAGTTCACCGAGCAGCATCCCGAGGCCGCCGTCGCCCGACATCGAGATCACCTGGCGCCCCGGGTACGCGAGCTGGGCCCCGATGGCGTGCGGCAGCGCGTTGGCCATCGTCCCGTGAAGGAACGACCCGATGACGCGGCGCCGGCCGTTCGGGGTGATGTAGCGCGCCGCCCACACGTTGCACATCCCGGTGTCGACGGTGAAGACGGCGTCATCGGCAGCCGCCTCGTCGAGGAGGGTCGCCGCGTACTCGGGATGACTGGGGACGTGATCCTCGATCTGTCGGGTATAGGCGTCGACGACGTTCTCGAGCGCCCGCGCATGCTTGCGCAGCATCTCGTCGAGGAACGACCGGTCCTGCTTCTGCTCGAGTCGCGGCAGTACGGCGCGCAGCGTCGCGGCGACGTCGCCGTGCACGGCGAGATCCAGCGGCGTCCGCCGTCCGAGGCGGGCGAGATCGTGATCGACCTGCACGGTGTGGCACTGGGGCAGAAACGCGTCGTAGGGGAAGTCGGTGCCGAGCAGGACCAGCAGTTCGGCCTCGTGGGTCGCGTCGTAGCAGGCGCCGTAGCCCAGCAGCCCGCTCATCCCGACGTCGTAGGGGTTGTCGTACTGGATCCACTCCTTGCCCCGCAGGGTGTGCCCGACGGGGCTCGCCAGCTTGCCGGCGAGTGCCATCACCTCGTCGTGGGCGCCGCGGACACCGGCGCCGCAGAAGAGCGTCACGGTGCGGGCGGCGTTGAGCCGGTCGGCCAGCTCGTGCACCTGCTGATCCGGCGGCATCATCGTCCCTCGCTCGGTCACCGGCGCGTGCTCGCCCGTCGGGTGCTCCGCGGACCGGTTGAGGATGTCGCCCGGCGTGACGAGCACGGCGACCCCGCCACGTCCGATCGCGTGCTGGATCGCCACGCGGGCGAGCCGAGGCATCTGGGACGCCTGGCTCACGAGCTCGCAGTAGTGGCTGCACTCGACGAACAGCCGCTCGGGGTGCGTCTCCTGGAAGAACGAGGTACCGATCTGCGCGGTGGGGATGTGCGAGGCGATGGCGAGGACCGGGGCGCCGCTTCGGTGCGCGTCGTACAGCCCTTGGATGAGATGAGTATTCCCTGGCCCGCAGCTGCCTGCGCATACGGCGAGCCGGCCCGTGAGCTGCGCCTCGGCGGCGGCGGCGAAGGCGCCCGCCTCCTCGTTGCGGACGTGGATCCAGACGATCCCCTCGGTGCGGCGTATCGCGTCGACGAACGGGTTCAGGCTGTCGCCGACCACGCCGTACACACGGGTGACGCCGGCCTGGCGGAGGACGTGGATGAGCTGCTCGGCAACCGTGGTCACTGCGCCCTCCTTCCGTTAGAGCACCATGGGAGTGGGCAGCCTCGGCATCGGAGGCCCTTTCGCTTGAGATGCGCAACGCCTGACTCCGTTACAGCGACGTATCGTAGTGAGCCGGATTGTACTGCTGCCGGCAACCGACCAGTGGCTCCCGGTCGCGACGGCAACACGGCGTTGCCGAACCACAGGCGATCGCGTAATGTCGAGGGCCATGCCCACCCTCGTCATGTTGCCGCCGCAGACGCCGACCACTCGCCAGTGGGCGAAGCGCCTCGCCACCGCGGAGCCCGAGCTGTCCGTCATCGTGGCCGAGAACGATGGGGAGGCCGAGCGGGTCATCGCCGACGCCGAGGCCGCCTACGGGACGCCGTCGCGCGCCGTGCTCGCCCGCGCCGCTCGGCTTCGCTGGCTCCAGGCCCCCCAGGCCGCCCCGCCCGCCGGCTGGTACTACCGCGAGCTCATCGAGCATCCGGTGGTCGTGACCAACTTCCGCGAGATCTACAACGACCACATCGGCGCGCACATCATGGCCTTCGTCCTCGCCTTCGCGCGCGGCCTGCATCACTACCTGGCGCGGCAACTCCGGCGCGAGTGGCGGCCCGATCCCCTCGACACGGGCGTGATCCACCTACCCGAGGCAACCGCCCTCATCGTGGGCGTGGGCGGCATCGGCGCGGAGGCGGCCCGTCTCGCCGCCGCCTTCGGGATGCGCGTGATCGGCGTGGACGCCCGGCGCGCGGAGGCGCCGCCCGGGGTAGCCGAGCTGCATCGCCCCGACGCGCTCGACGCCCTCCTGCCGCGCGCCGACTTCGTGATTCTCACCGTGCCGCACACGCCGGAGACCGAGGGCTTCATGCATCGCGCCCGCTTCCAGCGGATGAAGCGCACGGCGTTCTTCATCAACATCGGCCGTGGCATGACCACCCGGCTCGACGACCTCGCCGCCGCCATCCAGGCCGGCGAGATCGCGGGGGCCGGCCTCGACGTCTTCGAGCGCGAGCCGCTCTCCGCCGACCATCCGCTGTGGACCATGCCCGGCGTCCTCATCACCCCGCACACCGCGGGCTTCGGCCCCTATCTCGACGATCGCCGCTACGAGATCCTCCTCGAGAACAGCCGCCGCTTCCTGGGTGGGCAGCCCCTGCGCAACGTCGTCGACAAGCCCCGCTGGTTCTGAGGAGCGGCCATGCCCGTGCCCGTCGGTCTCAACGTGTGGTCCCGGCTCGTCGAGGAGCTGTTTCCATATCTCGACCAGACGGTGGCGCCCTTCGAGTCGCTCTGGTTCCCCGATCACGTGCAGTATGGCGCGAACAAGGTCGCCGAGGGGTGGACCCTCCTCGCCTTCGCGCTCTCGCGCTATCCCGACAAGCTCGGCACCCACGAGGTGCTCTGCAACAGCTTCCGCAACCCCGCGCACCTGGCCAAGATGGTGGCCACCGCGCAGGCGCTGTCGGGCGGACGCGTCATCCTCGGCATCGGGGCGGGCTGGAACGAGGAGGAGTATCGCGCCTACGGCTGGCCGTTCCCGCCCACTCCCGTGCGCATCGCGCAGATGAGCGAGGCCATCGAGCTGATCCGCCTCATGTGGACGAGCGCACCCGCGACCTACAAGGGCGAGCACTACCAGATCACCGGCGCCTACTGCGAGCCGCGACCCAATCCCATCCCGCCCGTGGTGGTGGGCGGTCACGGCGAGAAGTACCTGCTGCGCGCCGTCGCGAAGCACGCTGACTGGTGGAACTACAGCTTCCGCGATCTTGCCACCTACGCCCACAAGCAGGAGGTGCTCAAGGGGCACTGCAAGGACGTTGGGCGCGACTACGACCAGATCGTCCAGGTCGTCCGCGTGGGTATTCTGGTCGCGGAGACCGAGGCCGAAGTAGAGCGGATGAAGGACCAGCCGGGCATCCGGCCCATGAGCGACATTCGCCTCGCGGGCACGCCGGCGCAGGTCACGGACGGCCTTCGCGCCATCCTCACACGCGGTGCCCGTCGCCTCACGGTCAACTTCGCGGACGCGCCCCGCCCGGACGGCACTCAGCTCTTCGCCACCAAGGTGTTGCCGCACCTCTCTTGAGCCGTCGCGGCATCGCGCTCGCTCTGCTGGCCGGCCTGGTGTCGCTCGGGCCGCTGACGGTCGCGCAGCCTGCGGACGCGGATCTCGCCTGCGATCAGGAGCCGGGTAGCCGCTTCTATTGGGTCGAGCGGGGCGTTCTGCGATCTCCCGATGAGCGAGCCCGAGCGTGCGCACGGCGTCGTCATCGTTGAGCGCGCAGCCGAGGGCGCCAACGAAGCAGATGGGCCCTTATCTTCCCCCTGACCGCCGGAGCCGGCGGTGGTCGACCATGAGTCAGCGGTCCTGCACCACCTTGATCCCGGCGCGGGCGAGCGCTTCGGCGACCTCGTCGTGGCCGATGCCGAGCTGCATCCAGACCACGCGCGGCTGGACGGCGAGGATGTCGGGCAGATGCGGGGGGATGTGATGCGCCCGGCGGAACACGTTGACCATGTCCACGGGATCCGGGATCTCGGCGAGCTTGCGGTAGACGGGCTCGCCCAGGATCTCGTAGACTTCGGGATAGTAGACGGGGACGGGCACGATCTCGTAGCCCGCGTCTGCCATGTAACGCGGCACGTAGAAGGCGGGCTGTCCGGCCTGCGCCTCGGTCTTCATGCCGAGGACGGCGATGCGCTTCGTCTCCTGGAGGATGGCGGCGAGCCCCGCGTCGTCGTCGATCAGGTTGGCCTGCCAGTCGCTCATGCCTCGAGTGTACCAGTGTGCTAGCCTCGTCGCAGGAGGAGCTCTCCATGCCCATTCGTCTCACCCGCATCTACACGCGCACCGGTGACGGGGGCGAGACCGCGCTGGTGGGAGGCCGCCGTGTCCCCAAGGACTCCCCGCGCATCGAGGCCTACGGGACCATCGACGAGCTCAACTCGATCATCGGCCTCGCCCGCGTCTTCAACGCGGAGCGCCTCAGCAAGGGCAAGGCGTCCCGCTGGCTGGACGGCGTGTTCCGTCAGCTCCAGAACGAGCTCTTCGATCTGGGCTCCGAGCTGGCCACGCCGGAGGACGCGGTGTACGAGGGCATGCACCGGATCGGGGAGAGCGAGGTCAAGGCGCTCGAGGCGCTCATGGATCAGTGCCAGAAGGACCTGGCGCCGCTCAAGTCCTTCGTGCTGCCGGGGGGCGGACGCGTGGCCGGCTACCTGCACCAGGCACGCACGGTGTGCCGCCGCGCGGAGCGCCGCATCCTCGCCCTCTCGCGCGCGGAGACAGTGAGCCCTTGGCCGCTGACCTACGTCAATCGCCTGAGCGACCTGCTCTTCGTGCTCTCGCGCTGGGTCGCCAAGAAGGGCCGGGAGACGGAGTACCTGTGGGAGCGCGGCCTCGCCTCGCACGCCCGCAAGAGGGCCTGACGGGCGGCTTTACCATCAGGCGCGCGCGGCCGGAGGATCATCCCGCCGTGGCGCGGGAGCTCGCGGAGTACCTGGCCTACATCGGCGACAGCCTCGAGCCTGACGGGCTCGATCACGACATCGCCCACTGGCGGGCGGAGTACGACGGACGGAGCGGCGTGCTGCTCCTCGTGCTGGATGCGGCGGGAGAGGTCGTGGGCACGGCCGCCGTGCGCGTGCTCGAGGCCGGGGTAGGCGAGCTCAAGCGGATGTGGCTCCGTCCCGTCTGTCAGGGCCAGGGGCTCGGCCGCCGTCTGCTCGACGCGAGCCTCGCCGAGGCACGGAGTCTCGGCTGCCGCGCCCTCCGTCTCGATAGCCAGACCAAGCTGGCCGCCGCCGTGCGTCTCTATCGCGCCAACGGCTTCCGCGAGATCGCGCCCTACAACGACAACCGCCGCGCCGACATCTGGATGGAGCGCACCCTCTGAGGCTTCCGACCGTCGCCCTCGTCCTGGCGCTGCTTCACGCGCCGGCGGCGTGGGCCGCCCTCGACCCGGGCAATCACGAGATCGCGCTTTCCCACGATGACCGCGTTCGCTCGTAGCCCGGGCACCATCCTCGTGGATGCCAACCGCAAGATGTGGGCGGTTCTTCGGCGCTTGACGCGCTGACGGCTCCTGTCCTGAGCGCGATCCTCGCGGGCGGCATCGTCCTGCTGGCGGCCCTCCTCAAGGGCGCCATCGGCTTCGGCTTCCCCACCCTCGGCACCCCGCTCCTGAGCCTCGTGATGGACGTGAAGGCGGCCGTGGTCGTCCTCATCCTGCCCAACATCGTGATGGACAGCATCCAGTTCGTCCGGCGCGGCGCCCCCATGGCCATCGTCCGGCGATTCTCCGTGCTGCTGCTGTTCGGCGCGGTGGGAACCGTCATCGGGACTCGACTCCTGGTCGGCCTGTCGTCCCGCACCGCGACCCTGATCCTCGGCCTCTTCATCGTCGGCTTCGTGGCCCTGAATGCCACCGGCCTTACGCTGCACGTGTCGAAGCGCTGGGAGCCGTGGCTGTCCCCGGTGGCCGGCCTGCTGGCCGGAGTCGTGGGCGGGATCACCAACGTGCCGGGAACGCCCCTCGTCATCTACTTCCACGCCCTGGGGCTCGGCAAGCACGAGTTCGTCGCGTCCGTCGCCTTCACGTTCGTCGCCTACAAGCTGGTTCAGCTCGGCGCGGTGTTCTACTACGGCCTCCTCTCCCCCTCCCTCGTCGGCGTCTCTCTCGGGCTGGCCCTGGTCGCGCTGCTGGGCTTCGGGCTCGGGCTCGTCGTGCAGGAACGCCTCGAGCAGCGCACGTTCAACCGCGTCATCCTCGTGGTGCTGGGCCTCCTCGGCCTCTGGCTGGTCGTGCGCGGCCTCCGGTAGCCTCGTCCGATCGGGGCCGCGGCTCAGCGTGCTACACTTCCCCGGCTTTGATCCCGCGCGACGCCGCTCGCGCAAGGAGGCGGACGTGGAGATGGTTCGGCCGGCGACCACGGCAGCGCACGGCATGGTCGTCTCCCCCCACGCTCTCGCCTCCGCGGCCGGAGTCGACGCGCTCGGGGTGGGCGGCTCCGCGGTGGACGCCGCCATCGCGGTAAGCGCCGTCCTCTCCGTCGTCTACCCGCATATGACGAGCGTCGGTGGCGACCAGTTCTGGGTGATCTGGGACGCGCGCCGTCGTGTCGTGCGCTTCTTGAACGCGGGCGGTCGCGCCGCCGCCTCGGGCACGCTCGAGTGGTTCCGCCGCCGCGGCCTCCAGGAGATCCCCCGCCGCGGCATCATCCCCGCTACCCTCACCACGCCCGGCGCCGTCGATGGCTGGTGCGAGGCGCACGCGGCCCTCGGCCGGCTCTCCCTCGCTCGCGATCTCGCGCCCGCGGTGGCCTGCGCGCGGGACGGCTTCGCAGTGACGGACCGCCTGGCGAGGTGGACGGGCGAGGCGCTGAGCGTCCTCGCGGAGTGCCCCGAGGCGGCGGCCATTTTCCTGCCCGGCGGCGAAGCCCCGCGGTCCGGCCAGCACCTGCGCAACCCGGATCTCGCCCGCACCCTCGAAGGCATCGGCGCCCTCGGCCGCGCCGGCTTCTACGAGGGCGAGACAGCGCGAGAGATGGCGCGCTACTCCCGCGCGCACGGCGGCTTCTTCACCGAGCAGGACCTGGGCGAGCAGCGCGCGCGCTGGGGCGAGCCGGTCTCCACGACGTATCACGGCGTCACCATCTACGAGACGCCGCCGCCGACGCAGGGCCTCTCCGTGCTCCAGATGCTGAACCTCCTCGAGCCCTACGAGCTGAGCAGGCTCGATCGCCTGGGACCGGAGGCCGTGCACCTCCTCGTGCAGGCCAAGCAGATCGCCTTCCACGACCGCGATCAGCTCCTGGCCGATCCCGATTTCGTCAAGGTGCCGGTGGCGAGGCTGCTGTCCAAGGCGTACGCGAGCGAGCGACGGGCCGTACTCGATCCCGTGCGCGCGCTGCCCTGGGATCGCGTGCCGCCGGTCGGCAGCCTGGCGGGCGACACCGTTGCCGTCTGTGCGGTGGACGCCGAAGGCAACGCCGCTTCGCTCATCCACAGCGTGTACGGCGTGTACGGCGCGGGGGTGGTGGCGGGCCGCACCGGGGTGGTGCTTCAGAATCGGAGCGCGTACTTCACCCTCGATCCCGCGCATCCGAACCGGCTCGAGCCCGGGAAGATTCCCCTCCACACCCTGATCGCCTCGCTCGCCTTCAAGCACGACGCCCTCTGGCAGGTCTTCGGCTGCATGGGGGCGGACGGCCAGCCGCAGATTCACCTCCAGGCCTACACCGCGATGATCGATCACGGCCTCGACGTGCAGGAGGCGGTGGCCGCTCCGCGCTGGCTCGCCGGCCGCTTCGCCCTCGGCGACCCGCGCGACCTCCTCAACATCGAGGCCCGCTTCCCCGCGGCCACCCTCGCCGAGCTCGAGCGCCGCGGTCATCTCGTGCATCGCTGGCCGGCGTGGGAAGAGCGGGCAGGCCACGCGCACGGCATCACCATCGATCCGGCCACGGGCGCCCGGATCGGGGGCTCGGACCCACGCAGCGACGGCGCCGCCCTCGGCTACTGATCATTGCCCTTCGAGCTGAGGCGCTCGCTTCGAGCGAGGAGGCGAGGGCTGAGTGAATGAGGAGATTGTCATGACCGCGACCTACCAGATCTACGCCCTCAAGTACGGTGAGCGGGAGACCAAGGAAGGCCAGTTCTTCTTCCGCGAGGCCTCGCAGAAGCCGCTCACCCTGCACTTCTTCATCTGGGTCATCCTGGGCGGACCTCATCCCATTGTGGTGGACACGGGGTGCACGGAGCCCGACGCCCGGCTCAAGGAGCTCCGCGCCTTCGTGAGCCCCGCGGACATGCTCGCGCGTGTGGGGGTGAAGGCGGCCGAGGTGCCGGTGACGCTCGTCTCGCACCTGCACTGGGACCACTGGGGCGGCTATCCCTACTTCCCCGGCAGCACCTTTTGGATGCAGCGGGAGGAGCTCGAGTTCTGGACGGGCATCGCCGGCCAGCACGAGAACTATCGATCCTTCGCCCTACCCGAGTCGCTCGCCCAGCTCGTCCGTCTCAACTACGGCGGCCGGGTGAAGCTCGTCAGCGGCGAGGCCGCGATCGCTCCCGGCATCAAGGTGCACTGGGTGGGGGGACATACCGCGGGGCTGCAGGTGGTCTCGGTGCCCACGGCCAAGGGCACGGTGGTGCTCACCTCGGATGCTTCGCACTTCTACCGCAACATCGAGCGGCGCGATCCCGTGCAGATCATCACCAACCTGCCCCAGATGCTCGCGGGCTTCGAGACCATCGACGCCCTCGCGGGGTCCAAGGAGCGCGTGGTGGTGGGCCACGACCCCGAGGTGGCCACGCGCTTCGATCAGGTGGAGCCGGGGATCATCAAGATCGCGTAGCCGTCTTGCGGCGCTCGCGGTAGATCTCCACCGCGATGGGCACGCAGGAGAGCACGATGATCACGATCACCAGGACGTGCATGTGCTTGGAGATGTTGGGCACGGTCTGGCCGAGGAGATAGCCCGCCCAGCTCATGGAGGCGACCCAGCCGATGCCGCCGAGAACGTTGTAGGTGAGGAAGCGGCGGTACTCCATCACGCCCACCCCTGCGAGCACGGGCGCGAAGGTGCGGATGATGGGCACGAAGCGGGCGATGACGATGGTCTTGGGCCCGTACTTCTCGTAGAAGCGCCGCGTGCGCAGCACGTGCTGGGGATTGAAGAGGAGCGACTTCTCGCGGGTGAAGATGCGTGGGCCCAGCCGCGTTCCGATGGCGTAGCCCACGCTGTCCCCGATGATGGCCGCCGCGATGAGGAGCGCGTTGATCCACCAGATGTTGAGATGGCCCGCGGCGGCGAGGAGGCCCGCGGTGATGAGGAGGGAGTCCCCGGGAAGGAAGCAGCCGATGAGCAGCCCCGTCTCCGCGAACACGATGGCCACGAGGAGCAGATAGCCGCCCCACTGAATGAGCGCGTCGAGCGAGTAGTGGCCGGTGAGGATGGAGACGAGGAAGTCCACGCGGGGGCACGGTAGCGAATCGCTTCCCGCCTGTCAACGTGCGCTTGTGCCGTCGCCGTGAAATGTGCTAGCAATAGAAGCCCGCCGTGAGCGCTCCCGTCATTGCCGTCAACGCCCTCACCAAGCGCTATGCCGCCCGCACCGGGACGGTGTCGGCGCTCGAGGAGATCTCCTTTTCCGTCGGGGAAGGGGAGTTCGTGGCCGTGGTCGGTCCCTCGGGCTGCGGCAAGTCCACCCTGCTCAAGATCCTCGCGGGCATCCTTCCCGCCACCGCGGGGGAGGCCCGGCTGCGCGGCACCGCCATCGCCGGCCCGCGCAAGGACATCGGCGTGGTCTTCCAGTCTCCCGTGCTCTTCCCCTGGCGGAGTGTGCTCGACAACGTGCTGTTGCCCATCGACGTGCAGGGCCTCGGGCGCGATGGACATCGGCGCGACGCCCTGGACCTCCTCTCCCTCGTGGGGCTGCAGGGCTTCGAGGAGCGCTATCCCTGGGAGCTCTCGGGCGGCATGCAGCAGCGCGTGGCCATCACGCGCGCCCTCGTGCACGACCCCGCCCTCCTCCTCATGGACGAGCCCTTCGGGGCCCTCGACGCCATGACGCGTGAGCTGATGAACGTGGAGCTCCAGCGCATCTGGATGGAGAAGAAGAAGACGGTGCTCTTCATCACCCACTCCATTCCCGAGGCGGTGTTCCTCGCCGATCGCGTGCTCGTGATGACCCCGCGCCCCGGCAAGATCCTGGAAGACGTGCGGGTGACGAGCGCGCGGCCGCGGAGCCTCGACATCATGAACACGCCCGAGTTCGGCGAGCACGTGCGGCGCATCCGCGGCCACTTCAACGTGAAGGGAGGGATCGACGCATGAGCCGGGCGCGCAACATCGGCATTTCCGTGATCCTCTTCATCGTGCTCGTGAGCGTGTGGGAAGCGGTGGTGCGCCTCTTCCAGATCCCGCAGTTCATCCTGCCTGCGCCCTCCAAGGTGGCGGAGGCGCTCTGGCGGGGTCTGGCGAGCGGCGTGTACGTCGAGCATCTCTACTACACCCTGGTCTCCACCGTGCTGGGCTTCCTGTTGGGTTCTGCCCTCGGCTTCGGCCTGGGCACGGCGGTGGCGCTCTCGCGGCGATTCGAGTTCTTCCTCTACCCCTACATCGTGATGTTCCAGTCCCTGCCCAAGATCGCCCTGGCTCCCCTCATCGTAATCTGGTTCGGGCTGGGACTCTCCTCCAAGGTGGTCAACGCCGCCCTCGTGGCCTTCTTCCCTCTCCTCGTCAACACCATCGTGGGACTCAAGTCCACCGACGAGGAGCGCGTGAGCCTCATGCGCTCGCTCGCGGCGAGCGAGAAGCAGATCTTCTGGATGCTCCGCCTGCCCAACGCCCTCCCCTTCGTGATGGCGGGGCTCGACGTGGCCATGATCTTCGCCCTCATCGGCGCCATCGTGGGCGAGTTCGTGGGGGCCAAGCATGGGCTCGGCATGCTCATCCAGAGCATGAACTTCACCATGGACGTGTCCGGCCAGTTCTCCGTGCTCCTCATCCTGTCCGTGGTGGGGCTGCTCCTGAACCGCGGTATCTCGCTCATCCGGAAGCGCGTCCTCTTCTGGGACCCATCCGAGAAAGAGAAGGTCGAAGCATGAGGCATCTCACCGCCGCCGTCACCCTGCTCACCCTCGCCCTCGGCGCCGCCGTCCCCGCCGTGGCCCAGACCAAGCTCGCGGTGGGCTGGTGCTCGCGTACCATCTCGAGCGCCACCTCGCCCTTCGCCATCGCCACCAAGATGGGGTGGTACAAGGCAGAAGGCATCGAGGTGGAGCTGGTGCCGCTGCCCGGCTCCGGCGACTGCGTGAAGAATGTGGCCACGCGCGAGGTGGTGGCCGCCCTGCCCAGCGTGGAGCCGCTCGCCGTGGGCCGGCCGCAGGGGATCAAGGCCAAGATCTTCTACACCGCGTACCAGGGGAACATCTACGGCATCGCGGTGCCCGCGGACAGCTCCGTGCAGAAGTTCACCGACCTCAAGGGCAAGAACATCGGCGTCATCGCCATGGGCTCGGCGGGCGTGCTGATCGCGCGGGCCCTCGCCTCAACCAATGGCATGAACCCCGACAAGGACATCAACATCGTGGTGGCGGGGGAAGGGGCGCAGACGGCGGCCCTCCTCAGGACCAAGCAGGTGGACGCGCTCTCCCAGTATGACACCCAGTACGCGCTGGTGGAGAACGCGGGGGTGAAGCTGCGCGTGCTCGACACCAAGGACATCGACCGCTATCCCTCGAACGGCTTCCTCGCCCTCGAGGAGACGCTCAAGAACAAGCGGAAGGAGATGGTCGCCCTCGCCCGCGGCTACGCCATGGGCACGGTGTTCGCCATCGCCAACCCCGAGGCGGCCATCCGCATCCTCTACGACGTCTATCCGGCGACCAAGCCCACGGGCAAGGGCGAGGCCACGGCCATCCGCGACGACGTGAAGGTGCTGCAGGCGCGCGTGGCGAACTGGAAGCTCGACAAGTCCGGCGTCAAGAAGTGGGGCGAGAACTCGGAGGCGAACTACGCGGCCTACACGGACTTCATGCTGAAGTGGGGCGTCATCAAGGAGAAGGTCGACTGGCGCGACCTCATCACCAACGAGCTAATCGACGACATCAACAAGTTCGACGCGGCGAAGATTGCCGCGGAGGCCAAGGGCTACAAGCTCAAGTAGCCTCCGGCGCTCGGCCTCGTTCGCACGTTCTCCGGAGCGCGAGGCGGGCGGGGCCTGACGCCGCGGGCAGGGGGAGCGCACCCCCGCCCTCGGTGACAGGACCCGCCCCGCCTCGCGTTAGTGCCAACGCGGCCGGGGAAGTGGATCTAGACGGGGAGTTCGCGGCGGACGAGGGCGGCGCCGGCGCCGAGAGCGTGGAGCTTGGCGCGGGCGAGATCGCGGCCGAGGGGAACCATGCCGCAGTTGGTGCAGGGGAAGATCTGCGAGGGCTTGACGTGACGCATAGCCTCGCGGATGACCGCGGCCACCTCCTCGGGGGTCTCCACGCGATCGCTCGCCACGTCGATGGCGCCGACCAGCACGTCCTTGTCGCCGAGGAGGCCGATGAGCGACATGGGCACGTGCGAGTTGGCGCACTCGAGGGAGACGCCGCCAATGCGGCTCGCCGCGAGCAGCGGGAAGGTCCGCTCGTACTGTCGCCACTCCGCGCCGAGCGTTTTCTTCCAGTCCGTGTTGGCCTTGATGCCGTAGCCGTAGCAGATGTGGACCACGGTGCGGCAGGGCAGGCCGTCCACCGCGCGGTCGAGGGCGGCGATGCCCCACTCGCGCACCTCGTCCATGTAGACGTTGAAGGCGGGCTCGTCGAGTTGGATCACGTCCACCCCGAGGGCAGCGAGCTCGCGCGCCTCCTCGTTGAGGAGGGCGGCGAGGGCCATGGCCAGGTCCGCCCGGCGGCCGTAGTGCGCGTCGTGAATGGTGTCCGCGATGGTCATGGGGCCGGGCATGGTGAACTTGATGCGCTGCCGGGTCCGGCCGCGAAGATAACGCGCCTCGTCACTGTGAATCGGCCCCTGGCGTCGCAGGGGCGCCGTCACCGTGGGCACGTCGGCCTGGTAGCGATCGGCGCGGATCCCGATCCGTACCATCTTCGAGAAGTCCACGCCCTCCAGCCGCTCCACGAAGCCCCATACGAAGTGCCGGCGCGTCTGCTCGCCGTCGGTGACGATGTCGATGCCCGCCTCCGCCTGATCCTGCAAGGCGAGCCGCACGGCGTCGCGCTTGCCCTCCTCGAGCGCGCCGCCCGCGAGCCGCCAGGGCGCCCACAGCATGTTCGGAGCGGCGAGCCACGCGGGTTTCGGCAAGCTGCCGGCGATGGTGGTGTCGAGCATGTCGGCGGCATGGTACCATGCGCTTCATGAAGGGACTGATTGCGCTCCTCCCCATCGGACTCCTCGTCCTCGCCACCGGCTGCTCGGAAGGGCCGCCCGACAGGCAGTGGTACAAGCCCAACGTGAACTACACCACCGCCGACTTCGAGCGTGATCGCACCGCCTGTACCGACAAGAAGACCAAGGTCCTCGACGAAGACTGCATGAAGGACCGCGGGTGGGTTGCCCTCGGCGGAGACATCGGGCCGCCGGTGAAGGCGCCCGATCCGTCCACGGCGGGAAAGACCAAGGGCAAGTACTAGGAATTTGTTTATGGAAGCAACGTCACCTAACGGTGCTGGGAGGGTCCACTCTTCGCAGAGGGAGTTGCCTCGGATAAGAGACGATTGGCAGGATCAAGGAACCTGGGACGCGTTCGTCGAGAGCAACGTCGAGGGCAGGTTTGCGCACCTGTACAACTACGGGATGGCGACGGAGTGTTATGGCTTCCGCTCGCAACGCATTTGTTTCGTCAAAGGCAGCGAGATCGTTGCGGTGGTTCCGATGGCACTCACCCGGAGCCTTTTGTTCGGCCGCAAATTGATCAGCCAGCCATTTTCTGAGTATGGCGGACTGCTGGTCGCGGCCGAGTTGGATCTCGATGAAATCAGAGAAATCGTGGGCTCTCTGCGCGCGCACATCGCAAAGAAATTTAAAGACGTGACGCTGGAGATCAATGGCAACCACGGAATCCCGTCGAGTCTCAACGAAGAGCTATTCGCTGGCCGACATCCGCATTTACTAGCTTACCTGGAGTTGGCTTCAAACGTTGATGAGATCTGGCGGCGAAAAATCAGTTATGAAGCCCGGAAGGCCGTCAACAAGGCAAGAAACTCCGGTCTAGCCGTAAAAGAAGAATGCAACGAGGCGACGCTACGCGGGCCTTTCTTCTCGCTGTATTGCGAATCGATGAAGCGCCTCGGCGTGCCTCCGCATAATCTGCGGTACTACCTGGACTGCTATAAAGCATTCGGCGATAAGATGAAGATTTTCTGGGCCATGAAGGATTCCATCAAGGTGGCGGGTCTGCTGGGTTTTGCGTGTGGCCGCAGGATCAGCATCATCAACATCGTTTCAGATCCCGCATATTGGAATTTGAGACCGAATGATCTGATCCATTGGGAATTTATCCGATTTGCAGCCGAGAATGGTTATTCCTTCTTTGATTTCGGCTCCGTACGGTACGACGGTCAGGAGCACTTCAAAAGAAAATGGGGATGTACGTTCATTCCCCATTCTCATTATTACCTGATGTCGAAGCAGCAGGACGCACTGCGCACATTTGATTCGTCCTCGTCAATGATGTCGCAATTCTCGAATATGTGGACACGGTGGATGCCCGTTGCTTTAGCTAACAAAATAGGTCCGGTTATTCGTAAACAACTCGCACGATAGAGAAGCCGTTATGAGACTTGAGAGAGCGGTTCATCGGCTGCCACGGTTTTATCGGGGGAATTGTTGGAGAGCGTGCGCGGCTTCCCATGTGCTGCAGGTTTTGGTCGCGACGAGTTCCTGAGCTGAGGGGCAAGTGCTCTCCAACCCGCCACGTAACCGAGGATAGTCAACACACTAGCCCCCTCCGGCAAGAGGCTAGTCTGCGCGGCGTCATCTTCGACTTCGGCGGGGTGCTCTGGGACATGCGCTGGGACGTCGCGCGCGAGCTCGACCGCACGCATGGTCTGCCTCGGCTCTCCGTCTTCGAGACCCTGTACCGCACGGACACCTGGAGAGACATCGAGCGCGGCCGCGGCGACCGGCTGGCCTGGCAGAAGGCCGCCCACCGGTCCCTCGAGGAGCGCGCGGGCCGTCCGCTCCCTCCGCTCCACGAGGAGTGGCGCGCCTCGCAGTGCGCCATCACGCCGAACCTCGCCCTGGTGCGTGAGCTTCGCCCGCCCTACAAGCTCGCCATCCTGAGCAACGCCGACCTCTCCCTGCGTGACCGGCTCGAGGGCGAGCTCGCTCTCCATCACCTCTTCGACGACATCGTCTGCTCGGCGGAGGTGGGGATGGCCAAGCCCGAGGCGGGCATCTTCATCCTGGCCGCGCAGCGTCTGGGCCTGTCGCCCCATGAGTGCGTGTTCGTGGACGATCTCGACACCAACGTGGAGGCGGCGCGCCAGGTGGGAATGCAGGGCGTGCTCTTCCGCGTCGACAAGGGCGACGATCTCCGGTGCCAGCTCGCGGCGCTCGGCGTCGTGCCCGCCCGCTGAGCCATGGCCCGCACCGCGATCTTCCTCTCGCCGGGCGCCGACCTCGCGGCCGCCGTGGATCTCGCGCGCCGGGCGGATGCCGCGGGATACGAGAGCGTGTGGGTCACCCACGGCATCGGGCGCGACGGCCTGCACGTACTCTCCGCCTATGCCCACGCCGCGCCGCGCGTCGGTCTCGGCACCGGGGTGCTGCCGCTTTACCCGCGTCACCCCATTCTCCTCGCCCAGGAAGCGCTGACCCTGCAGGAGGTGAGCGGGGGCCGGCTCCGCCTCGGCATCGGGGTGAGCCATCGCCCGGTGATGGAAGGCGCGCTCGGTCTCGACATGGGCAAGCCGCTGGAGGTCGCGCGCGAGTACGTGGCCGTGCTCCGGCAGGCCCTCAGCGGGCGCGTGCAGCACACGGGCACGCGCTATCACGTGACGTGGCAGATGGGAGTGCCCCGTCTGCCTTCCCCGCCGCCCATCTATCTCGCCGGCCTCGGCACGAGCATGCTCGAGCTCGCGGGCGAGATCGCCGACGGCGCCGTGCTGTGGCTCTGCGCGCCCGCCTACATCCGCGGGCACGCGCTGCCCGCCATCCGCCGCGGCCGGGAGCGGGCGGGCAAGCGGCTCGAGGGGTTCGAGATCGTGGTGTCCGTGCCCGCCGCCGTCACCACCGATCGCGCGGCGGGGCGCGAGGCGTTCAAGATCGAGCTGACCCGCTATCTCACGCTGCCCTTCTATCGCGCCATGCTCGAGAAGAGCGGCTTCGGCGCCGAGATCGCTGCCTGGGACCGCGCGTCGACGCCCGCCGCCGTGCCCGACCGCCTCGCGGACGCCCTGGGCGCGGTGGGCGATGCGGCCGTCCTCGGCCGGCTGGTCGCCGCGTATCGCGAGACCGGCGTCACCCTGCCCGCCATTCGCCCCATCGCATTTCCCGACGCGCCACACTACCTCCCCACTCTCGAGGCCGGCTCGGCTTTCTGACCCGGCGTGCTAGGGTGGAAGTATGGATGGCGCCGTCGCCGACACCGCTCCGCCGCGCACGATCTCCCTCGGCACGATGTTCGTGGGGCCGGTCTTCGACTACCTGCTCATCGGCGGGCTCCTGAGCTGGGCCGCGGGCGCCTTCCTCTACTTCGGCGGCTACAACTTTCCCGACGACGACCCCTTCCTGTGGTGGGCGATCCTCGTGTCGAACTGGGCGCACTTCGCGGCCTCCACCGTGCGGCTCTACACGAGGCCGGACGCCGTGAAGAGCTGGCCCATCCTCACCCTTGCCTTCCCGGTGATCGCGGTGGCGGTGGTGACAGCCGCCCTCGTGGTGGGCGATCCCTTCGGCCGGTACCTCTTCGCGCTCTATCTCGTCTGGTCGCCCTATCACTACTCGCGCCAGGCCTACGGCCTCAGCGTGATGTACGCGTACCGCTCCGGGGGCGCGCTGGAGGGCCTGGGCAAGCGGCTCATCCTCTGGGTGTGCCTCCTGCCGTTCTTCTGGACGCTCCTGCATCCCGACGGCGGCATGGCCCTCATCCTCCCGCGCACGTTCTACGCCGCGTTTCCGTTCCGCCAACAGGTGATGCAGGCGCTCGCCGTGCTCTCCCTCGCCGCGCCCGCGGCTCTCTGGCTGTGGGGACGCTCGCGGCGCGAGCAGGCCTTACCCCTGATCAGCCTCGTGGTGATCGTGTCCAATGCCGTCTGGTGGACGCTCTTCAACTACTTCAACGCCTTCGTGTGGGCCACGGTGTTCCACGGGCTCCAGTACCTGGCCATCGTGAGCATCTTCCACGTCAAGGATCAGGCACGGCGGAGCACGAACGCGCACGGCTGGTTCTTCCACACCGCGACGTTCTACGTGACCTGCCTCATCCTCGGCTGGGTGCTCTTCTTCCGCTGGCCGCAGGCCTACTGGCTGCTCGGCTTCCCCATCGTGCAGAGCGGGCTCCTCGTGACGGCCATCATCAACATCCACCACTTCGTGGTCGACGCCTTCATCTGGAAGCTCCGGCGCGATCCGAACTATCAGACAGTGGTGGACGTGCCGGCTCCCGCGGTGCCCGGCGCCTCGCTCAGCTAGTCACCGTCGCACCGCGCTCGCGCGCGGCGAGGGCCAGCCCTCCCGCCGCGCCCGCCAGCAGCAACGGCACCCCGAGCCAGTAGCGCTCCCGTTCGCGCGCACGCCCACGAAGGGTGGCGAGCACGAAGCGATCCCCCGCGGTGATCTCACCGCGCGCGGCGAGGAATTGCCGGAGCCGCTCCTGCTGCTCCGGGGAGAGCGTGGCCCGGCCCCATTGGACGTCCTCCTGGAGGGTGCGGAGACGGCGCAGCTCGCTCGCTCCGCGCGCGAGGCCCTCGCGGCTGTCCCGCCACGCCTGACGCTCGGCGGGAGAGAGGAAGGCGAGCTCCACCGCGGGGACCCCGGACTCGAGCCAGTCGAGCCAGTGATGATCCATGCGGGGAAACAGCGCGAGGAGGAGCCCGGCCAGCGCGACCGCCGCGCACGCGGCAACCCCCAGCGTGACCAGGGACGCCCACCCGCCGCGCACGAGGGCGCGCACCCCGCACGCCATGCCCACCACGGCCATGAGGGCTCCGAAGGTCGCCACGATGGCGGCGCCCGTCGGCAGATCCCAGGCGAAAGACGCCCAGAGGCCGCCCGCGCTTACGAGCGCTCCCAGCGCCCAGCCGAGGAGCAGACGATGGCTCACTGAGCGAGTGGCCAGCGCCCCCACGGCGGCTGGCACGATCAGGTACGAGAATACGAGGAGAACGCCAGCGATCCGCACCGAGCTCGTCACCAC
This sequence comes from Candidatus Methylomirabilota bacterium, assembly GCA_046723845.1. GTDB lineage: Bacteria > Methylomirabilota > Methylomirabilia > Rokubacteriales > CSP1-6 > AR37. Next base: position 39,898 of record JBKOVG010000150.1, on the reverse strand, counting down.
CACGCCGAAGGTGACGTAGAAGGCGAAATCCCACCAGCGCACGGCGCGCCGCCGGCTCACCGCGCCCTCGGCATCGAAGGAGATCTCGAGGAGCGGTCGCCGCATGAGCACGTGGAGGAGACCGATCACCGCGTAGAGGAGGGCGAGGCGACCGACCTCGCTGGGCGAGACGGTGAGGACGTCGCCCACGAGGAGCTGCTTGATGTGCTCCGCGCCCTGGGGCGCGCGATCCACCACCAGTACGGCGAGCGCGGCGGACACCGCGTAGACGATGCCGATGATCGCCTCCTGGGGCAGACGGCCCCGCTCCGCGCGCGTGAGTGAGAAGAGGGCAGCGCCGCCCACCGCGAAGGCGAGCGCGTACCAGTAGGCCGCCTCGCTCTGGATCGGGTGGCCGGCGAGGAAGGCCACGGTGACGCCGAGGCCCGCGACCTGGGCGAGAGCCAGGTCCACGAAGATGACGCCCCGGGCGAGCACGTGGAGGCCGAGATAGACGTGGATGGCGGTGAGGACGAGACAGGCCAGGAAGGGGACCCACAGCAGCTCGAGCATCAGCGCGACCGGAGAGCCTCGGCGAGGCGCGCCACGTCGACGTCGAAGAGCGCGAGGTAGTCGCGCGCCTCGGGCAGCGCCCCCACGGAGGCGGCGAGCTCTACCTCGCGCGCGCCCCCGAGCGCGGCGACCCGTCGCACCAGGGCCGCGTCGGAGTACGGCTCGGCGATGATCACGCGCACCTTGGCGTCCTTCATCTGCCGCGTGAGCGAGGCGAGCGAGGCAGGCGAGGGAGGCACGCCCGGCGTCGGCTCCACCGCGGCCACGATCTCGAGGCCGAAGCGGCGGGCGAAGTATGGCCAGCTCTCGTGCACCACCACGATGCGGGCGCCCTTGGCAGGGGCCAGCGCGGCCTGCCAGCGGACGAGCCCCACGTCGAGGTGGGCGAGGAAGTCCGCGCGTCGCCGCTCGAAGTAGCCCCGGTCGGCCGGCGCCAGACGCGCGAGCGCGTCCAGGATGCCCGCGGTGATGGGCCGGGCATTCTCGGGATCGAGCCAGTAGTGCGGGTTGCCGAATCCGTGCACGTGCACGCCGCGCTCCGACCGCACGCGCGAGGTCTCCGCCTGGAGGAGCGCGATGCCCCGGGAGCAGTCGAGATCGGCGGGCAGGGAGTCCGGCCCCCGCGCGGTTCGGAGCGCCCGCGGGAGCCACGGCTCGTGGTCGAGGCCCACGCGCACGAGGAGGACGGCGCGCTTGAGCGCGACGAGCTGGCCGGGCTTGATGTCGACCGCGTGGGGATCCTGCCCGGGCGACACGAGCGCGTCCACCGCCACGCGATCGCCGCCCACCGCCTCCACGAGCGACCGGAGATCCGTGGTGGTGGCGACCACAGAGAGGGGAGCGCCGCCCCATGCGGCAGCGGCGGCCATCCCCGCCACCGCCACGGCCGCGACGAGCGCGCCGGCCGGGAGCGCCCGCCGCACCGGGCCCTACTTCTTGGCGGTGAAGATCGACTTCGGGATCATGCAGTGCACGCCCTTCCGCACGTCCACCACCTGGCTCACCCGGCAGTCGCCGACCATGGACACGAGCGAGTAGGCCTCGTAGCGGCTGAGGGACACCGCCTTCTGGGCCGCGAGCATGTCCACCGCCTCGCGCACGGCGTTGACCATGGCCTTGTTGAGATCCTCGTCCATGCCCGTGGTGATCCAGTGCGTCTTGCTCTCGATGCGCGGCCACTCGAGCTTCATGTCCTTGCGCACGATGAGCTGCATGACCATCTCGCGGTACGAGCACTCGAGCGCGGTGAGGTTGACCTCGCCATTGCCCTGACGGCAGTGCGAGTCGCCCGTCCACACGAGCCCGCCCTTGAGGAAGATGGGGATGAACAGCGTCGTCCCCTCCTGGATCTCGTTGATGTCCATGTTGGAGCCGTTCTTCCACGGCCGGAGCGTGGAGACGGGCGCCATGGGATCGGTAGCCCCGCCCTTGCGCGGCGACGGGTCCTTGGGATCGATGCCCACCGCGAGGACGCCCGGGAAGGGCTGCAGCTCGATCACGATGCCGGACTTGAACTCGGCCTGGCGCTTGTCGAGGTCGAGATAGAAGTACTTGAGGAAGCCGTCGGGCATCTCGGAGGCGAGCGCGCCGATGGTGGGGAACTCCTTGCCGGGCAGGTTGAAGTTGGCGCCGAAGGCCTTGGGGGTGATCTTGATGATGCGGATCTCCATCACGTCGCCGGGCTCGGCGCCCTCCACGTAGATGGGGCCAGTGACGGAGTGCGGCCCGCCCCCGGGGTTCGCCTTCCGGAGCGCGATGATCTCGTCCATGGTGGTGCCGGGGACGATCTTGTTGTGCGAGTGCATCATTGTCTCCACGGCCGCGGTGTCGCCCGACTTCACCGTGAGCTTGGGCGGCTCCTTCGGATCGAGCCAGCCCCACTGCGTGGTCTCGAGGGTGGCCGGCAGCACGTAGTAGGTGCCGCCCGGGACGGCGACAGCGCGCTCGCGCTTGGACTCGTCCATCGCCTGCTGGGCCACGGCGTAGAGGCCGGCGCCCAGGAGCAGGCCCAGGGCGGCCACGGCCGTGAGCAGGGTCTTGCGGGTGCGGAGCTTCGCGGTCATATAGGTCTCCTTTGGTGTGAGCGGCTCGGACGGTTACAAACACCGTGCCCGGACACCGGAGATCGGGACCGGCGGGATTCTAGCGCAGATTCAGCGGGTTGTGCGGAGACGGCCCCCGAGGGGGGCGCCGGCGTGCTCATTTCGACGGCAGCGCGGGCAGGCCTGCCCACGACCTGCTCAGGCCTTGCCGTCGAGGGCGCGCTTGAGCTGGTCGAGGTGATTGTCGTCGTGCCAGGCGAGCAGCTCGACGAAGTCCTTGATGGTCATCTTCCCGCGCGTGGCGTGGATCCCGCCGCGGTCCCACTGCTCGGGCTTGAGCCCGCGCAGGAAGCGTAGCGTCTCGTCGCGCCGCGCCTTGAAGGCGGCGAGCGCTTCCTGGGCGTCGTTGCGCTGGTACTGGCGCTCCACCGCCCAGCGGTCGGGCTCCACGGGCAGGAACTTGGGCTCGTCCATGGCGAGCACGCTCTGGAAGCGCATCATGAAGGCCTCCTCGATGTCGCGCACGTGGCAGAGCGCCTCCTTGGCCGACCAGTTCTTGTCGTCGGGCCGCTTCGAGAGCTTGGCATCCGGGACGCCCTTGATGGCGGCCGCGTAGTCGTCGACCGTCCGTTCCATGCGCGCGAGCTGCTCGTCCAGCGTGGCCATGCCGGGTCCCCCGTCGGTGACGAGTTGATGGAAGAGGTGCGATTCGCGCTGATAGAAGCCCTGCGTGTGCAGCGAGTCCTCGAGCTTCAGCAGCGTGTAGTCGAGGTGATGCCCCATCTCGTGTAGCAGCGTGCGGAGGAACGTCCGGAAGGCGACCACGCGCTTCTGCCGCGCCGTGCGCATCCAGAGGGTGATGGTGGGCGGATTCCCCGGCTTTCCCGTCGACTCGTACAGGCCGTGGAGCTCGCCCCACTTCGCGTGGGGCCGCGCGGCCAGCACCGTGACCCGCACCGAGGGCAGGCCGAGCTCGCGTGAGAGGGCAGAGGCAAGCCGCTGGGAGGCCGACTCCGTGAGGGCGCGATCGCCGCTCTCGAGGGCCTCTCCCAGCTCGACCACGAGCGGGCGCAGGGCGGGCGCGTGCGGGAGGGGTACAGCGCTGATCTTGTCGCTCTTGAGATAGATACCCTGCTGGCGACGCGAGAGCCGCTCGAAGTAGGCGAAGGGCATGCGGCTCGGATGCTACCGCCGCCTCTCGGGACGGTCAACCTATTGCCTTGATGTCGGCGTCAGCCGGGCGTCGCCAGCAGAGACGCAATCGCTCGCCTGCACGAGTTGGCGGTCGCGATCGGCGTTGCGCCAGTTGCTGACCGATGGCAGCGGAGATGTCCGAGACAAGCGCATCATCTCGGCCCTGGTTGCTTCAAGAGCTTCGCGTCGCTTTGCCTCGCACGCGGCCTCGGTGGCAAAGGTGCCGGTGCGAGTCCATCGCGCGAGGCGGGCGTCGTCGAGAACTCGGCCATGCTCGACGGTCTCGTCGACCGGGGGCTCCAGGAGGTGCCATCCCTGCGCAGCTCCGCCGGCCACCGGTGCGGGCCATACGCCGAGCAATCCCGTTGTCACCAGGAGGCAGGATATGCGACGGGAGCCGGCCTTCACTCGAGCGTTGCCGAGCCTGGACTATTCACGAACACGCAAAGCGCGAGACGGGTCGGGGCCTGTCGTCGGGGACGGGGAAGCGCTCCGGCTGCGTCACCCGCTCGCCTGAATGGCCGCCCTGCGGGCGGCGCACAGGACGAGGGGGTCCCACTCCGCCGGAGCGCTCCCCCGCCCCCGATGCCACCCCCCCCGGTCGTACGTGCGGCATTCGTGAATAGTCCCGGCTAGCGCCCGGTCCAGTTCGGCTTGCGCTTCTCCACGAAGGCTTTGGCGCCCTCCACGCGGTCTTCCGTGGTGCGTAGAAGCGTGGACAGGTCGTTCTCGAGGCGGATGCCGTCGGCCAGGGGCAGCCCGAGCCCGCCCACCACCGCTTCCTTGGCGTAGCGGAGCGCGATGGGCGCCTTGTCCGCGATCTGGCGCGCGAGACCCTGGGCGGCGGTCATGAGCTCCGCCACCGGGACCACGCGCTCCACGAGACCGATGCGGAGCGCCTCCGCGGCAGGCACGCGCATGCCGGTCAGGATCATCTCGAGGGCCTTGCCGCGCCCCACCAGGCGCGGCAGGCGCTGGGTGCCGCCACCCCCCGGAATGATGGCGAGGTTGATCTCGGTCAGGCCGAGCTGCGCGTCCTGGGCGGCGATCCGGATGTCGCAGGCCAGGGCCAGCTCGAGCCCGCCGCCCAGCGCGAAGCCGCGGATGGCTGCGATGATGGGCTGCGAGCAGCGCTCCATCTCCGCGCGGAAATCGAGCCGCTTGCGCGACTCGCGGAAGTGGGTCGGAGTGGGCGGCTCGAGGAACTCGCGGATGTCCGCACCCGCGCAGAAGGCCCGCTCGCCCGCTCCCGCGATCACCACCACCTTCACCGTGTCGTCCGTGCGGAGGCGAGTGAAGATCTCGAGGAGCTTGGCGCGCATGGCGTTGTTCATGGCGTTGAGCACGTCGGGACGGTCGAGGGTGAGAGTGAGGATGCCGTCCTTCGACTCGGAGCGAACGGGCTCGTCGGCCATTGCATTCATCTCAGCCCTCGCCGCGCCACTCTCGTGCCTGCGGCAACCCGGCAGTGTCTCGGCTCGAACATCAAAGATCCTTGCCCGCGATAACGCCGCGGCGATGGAGATCGGCGATGTCTTCGTCGCCGTAGCCCGCTTCGCGCAGTACCGCGCGCGTGTGCTGGCCGAGGAGGGGCGGCGGCCCCGCGTCGGGCGCCGGCGTGTCGGAGAAGCGGATGGGCTGGCCCATGAGGGTGAGAGGACCGACCTCGGGATGCTCGTACTGCACGGTCATCTTCATGTGTTGCACGCCGGGATCGCGCATGAACTCCTGGAGCGACTGCACGGGCGCACAGGGGATGTCGTGGTCGCTCAGGATCGCCAGCCACTCCTCGCGCGGCCTGGTGGCGAAGGTCGCCTCCAGGATCGGCATCAGCGAGTCGCGATTGTCGCCGCGAAGGAGCCAGGAGCCGAAGCGCGGGTCGTCAATCATCTCCGTCCGCCCGATGGCCTTGCAGAGCTTGGCCCAGAACACCTGGTTGCCGCAGGCGAGGAAGAACCACTGGCCGTCGCCCGCCTGGTAGAGCCGGTAGGTCGGGGTCTCGCGCAGGAAGGTCGGCTTGTTGGGATAGTCCACTACGCTGCCGGACTGCAGTGCGAGCACACCCTGGAGCAGCGAGGTCTCCACGACCTGGCCGCGCCCCGTGCGCTCGCGCACGAAGAGCGCGGCGAGCACGGCCTGGGCGCCCAGGGCCGCTGTGTAGTAGTCGGTCACCGCTACCCGCACGAACTGGGGCGGCCCGCCGAAGCCCTGAAGATGCTGGACGCCGCCGAGCGCCTGGAACACGGGGTCGTAGCCGGGGCGATCGCGATAGGGCCCGTCGGGCCCGAAGGCGGTCATGGCGCAGTAGATCAGGCGCGGGTTCAGCTTGCGCAGGGTCGCCGCGTCCATGCCGAGCCGCTCGTCCACGCCCGGGCGCATGTTCTGCATGAGCACGTCCGCCGACTTCACGAGACGGTGGAGCACCTCCTGCCCCGCGCGGTCCTTCAGGTTCACGGCGATGGAGCGCTTGCCGCGATTCCAGCCGTAGAAGCCGGGCAGCTCGCGGAACGAGTCGCCCTCCAGCGACTCGACCTTGAGCACGCTCGCTCCCATGTCGGCGAGCATCATGGCCCCGTAGGGCCCGGCGAGGTACGAGGTGCAGTCCAGCACCGTGATGCCGTCGAGCGCGCCGCGCAGGTCGAACATCAGCGGACGGCGGTGAGGTAGCGGACGATCAGCTCGCGGTGGAACTCGGCGTCGCCGAAGAGCGGCTCAAGAGCCTTCGCGCGCTTCATGTAGAGATGGAGGTCGTACTCCCAGGTGAAGCCGATGCCCCCGTGGACCTGGATGCTGTCGCTACACACCTTGCGCGCGGCGTCGCTCACGTAGGCCTTGCAGATGGAGGCGGCTTGGCCCGCGTCCTCCGCTCCCGCGGCCAGCGCCCACGCCGCGTAGTAGACGGCGGCATGCGCGTTCTCCGCCTCGAGCAGCATCTCCGAGCAGCGGTGGCGGATGGCCTGGAAGGAGCCCACGGGCTGGCCGAACTGCTCGCGCACCTTCACGTACGACACGCTCATGTCGAGACAGCGGCGCGCCGCCCCCAGCATCTCCGCGGAGGCCATGACGGCGCCGCGACGGAGGAGGGAGTCGAGAACCGGCCCCGCCGCTCCCGGCGCGCCCAGCACGGTGTCAGCGCCGACCCCGACCTTGTCGAGGCGCATCTCCGACCAGCGGTTGGCGAGATCGATGCCGACCATGGGCGACAGCGCGACACCGCGCGACTTCGGATCCACCAGGAAGAGCGAGAGGCCTTCCGGCGCGCGCGCAGGCACGAGGACCACGTCGGCCACGTGCGCCCACGGCACGAAGCGCTTGACGCCGGAGAGCGTCCAGCCCGCGCCGTCGCGCGTGGCCGTGGTGGTGGTGGAGGCGGGATCCCAGTCGAGATGCTCCTCGAGGAGCGCCGCCGTCGCCCGCGCCTTCCCCGCGGAGATGGCGGAGAGCCAGCGGTCCTTCTGGGCGGCGTTGCCCGCGAGCTGGATGCCGAGGCCGGCCAGCGCCACCGTGGCGAAGAAGGGCCCGGGATAGGCGGCGCGGCCCATCTCCTCGAGCACGATGGCGAGCTCGACGAGGCCGAGGCCAGCCCCGCCCTGCTCCTCGGTGAAGGGGAGGCCGAGCCAGCCGAGCTTGGCCATCTCGCCCCAGAGCGCCTCGCCGTAGCCGCGCGGATCATCGAACATGGCGCGCACGTGCTCGGGCTTGCACTGCTCGTCGAGAGCCGAGCGCACGGAGTTCCTCAGGAGGACCTGGTCGTCGCTGAACGAGAAGTTCACGCCTTCCCTCCCACCCGGTCCGCGCGGGTCTCCTTCGGCAGGCCGAGGATGCGCTCACCGATCACGTTCTTCTGGATCTCCGAGGAGCCGGCGTAGATGGTGCCGGCACGCGACCATAGATAGGCGTAGGCCCAGCTCCCGCGCTCGCCGATGGCCGTGTCGATGTCGAGGGCGAAGTCCTGCGGCGCCCCCTTGGTCAGCTGCCCGTAGGGCCCGAGGATCTCCAGGGCCAGCTCCATGAAGCGCTTCTCGAACTCCGAGTACGAGAGCTTGGTGATGGAGCCGCCCGCCCCCGGGTGCTCGCCACGCTCGAGCTGGGTCAGGGTGCGGAGGGCCTGGTAGCGCTCCACCTCGATCTCCGACCAGATGCGCCCGAGCTTCTGGCGCACCACGGGATTCTCGAGCAGGGGCTGGCCGTGCCGGCGCAGGCGCCGGGCCGCCTCCATCAGACGGTTGAATTGCGAGGAGTACGTGGTGACGCGCGCGAGGGCGCGGCCGCCCCGCTCGTAGCCGAGCGTGGTCTGGGCGATGGCCCAGCCCTCGCCGAGCTTGCCGATCTGATCGCTCTTCTCCACGCGCGCGTTCGTCATGAAGACCTCGCAGAACTCGGAGGAACCCGTGATCTGCTTGAGGGGGCGCACGTCCACCCCGGGCTGGCGCATGTTCATGAGGAAGCAGGAGATGCCCTTGTGCTTGGGGACCTTGGTGTCGGTGCGCGCGAGGAGGAGGCCCCAGTCCGCGATGGCGCCGCCGCTTGTCCAGATCTTCTGCCCGTTGACCACGAAGTGATCGCCCGCGTCCACCGCGGAAGTCTTGAGCGCGGCGAGGTCGGAGCCCGCGTTGGGCTCGGAGTAGAGCTGGCACCACAGCTCCTCCGCAGAGAGGATCTTTCTCAGATAGCGCGTCTTCTGCGCCTCGGTGCCGTGCACCACGATGGTGGGCCCCACGATGCCGAGGCCGAGCCCGTTGGTGGGCGCGGGCGCGTTGGCCCTCGCCATCTCGTCGGCCACGATGGCCTGCTCCATGGGACGGGCGCCGCCGCCTCCGTACTCCTTGGGCCAGCCCATGCCGAGATAGCCCGCGTCGTAGAGCTTGCGATGCCACGCGCGGCGCTCCTCGAGGGTGCTGACGTCCTTGGGCAGGTTCTGCTCGAGCCACGTGCGCACCTGCTTGCGGAAGGCGAGGTCTTCGGGCGTGTAGTTGAGGTCCATGCGCTGGGCTCCTGTGCCAGAATTGGCTCGACGCCGAGCCGCGCGGCACGACGTCTGCGGCGTGCGTTCCGCTCGAATGCTCCCGGTTCTAGCACGGGGCCCGGAGCGGGTCAACCTGACACGACGGCTCGAGAGGAGAGGTGGCATGGAGCTGTACATCTTCGCGAGATTTCACGCCCGGCCCGGTCAGGAGCAAGCGGTGGCCGACGCCCTCCGCGACGTGGTGCCGCCGTCGCGCGGCGAGCCAGGCTGCCTCGACATTCATGCCTTCCGCTCCACGCGCGATTCGCGGCTCTTCTACATCCACTCGCGCTGGAAGGACGAGGCGGCCTTCGAGGCGCACGCGGGGCTGCCCCACACCGTCCGCTTCGTCGAGCGATTGCCGCCGCTCCTCGATCACGCCCTCGACGTCGTGCGCACCGAGCAGCTCGCCTAGCCTGCGCTTGACCTTTCCTATCAGCGGCCCTAGGGTGTCCGCCATGATCCGAGACCGCTCGCTCACTCCTCGCGTCGCGCTGGGCCCGCGGGTGGCCGAGGGCGGGGCAGGGCTCATTCCCGGCTTCTCGTACCCCGCGCCTTTCGAAGACCTGCGGCTCAAGTAGGCGACGCGTGGCCCACTACTCGCTCGGCATCGACATCGGCGGCACCTTCACGGACCTCGTGATCTACGACCACGACACCGGCCGCCAGGTGAATCGCAAGGTGCTCACCACCCACGACGATCCGGCCCGCGCGGTGGCGGCCGGGGTGGCCGCCCTGCTCCGCGAGGGACGCTTCGAGCCGCGGGAGTTCACCCGCGTGGTGCACGCCACCACGCTGTTCACCAACGCCCTCATCGAGCGGAAGGGCGCGATCACCGGGCTCATCACCACCGAGGGCTTCGCGGACACCCTCGAGATCGGCCGCGAGCGGAAGTACGAGCTGTACGACCTGGCCATCACCCGGCCCGAGCCCCTCGTGCCGCGCCACCTCCGCCTCGAGGTGCCCGAGCGCATGCAGGCCGACGGCCGCGTGCGCCGCCGCCTCGACACGCAGGCGGTGGAGGCGAAGGCGCGCGCCCTCGTCAAGGCGGGGGTGACCTCCATCGCCGTGGTGTTCCTCCACGCCTACGCCAATTCGCGCCACGAAGAGCAGGCGGCACGGGCAATCGCCCGCCGTCATCGGGGCGTCGCTGTCACCACCTCGCACGAGGTGGCGCCCGAGGTGCGCGAGTTCGAGCGCGCCTCCACCGCGGTGGCCAATGCCTACATCAAGCCGCTCGCCCATCGCTACCTGGCGCTGATGGCGGAGCGCGTGGCGGAGCAGGGCATCCCCGCGCCCCTCCTGCTCATGCTCTCGAGCGGCGGCCTCACCCACGTGGCGGAGGCGCAGCGCGCGCCCGTGCAGATGCTCGAGTCGGGCCCGGCCGCGGGCGCCATCGCCGCCGCCTTCTTCGGCCGCGACGAGAGCGAAGGCCGCGCGCCCGGCATCCTCGCCTTCGACATGGGCGGTACCACCGCCAAGCTCTCTCTGGTCGACGACGGCGAGCCGCTCACTGCCTACAGCTTCGAGGCGGCGCGGCAGCGTCGCTTCATCGAGGGCAGCGGCCTCCCCATCCGCATCTCGACCATCGAGCTGATCGAGATCGGGGCGGGCGGCGGGAGCATCGCCGACGTGGACGAGATCGGGCTGCTCAAGGTCGGCCCGCGCAGCGCCGGCTCGCATCCCGGCCCCGCGTCGTACGGTCTGGGCGGCGCGGAGCCCACCGTCACCGACGCCGACTTCCTCCTCGGCTATCTCAACCCGGCGTACTTCGCAGGGGGCGAGGTCCGCGTCGACCTCGGCGCAGCCCGCGCCGCCGTGGACCGCCTTGCGGGCCGCCTCGGCCTCGAGCCGGTCAAGGTCGCCTGGGGCATCCACGACATCGTCAACGAGAACATGGCGAGCGCCGCCCGCGTGCACATCGCCGAGCGCGGGCGCGATCCGCGCGACTACGCGTTGCTCTGCACGGGCGGGGCGGGGCCGGTGCACGCCTGGTCGGTGGCGAAGAAGCTCGGCGTCCCCCGCATCGTCTGTCCGCCCTCGGCGGGCGTCGCCTCCGCCCTCGGCCTCCTCGTGGCGCCGGCGCGCGTGGACCGCGTCGCCACGGTGGGGATCCGGCTCGACCAGGGCAGTGTGGCGGAGCTGGAGGCGGCCTTCCAGCGCCTGGAGGACGAGGCCAGAGCGGTCATGGCCGACACCGGCCTCAAGCTCGAGAACGCCAGCGTGCGCCGGCTCGCCGACGGCCGCTTCATCGGGCAGGGCTTCGATCTCGTCGTCTCGCTGCCCGACGGCCCCTATGACGAGAGCGAGGCGAGCCGCCGTCGGCTCACCGCGGCCTTCGAGACCGCCTATCGCGACAAGTTCGCCCTCACCCCGCCCGGGGTGCCCGTGGAGTTCCTGAACATTCGCGTGGCGGTGCGCGCGCCCGTCTCGGGCAGCGACGTCGTCCTGCAGGGCCGGCGCGGGGCGGGAGCGGCGAGCGCGCGCAAGGGCACGCGGCCCGCGTACTTCGCGGAGACGGAAGGCTTCGTCCCCACCGCGGTCTACGATCGCCAGCGCCTGGGCGTGGGCGATGAGCTCGACGGCCCCGCCGTGGTCGAGGAAGAGGGCTCCACGCTCGTCATCGGCCCCGGTGGGCACGCCCGCGTCGCCTCCAGCGGCAACCTCGTGCTGACGCGGGGGACGCCGTGACGCCGGCCGCCCTTCCCGAGGAGACGTCGCCGTGAGCGCGACCTTCGATCCCATCACCCTCGAGGTTCTGTGGACGCGCATCATCTCCGTGGTGGACGAGGCGGCCAAGGCCATCGTGCGCACCTCCTTCTCCACGCTGTCGAACGAGGCCAATGACTTCGCTTGCGTCCTCACCGACGCCCGCGGCTTCGCGCTGGCCCAGAACTCCGGGAGCATTCCTTCCTTCATCGGCACCCTTCCCGCCACCGTGCGGCACTTCCTGCGCGAGTTCGGGAGCGACCTGCGCCCCGGCGACGTGCTCATCACCAACGATCCCTGGGAGGGGACGGGGCACATGAGCGACGTGTGCCTGGTGAAGCCGATCTTCCACGGGGGGCGCCTGGTGGCCTTCTCCGCCACCACCTCGCACATGCCGGACATCGGCGGGCGCGTGCGCGCCATCGAGGCGCGCGAGCTCTTCGAGGAAGGCATCCACATCCCGTTGAGCCGCATCATCCGTGACGGGCAGCGCGACCAGACCCTCATCAGCCTCATCCGCGCCAACGTGCGCACGCCCGACCAGACCATGGGCGACATCTGGGCCCAGGTGAGCGCGAACGAGCTGATGGAGAACCGCGTACGCCGGCTCCTGGAGGAGTACCGCCTCGACTCGCTCGAGGGCTTAGCCGACGAGCTCTTCGCGCGCTCCGAGCGCGCCATGCGCGAGGCGATCCGCGCCGTGCCCGACGGCGTCTATCGCTACGGCTTCGACACCGACGGCTTCGAGCGGCCGTACACTTTCAAGATCGCCCTGCGCGTGGAGGGCGACGAGATCACCGCGGACTTCACCGGCTCCTCGCCCGCCCAGCCCCGCGCCATCAACTGCGTGCTCGCCTACACCTACGCCATGACCGCGTACGCCGTGCGCTGCGCCCTCCTGCCCGGGCTGCCCAACAACGAGGGCATGTATCGCCCAGTCAAGGTGGAGGCGCCCGAGGGATGTCTCCTCAACCCGAAGTTCCCCGCGGCGGTGGTGAGCCGGGCCCAGACCGGCCACTATGTGCCGCTCCTTGTCCTGGGGGCGCTGCATCAGGTCATCCCCGACAAGGTGATGGCAGGCGCGGGCTCGCCCCTGTGGGCGGTGGCCCAGACGGGGACGCGCGACGACGGCCGCCCCTACACCAACGTGCTCTTCTTCAACGGCGGCATGGGCGCCACCTCGGCCAAGGACGGCGAGCACGTGCTCTCCTGGCCGAGCAACATCTCCAGCACGCCCGTGGAAGTGGCAGAGCGCAACAGCCCGCTCTTCTTCCACTACAAGCGCCTGCGTCCCGGCTCGGGCGGCGATGGGCGCCGGCGGGGCGGCCTCGGCCAGGACGTGCTCTTCGAGAGCGGCTCCGTTCGGCCCATCGTGGTGAGCTTCATGGCGGAGCGGACGCGTTTCGCCGCCCCCGGCTTCGCGGGCGGCGCCGCGGGCGGTCTGGGCGACGTGCGCATCAACGGCAAGAAGGTCGACCATCGGCGCCAGCACGTGCTGGAGCGCGGCGACCGCGTCCTCGTGAGCACGCCGGGGGGTGGCGGCTACGGCCCCGCCCGCGCGCGCGACCGCGCCCTGCGCCTCCGCGACCGCCGCCTGGGCTACGAGGGACGACGCGCCCGCTGACCGATCGGCCCCGCCCGGCTGTCGATGGAGTTCGCTGACGGAGCACGAGGACGCGTAGCGTATAGTAGGCATCGTGATGATCGGATGGTGGAGGTATCGGCTCCGCTAGATGGGTCTTCTCTCCAAGATCCTTCGAACCGGGATCGTCACCGAGGCACTTCCCGCCGGTGACTCCGAAGTCGTGCATCTGGTTCATGAGGTCGATGGAGAAGCGCGGCGTCTCTTCGGTCGCGCCCTTGGCATTCGCGAGGTGGACGCGGGCTCCTGCAACGGCTGCGAGGTCGAGATCACCGGCCTCACGAGCCCCGTTTACGACAGCGAGCGCTTCGGCTTCCACTTCGTGGCTTCTCCCCGTCACGCCGACCTGCTCCTCGTCACCGGGCCCGTCACGCGCAACATGGAAGTGCCGTTGCGGAAGACGTGGGAGGCGACTCCCGAGCCGAAGCTGGTGGTGGCGGTCGGCGACTGCGCGCGGACGTGCGGCGTGTTCGCGGGCAGCTACGCGGTGGTCGGAAGCGTGGAGAAGGTGATCCCCGTCAACGTCTTCGTGGACGGTTGCCCTCCCGAGCCCGCGCAGATCCTCCAGGGCATCCTCGCCGCGCTCAGGCAAGGTCGCTCCTAGCCGTGCGCGCTCTCCTCCTTCTCATGGTCGGCGCCTACGCTGCGGGCGCCGCGGCGGCCCTCGCCCTCGGCGCGGGCGCGCTCGCCCGCTGGGCCTCCGCTGCGGGCACCGTCGTCGGCGCCATCTCAGGGCTCGCGCTGGCCATGGTGGCATGCGTGGGGGGAGGGAGCATCGCCCTCGCGGTGCCGGAGCTCCTTGGCCCGCTGGGCGGACTGGCCTTCCGCCTCGACGCACTCGGCGCCGTGTTCCTCGCCCTCACGTCCCTCGTCGCCGCGCCGGCGGCGCTCTACGGCGCCGCGTACTCGCGCGCGTGGGACGGACACGCCGCCCTCCGCCAGGTCGGCGTGATGCTGAACGTCTTCCTGCTGACTATGAGCCTCGTCCCCCTCGCCGATGCCACGCTCACCTTCCTTTTCCTGTGGGAAGGCATGTCCGTCAGCTCCTACTTCCTCGTGATCACCGAGGCGGATGAGCCGGAGGTGGTGCGCGCCGGCCAGTGGTATCTCGGCATGACCCAGCTCGGCCTCGTGTGCCTGCTCGGCGCCTTCTTCCTGCTCCAGCCGGGCGGCTCCGGGGGATTCGCAGATCTCCGCGCCGCCGCGGCCGCCCTGCCCGCGCGGACGCGCGGTGCAGTCTTCGTGCTCGCGCTGCTCGGCTTCGGATCGAAGGCCGGGCTGATTCCCCTGCACGTCTGGCTGCCGCGCGCGCACCCCGCGGCCCCCAGCCACGTGTCGGCGCTCATGTCGGGTGCGATGATCAAGATGGGCATCTACGGCCTGCTGCGTGTCGGCGTGGATCTCCTCGGTGGCGGTCCGGCCTGGTGGGGTGGTCTCGTCCTCTCGATCGGAGCCGTGTCGGCCCTGCTCGGCGTGCTCTACGCCCTGATGGAGCACGACCTTAAGCGTCTCCTTGCCTACCACTCCGTCGAGAACGTGGGGCTGATCACGATGGGCGTGGGCGCCGGCCTGCTCTTCGGGAGCCTCCAGATGCCGGCGGCCGCCGCGCTGGCCCTCGTGGCGGCGCTCTATCACACGGTCAACCACGCCGTCTTCAAGGGGCTCCTCTTCCTCGGCGCGGGCGCCGTGCTCCAGGCCACGGGCACGCGGGACATGAATCACCTGGGTGGGCTCATCCGGGGCATGCCGTGGACCGCCGCGCTCTTCCTCGTGGGCGCGGCCGCCATCTCGGGGCTGCCGCCCCTGAACGGCTTCGTCTCCGAGTGGCTGCTGATCCAGGCGCTCCTGCCGGGCATCGGCGCACCCTCGCCTCTCGTGGCGGTGCTCATGGTGCTGGCCCTGGGGATGCTGGCGCTGACCGCGGGACTCTGTGCCGCCTGCTTCGTCAAGGCCTTCGGCATCACTTTCCTCGCCATTCCGCGCTCACCCGAGGCCGGAGGCGCGCGAGAGGCGGCCTGGCCCATGCGCACCGGCATGGCCGTGCTCGCCGTCGCCTGCCTCGCCTTGAGCGCCGGCGCCTTTGCCATCACGCCGCGGCTCTCCTTGGCGGTCGCGCCGCTGCTGGGGCTGGGGCCGGCGGCGGTGGCGCCCACCTTCACGGCGGGGCTTGCTCTCCAGACGCCCGCAGGCTTCGCCCAGATGTCGCCGATGCTCGTGGGGGCGGGGCTCGGCCTCGTCGTCCTCGTGACCTGGCTGGCTGTGAGGACCCTCGCCGCGCGCCGCCCCGTGCGCGTGGGCGAGACGTGGGGCTGCGGGCGCGTGGTGCAGACGCCGCGCATGGAGTACACCGCCACCGCCTTCGCTGAGCCGCTGCGCCGGATCTTCGCCGCCCTGTACCGCCCCCGTGAGGACGTGAGCGTCGACTTCCACCCGGGCTCGCGCTACTTCATCCAGTCGATCTCCTACCGGGCCACAATCGTGCCGTGGTTCGAGCGCTACCTCTACGCCCCCGTGCTCGCGCGGGTGCGACGGTGGTCCGAGCGCATGCTTGCGCTCCAGTCGGGCTCGGTGCACGCCTACCTGACATACCTCGTGGCCGCTCTCCTGCTCCTCCTTGGCTGGCTCGTCGTGGCTGGGGCGCAATGAGGCTGTGGCTGCTCGCGCTCGCCCAAGCAGCGGTGGCGCTGCTGCTGGCCCCCGGGCTGGTCGGCGCCATCCGCTGGATGAAGGCTCGCCTCCAGAACCGCCGGGGCGCGCCGCCCTGGCAACCATACCTCGAGCTCCGCAAGCTCTTCGCCAAGGAGGTCGTGGTCTCGAGCAATGCCTCGTGGCTCTTCCGGGCGGCGCCCTTCATCGTCTTCGGGAGCACGGTGACCGTCACGCTGCTCGTGCCGCTCCTGGCCGTGCCGCTGCCCTTGGACGGCGCGGGCGACCTCCTCGTGGTCGTGTACCTGCTGCTGCTCGGCACGTTCGTCCTCGCCCTGGCCGGCCTCGACCCGGGCTCGCCCTTCGGTGGCATGGGGGCGAGTCGCGAGATGACGGTGGCGGCGCTGGCCGAGCCGACGATGGCGCTGGCCATCTTCGCGCTGGCGTGGTCTGCCGGCTCGACCAATCTCGGCCGGATCGCCTCGCGCACGCTGACCACGCCCGCCGAGGCCCTGGCCCCGGGGCACGTCCTGGCCTTCGCGGCCGTGTTCGTGGTGACGCTGGCCGAGACGGGGCGGCTGCCCGTGGACAATCCGGCGACGCACCTCGAGCTGACGATGATCCACGAGGCGATGATCCTCGAGTACTCCGGACGCTACCTGGCCCTGATCGAATGGGCCGCCGCCCTCAAGCTGCTCGTCTTCTTCACCCTGCTGGGCAACCTCTTCGTCCCGTGGGGAGTGGCCCTGACTCTCGCACCGGGAGCGCTCCTCTGGGCCGCCGTCACGCTTACCCTCAAGCTCCTGGCCCTGGGCGGCGTGGTCGCCCTCGTGGAGACGCACGTCGCGAAGCTCCGCCTCTTCCGCGTGCCCGAGCTGCTGAGCGCCTCCTTCATCCTGGCCCTCCTGGCCGTCACCGCGTCTTTCCTCTTGCGATGAGCCCTCAGCTCGTCTCCCATCTCTCGGTGGGCGGCTCGGCCCTCGTGCTGCTCGGTGGGTTCGGGATGCTCTGGCGGCGCGGGGTGACGGCCCACGTCGGAGCATTCACGATGCAGTCCGTGACGCTGGCCGCCACCACGGCCACGGTCGGCTGGTTCTCGGGCGACTGGCAGCTCTGGGCGGTGGCCGCCCTGCTGCTCCTGATCAAGGGCGTGGGGATCCCCGTCCTCCTCCGGCGCATGACGGTGCAGTTCGGCACCGAACGAGAGCTCGAGCCCTACGTCAACACCGCCACCTCGCTCCTGATCGGGGGACTCCTGGTGCTCCTGGCCTATGTGGTCACGCGGCCGCTCGTCTCCGTCAGCCAGTTGCCGACACGCACGGGCATGCCGCTGGCCATGGGACTCGTCTTCGTCAGCCTCTTCGTCATCGTGAGCCGGAAGAAGGCCCTGACGCAGGTAGTGGGCTTCCTCATGCTCGAGAACGGCATCGCCCTCCTGGCCGTGCTGGGCGCCCACGGCATCCCGCTCATCGTGGAAATCGGCGTCTTCCTCGACGTCCTCCTAGGATTCATCGTCATGCAGGTGTTCGTGTACCAGATCCACGAGACGTTCGAGAGCATCGACGTCGAGCAGCTCAACCGGCTGAGGAGGTGACGACGTGAGCGAGTCCTTCCTCTCCCTCTTCCTGCCTCCGCTCCTGGCCGCCCTCGCCGCACTGGTGCTGCCGCCCCGCGGGCGAGCGGCCCGGACGCTCTGGAGCGTGCTGGGGATCGTGCCGCTCCTGGCCGCGCTGCGGCTGGCCGCGCTCGTGCTGGGCGGCTGGACTCCGACCTGGGGTCCCACCACGCTCTTCCGCGTGGACGCGCTCTCGGCGCTCCTCGCCGTCTGCGTCGCGTTCGTGGCGGCGCTGGCGGCGCTCCTCGGGCCGGGGCTCGCCGGGCGTGAGCACTACTCGCCGGAACAGGTCCGGCGTTTCCGCGTCTTCGCGCCGCTCTTCGCGTTCACCATGCTGGTGGCCGTGACCGCCAACAACGTGGGCGTGATGTGGATCGCCATCGAGGCGACCACCATCACCTCGGCCGTCATCATTCCGCTGTCCGTCAGCAAGGCCTCGGTCGAGGCCTCCTGGAAGTACGTCCTGATCGGATCGGTGGGCATCGCGCTGGCCTTCGTGGGCACCGTCCTCGGCTACTTCGATTTCGTGACGCTCGCGGGCCGCCGGGACTACGCGCTGAACTGGACGGTGCTCCTGGCGAGCGCGCCGCTGCTGCACCCCGAGGTGGTCGAGCTCGCCTTCGTCTTCGTCCTGATCGGCTATGGCACGAAGGCGGGTCTCGCGCCCATGCACACGTGGCTGCCAGACGCGCATTCGGAGGCGCCGTCGGCACTGTCCGCCATGATGTCGGGGGTGCTGCTGGCCGTCGCGCTGTACGCCATCGTCCGCTGGAAGGCCGTGGCGGACGCCTCGGTGGGGCACGGGTTCTCCGACCGGCTCCTGATCGGCCTCGGCCTCCTCTCACTCGCCATCGCCGCCTTGTCGCTTCTCGGCCAGCGGCAGTACAAGCGCCTCCTCGCCTATTCCAGCATCGAGCACACCGGCCTCATCTGCCTCGGGCTGGCTCTGGGCCCCCTCGGCGTGTTCGCCTCCATGCTCCACCTCGTGAACCACACCCTGTCGAAGTCCATGATGTTCTTCCTCTCGGGACGCATCCTCGACCGCTACGGCACGCCCGAGATCTCGCGCGTATCCGGGCTCCTGCGGGCGATGCCGTGGACGGGCGGGCTGTTCGCCGCCGGCATGATCGCCCTGGTCGGCTTGCCGCCCTTCGGCATGTTCCTCTCCAAGTTCACGCTGGTACGGGCGGGCTTCGTGGCGGAGCAGGGATGGCTGATGGCGGTCGTGCTGGCCCTGCTCGTGGTCGCCTTCGTCTCCCTGCTCGTCCATCTCAACCACATGCTCTATGGCGCCCCCCCGGCCGGAGTGCGCTCGGGCGGGGACGGCGGCTGGGGCGTCGTGCCGCTCGGCGTCTGCGCGGCCGCCCTCGTCCTGCTCGGGCTGAGCGTGCCCGCGCCGGTGACGGCGCTCCTGGACCGGATCGTGGAGATCGCGGGACGATGAGGGACCTGCAGGCCGTCATGGCCGCCCTCGCTCCGCGCCTGGCGGAGGCGCGCCTCGTACGCGGGCGCGAGATCCATGGCGCGGTCGGACGGGGCGAGATGCAGGAGCTGGCGCAGATCCTCCGGACCGAGCACGGCGTCGAGCTCCGGTTGATGGTCGGTGTCGACCGCCGGGCGGACCTCGGGGCCTTCGAGGTGTACTATCTCTTCGCCCATCCGCGCGAGGACTGGTTCCTCCACGCGTGGAAGGTCCTGCCCGCCGGAGACCCCTCGCTGACCTCGCTCGGGACCTTCCACCATCCCGCCTCGCTCTTCGAGCAGGAGATCTATGACCTGCTCGGCATCGCGGCCACCGGCCATCCTGATCCGCGGCCGCTCGTGCGCCACGGCTTCTGGCCCGCCGACTACTTTCCCCTCCGGAAAGACGCGCAGCCGGGTGATTTCGTCGACGACGGGCGGCCGTTTCCGTTCGTGGAGGTGGGCGGAGAGGGGGTCTACGAGATTCCCGTCGGTCCCGTGCACGCGGGTGTCATCGAGCCCGGGCATTTCCGCTTCTCGGTGGTGGGCGAGACGATCATCAACATGCGGGCGCGTCTCTATTACACGCACAAGGGCACGGAGAAGCTCTTCGAAGGACGCGCCCCCGCTGCGGGCGTCGAGTTGGCCGAGCGCGTGTCGGGCGACACGACGGTGGGACACGCCCTCGCGTACTGTCAGGCGCTCGAGGCGGCCACCGGCGCCGTCGTGCCGGATCGCGCCCGCTACCTGCGCGTGGTGTTGCTCGAGATGGAGCGGCTCTACAATCACGTGGCGGACTTCGGCATGATCGCCAACGACACCGGCTTCGCCGTGGCCCACGCCCATTGTTTCCGGATCCGCGAGCGCCTCCTGCGCCTTAACAAGCGCCTCACGGGGAGCCGGCTGCTCCGGGGGGGCATCGTCCCGGGCGGAGTCGGCCACGATCTGCCCCCGGATCTGGACCTGCCCGTCCTGGTGGAGGAGGCCCTGGCGGACTTCGAGGAGATCGTGGCCCTGGCCCTCGGCACGAGCCTGGTCCTGGATCGCCTCGAGGGCACCGGGACGCTCGCCACCCGCATCGCCCGCGATCACGGAGTGTCGGGCTACGTGGCGCGCGCCTCGGGGATCGACGCCGACGTGAGGCGCGACCATCCCTTCGCGGCCTACGGCGACCTCGCCTTCCGCGTTCCCGTCTTCACCTCGGGCGACGTCAAGGCCCGGACCCTCGTGCGCGTGGAGGAGGCGAGAGAGTCCGCCCGCCTGATCCGTCAGGCCGTGGAGAACTTGCCCGCGGGCCCGGTGAAGACCGGGCTGGGAGCGGTGCCAGCCTTCGAGCCTGCGTGGGGCATGGTCGAGGGATGGCGTGGGGCCATCATCCACTGGCTCATGGCCGACGCGGCGGGAGCCCTCTACCGGGTCAAGGTGATGGATCCGTCCTTTCTCAACTGGCGGCCCCTCTCCTACGCGCTGCTCAAGAACATCGTTCCGGACTTTCCGCTCTGCAACAAGTCCTTCAACCAGTCCTATTCCGGCAACGACCTCTAACGTGGGAGGCACGGTGCATTCATGAAAACTGGGCTGATCGTGGTGGGCGTGCTCGTTGTCATCGTGGTGATCGCCTTCATATGGGGCATCGGGGTCAACAACCAGATCGTCGGTGCCGACGTGGCCGTCAACGAGAAGTGGGCCCAGGTGCAGAACGTGTATCAGCGCCGCGCCGACCTCATTCCCAATCTCGTGGAGACGGTCAAGGGCTTCGCGACCCAGGAGCGCACCGTCCTCGAGGAGGTGACGCAGGCGCGGGCGAGCGCGGGCAGCATCAAAGCCACCCCCGAGCTCCTCAACGATCCCGCCGCCTTCAAGAAGTTCCAGGACGCGCAGAACCAGCTGGGGGGCGCCCTCTCGCGCCTCCTCGTTACCGTGGAGCGCTATCCCGAGCTCAAGAGCAATCAGAACTTCCTCGCCCTGCAGAGCCAGCTCGAGGGCACGGAGAACCGCATCACGGTGGAGCGCCAGCGCTTCAACGAGGCGGTGCGCGACTATAACCTCCGCGTGCGCGTCTTCCCCGCGAGCTTCATCGCCTCCCTGCGCGGCTTCAAGGAGAAGCCCTTCTTCGAGTCGACCCCCGGTGCCGAGACGGCGCCGAAGGTGAAGTTCTAGGAGGCTCAGCGAGGGGGCGAGGCCCGGCATCGTGCGCCCGCGTCACCACTGGCTCGCGGCGCTGCTCGTCCTCGCCGCCCTCGGGGCGCCCGCCGCAGCCGCCCTGCCCATTCCCCCCGCTCCCGATCACCGGATCAACGACTACGCGGGGGTGCTCTCGGCCGCCGAGCGCGAGCGGCTGGAGGACAAGCTCCGGTCGCGGGAGCGGGAGAGCAGCAACCAGATCGTGGTCGCCATCTTCCGATCGCTCCAGGGGGAAAATCTCGAGGACTATTCCATCCGTCTCGCCCAGGCCTGGCGCATCGGGCAGAAGGGGCTCGACAACGGCGTCATCTTTCTCGTCTTCGTGGACGACCGGAAGATGCGTCTCGAGGTCGGCTACGGCCTCGAGCCCAAGCTCACCGACGCGCTGTCCAGCCAGATCCTGCGGCAGGTGGTCGGCCCGCGCTTCCGCGAGGGCAAGATCGCCGACGGGATCGCCGCCGGCCTCGACGCCATCGAGCAGGTGATCGCGGGCACCTATCACGCCCAAGCCGCGCCACCCCCTCGCGGTTCCGCCGGCCGCGGCGTCATGGCCGGCGTCCTCCTCCTCATCGTCGTCGCCGGTCTCTTCTCCATCATCATTCCCGCGCTCCGGCAGTCACACGTGCGGCGGCAGGGCTGGACGGGTGGCTCGCGCGGTTGGGGCGGGCCTATCATCTTCCCGGGCGGCTTTGGGGGCGGAGACTTCGGCGGCGGTGGAGGCGGCGGGGGCGGCGGTGACTTCAGCGGGGGCGGGGGCAGCTTCGGCGGCGGCGGCGCGAGCGGGGACTGGTGATGGGGCGGCATCCCGGGTGGGTCACGGCCTTTCTCTCCGAGGACGATCTCGCGTCCATCGCGCGCGCGGTGAGGCAGGCAGAGACCCGCACCTCCGCGGAGGTGCGCGTGCATCTCGACCACGCCTGCGAGGGCGACGCGCTCCGGCGGGCCATCAAGGTCTTCGAGCGGCTCGGGATGCATCGCACGGTGGAGCGCCACGGCGTGCTCATCTACATCTCCGTCACGGATCGCAAGCTGGCCGTGATCGGTGACGCGGGCATCCACGAGCGCGTGGGCGAAGCCTACTGGCGGGGGCTGGTTGACGCCGTCGGCGATCACCTGCGTCAGCAGCGCTCGCGGGAGGGCCTGCTGCACGCCATCGCCGAGGTGGGCGAAGCCCTCGGCCAGCACTTTCCCCGGCGGCCCGACGACGTGAACGAGCTGCCCGACGACGTGAGTCTCGGCCGGTGAGCGGCTGCCTCGACGACACGCGACGAGGTGGCGGCCTCGCGCTCGCGTGATCCCGCTCACCGGGTACACGGCGCTCGACCGCGCGGACGCCGCGCTGGAAACGCCGTCCGGCGCCATCGTGATCGCCCGCTCGGAAGGGCACGGCCCGAGCTTCGTGGTGGTCTTCGAGGAGCTCTTGAGCCACCTCACCTCCGCCACCGGCGAGCGGCCGTCGCGCATGATACGCGCGGACATGACCTACGCGGAGCTGCCGGGCGGCGGGGCGGTCTTCGCGGTCGGGTCCATCACCTTCTGCGGCAGTCTTTCCCACAACCGCTACGACAACAGCGCCTCCCGCATCCCCCGCAATGTGATCGACCCCTTCCGCGCCCCGCGCTGACGGTCCTTTACCTCGCGGGGAGCCGGGGCTAGGATGTGCCCGTGCCAACCACGATCGAGGTGCGACAGCTCGGGCCGCAGATCGGCGCGGAGATCCGCGGGGTCGACGTGAAAACCCTCGACGACGCGGGCTTCGCGGAGATCTACCGCGCGTGGCTCGCCCACAACGTGCTGGTGGTGCCCGAGCAGCAGCTTGAGATCGAGGACTTCCTCGTCTACAGCCGCCGCTTCGGCGTGGTCGTCCCCCATCCCTCCAAGTCCACGCGGCATCCGGAATATCCCGAGATCACCCTGCTCGGCGTGAACAAGTTCGGGCCGGACGGCCAGCTCGACATGGCGATCTACCGGCGCGGCGCGGAGGGCTGGCACACCGACGGCGCCTACGATGCCGAGCCTTTCAAGGCGACCCAGCTCTATGCCCTCGCCGTGCCGAGCCGGGGCGGGGACACCTTCTTCGCGAGCATGTACGCGGCGTACGACGCGCTCCCCGCGCCGCTGCGCGCGCGGCTCGAGGGGCGGTTGGGCGCCTTCACCTACGGCGGCCGCCGCAAGGCCACCGCGCTCCTCGACGAGGCCGACCGCGACTGGACGCCTGTCTTCCATCCCATCATCCGCGTGCATCCCGAGACGGGACGCAAGGGCCTCTACTTCGATCCAGGCAAGATCCTCCGCATCGAGGGACTAGAGGCGCGAGAGAGCGACGAGCTCATCGAGGAGCTGACGGAGTGGATGATCCAGCCCGAGGGCGAGTACCGCCACCGCTGGCGCCGCGGCGACATCGTGATCTGGGACAACCGCTGCTCCTACCACAAGGCGGCGGGGGACTACCCGCCCGAGGAAGACCGCATCCACTGGCGGGTGTCCATCAAGGAACCCGCAGCTACATCTTGATCCACGTCTCCGAGTAGGCGAGGAAGGCGGTGCTGCTCTGCCGTCCCGCGAACTCGCGAGGCACCGGCTGGCCCTTGAGGGGGCGGTCGTTCACGGTGGCGATGACGCGGCGGGCATCGACGAAAAGGCTGTGAAGCGCGTGCTTGCCCGTGGCGGACTGCTCCTTGGGAATGTTCACCATGAACGGCTCGCCGAGATCCTCCCAGGACAGCGTCACCTCCACCGCGGGCCCCTTGACCCACTCCATGTAGCTGGCGCGCGTGTCGCCGGAGGCGGCCACGCCTTCGAGCGGGATGTAGTCCATGTACGGCAGGGCCTCGGTGCCCTTGAAGGCGCCGAAATAGGTGACGAAGTTGCTCACCAGATAGCGGGCGAGGGGGTCGTTGTCGGTGACGCAGACGTTCAGCGCCTCGGGCAGACTGCGATGGAGGAGGGGCGCTTCGAGGAGGACGAGGGCATGACCGCGTCCGTAGGGCGAGGCGACCACGCGGAAGAAGGACACGAGGGTGACGAAGGGGCCGTCCGCCTTCTCTTTCAGGTACATGCCGGGGTTCTCCCCGGACCAGTCGACTTCACCTGGATGCACGAGGCTCGTTGTGGTCATGGCGGCGATCATACAACATGACGGCGAGTAGAGTCGCGTGTGGCAACGTCCCGATCTGACTGCGCTTCATCTCCGACTGGCATCTCGACGGTAGCAGAAGACCCGAGCAGTCCACAAGGGGATACGACATGAGGGCCTCCATCGCCTTCTCACCTGCGTGATCGTCCCTGTCGCTAGGAGCCATCGGCCTCCTCCGCGAGCGTAGAACTACGTGAGCGATTCTCCCGATGGTCTCAGCCGTGCGCTCCCTGCTACGCTGGCCGTCCACTGCAGTCAACCTGAGAGGAGCGCACCACGCCAGCACATCACCCGGACCACCGCCCCAGCTTCTCCACGCTCACCATCTCCGACATCCGCCACATCATCGTTGAGCTTGAAGCTGAGCGCGGGCGCCTCGATGCTCAACTCAGCCATGCCCGTCATCTCCTCGCCCACCGGACCTTCTCCATCTTGAAGGCGGGCGTCGCGCCATTGAGGAACAGATCGGTGCAGTGCGCGCGACCCTCGACCGGAAGATCTAGGAGAAGGAATGCGAGTCCAAGACAGGGCCGACGCAGCAGAACACGTCAACCTGATTCTTCCTCGCGATAGCGGAACCATCTCCCCTCGAAGTCCTCACCGATCCGCTCCTGTTCGTAGCGCGGGCAAGACACTTCTCTTCATCCCCACTCTACCGTGCGCCTGATCTTGCCGGATCGGATGTCGCGGATGATCCCCCTCAGACGCTTGGTGCGACCCGCGTACTCACGGGTCAAGACCAAAACAGTGACCAAAGCAGAGGGATGCTGAGAGTCGGCATCGTCAGCAGTGAGGAACCGATCTCTGATGTCGAACCCGTACCGCCTCTCCAGCAGGTCCGCGATCTGGTTCTGCAAGTCGAGCGCCCGGTCTTTCGCTGGGTCCGGTCCGGGGATGTGCGACTTCTGTTCCTCAAGCCACTCGTAGTACCGCTTCCTCATGGTCTTGCGAAGGCGACCAAGCTCCTCCGCATCCCGATGCCGCTTCACGCGATCATCCAGCTTCGCCCGCAGTCGGTTACGCTGGCGCTCGACCTTCGCGTGAAGCTCGTAGTTCGCCTTGAGGAGACCTAGCAGGACCAGCAGGCTGATCGGTACGAGCGGCCACCACAGCGGGAAGCTCGCGGCGAACGCCTTCACCCGGTCGGCAGTCGGCCCCTGCGTGATCGACCATCTCGCCGTCAGCGTGGGCAGAACAGCGGTCAGCAGTGCGCCTCCGAGGAACACGGTGCCGTTGACGCGAGATGTTGACGTGCGGAGGAGCGTCGGGAGCGCTCGCAGCAGACGCCAGTAATACCTCAGCACGGCGAGAGCCTAGCACACCCTGAGAACTTCGTGCTGCCTCGTCAAGAAGGAAAGCAGAACCGATAGCGCGGAAGGATCTCCCTCGCAAGTCACCACCGATGCGCTCGTGTTCGCCAGCACGATCATCGCGCTACCGCACGCATCGCTGGAGGTCTGACGTCTGGTCGTAGGGTGGTCCCACATGAAGTCCATCTTCGAGAAGCTGAGAGGAGAACGATAGTGACCATCAAGACGACGGGTGGGCGGTTCCGTCTAGTGGTGTAGTCGATCTAGTGGGGCTGTCAGAGGCCCAGCGCGTACCTCACCGCTTCACCGATCAGCGCATCGCGCACCGGCTTCGTGGCGTCCCACACCTTCGGCGCGAGTACCTGAAACCGCTGCCATGCTGAGACAGCCTTCGTGTCCTCCGGGTCCATCGCCTTGAGCCGCTCCAAGATCGCCCGGAGTTCAACCCGGTTCACATCGGACACGCTCTCGTCGGCCTGCACCTGATGCGTGAGCCAGTCCATGAGGGTGTCACGCGAGAGCCACGGTGCGGGCAGCGCGCACTTCCCACAGAACGCCCCGCCTTGATCTGGATTCCAAAGAGCATCGGTGGTGGAGTCGTGGTGGAGATCGTGCGGACGCATGGCTACGTGAAGCTGGCGGGCTGGGAGATGTTCGTGGCCTTCGCAAGGGACGGCGGGCCAGCAGAACGGAGGATCGTCGGCGCAGTGGGGCAACTGACATACCGTGACACGATGGTCTCGCTACCGCACCCACACCGGCAGATTCACCAGATAGGGCGCGGTTCTGGGAGACTATCGTGTCAGCGAGAGGATCTTGAATGCCACTTCACTTCCACTGACTTCCGGTGCTGCAAGTAGTTGAATCTTAGCGATCGGTGGCGCTACTTGGTGGCGCCTGCGCCACATCCTGCGCCACAATCGGAGCGGCGAGGACGCGCTTCTCCTCGCAGACACGGCAGTCGCACGTCCCCTCGGCGGCGCAGGCGTAGCAGTGCCCGTCTGCCCTCGTCTTGCGGGTCCAGAACATCACTTACTCCTCAGCCACGCCAGCACCCGCTCTGATGTCAGAGGCGGGCACGGCGGGGCGGCTTTCCACACTCGGGTGTCGCTCATCCCTTCTGCTCCTTGACCACGGCCAGCGTGCGCGGCTTCTCCTCGGGCTGCTGGTCGAGGATCGCCGTGAGCTTGTCGAGGCTCTTTGGTGCTAGGTGCGCGTACCGCATCGTGATGCTGATGGTCGCGTGGCCGAGCCACTTCATGACGTACTGGATCTCTGCGCCACCCTGTACGAGGCGCGAGGGGCAGGTGTGGCGCAGCATGTGGATGACCCACTGCGGGTCGTCGGCGAAGCCAAGGTGGTCTCAGGCCTGGTACCAGATCTTCCGCACGTCCCGGTAGCGCAGCCCGGTGAAGGGGCGCTTCCGCCCACCCGCTGCGTCAGCGGCACCGTGCGAGGGTGCCCCGACTTGGTGTCCCAGTTCTTGCCACCGTGAGTGACGCTCGATGTCCATTTTTGGTTCTCCGTGCCCATATGAGAGGTAGGGCTGCAAGCCCCGCGCCTGAAATCCTGCGTCTCACGTAGTTGGCAGGTGCCGGCAGAAGTCGATCCACAGGGGCAGGACGGGCCGATCTCCATGCCCCGAAACGCACATGCTCGCCCTGCTCCACGCTTGACACGCCACGCCCGTAGCACGGAAACGTGCAGATTCCCGTAGCACCCAGCCACACCAGGGGAGATGAACCACCGTCAAATCAGTACGTTGCCTCACTTCTGGCGACTCCCATGCAACGAGCCGTGGTATGCTCGCCACGCCATGACGCGAAACGAGATTCCCACCCCCGCGCTCCTCCTCGACCTCGAGCGCTTCGAGCGCAACATCGCCAAAATGGCCGCCCACGTGAAGGCGGCCGGCAAGAAGCTCCGCCCTCACTCCAAGACCCACAAGTGCCCGGAGATCGCCCGACGCCAGATCGCGGCGGGATCAGTGGGTATCTGCTGCGCCAAGGTCGGGGAGGCCGAGGTGATGGCGGCGGCGGGCATCCGCAACATCCTCATCACCACGGAAGTGGTGGGGCCGGAGAAGATCCACCGTCTCCTCGGCGTGCTCGAGCAGGCCCCGGAGACCCTCGCAGTGGTGGACAACGTGGACAACGTGCGCGAGCTGGGGCAGGCCATGGCCGCCGCGGGCAAGGTGCTCAACGTGCTCGTCGACGTGGACGTGGGCGGGCGCCGCACGGGGACTCAGCCCGGCGAGCCTGCCGTGCATCTCGCTCGCATGGTCATGCTGGAGAGTGCGCTCAACCTGCGCGGCCTGCAGGGCTACGCGGGGCACTGCGCGCACGTGCCGGGCTACGCCAACCGGCGCCGCACCTCGAACCGGTGGATGAACCGCCTCATGAAGACGCGGGACCTCTTCGAGAAGAACAGCCTCCCCGTGGAGATCGTGAGCGGCGGCTCCTCCGGCACCTTCAACATCGACTCCGAGCTCAAGGGCCTCACCGAGCTCCAGAGCGGCTCGTACTGCGTGATGGACCTCGACTACCGTCGGATCGGGGGCAAGGGCGGCGGCGATTACGACGACTTCGAGATGGCCCTCACCGTGCTCACCACCGTCATCAGCGTGCCGAGCAAGGAGATGGCCATGGTCGACGGCGGCCTCAAGGCCTTCTCCACGGACAAGCCGCTCGTGCCCGAGCCGCTCGAGTGCCCCGGCGTCTCCTACTCCTGGGCGGGCGACGAGCACGGGCGCCTCACCGTGTCGGAGGCGGGACGGCTGCCCGCCCTCGGCCAGCTCATCGAGTTCTTCCCGCCGCACTGCGATCCCACCATTAATCTCTACGATCGCATCTACGTGTTGCGCGGTCCGCAGGTGGAAGCGATCTGGGACATCGCGGGCCGCGGCCGCTCCCAGTAGGCGGTCAGCGCATGCGCGCGCCCGGGCTCCTCCACCTGGCCCGCCTCGGAGTCGTCGCGGTGATGGTCACGGCGTGTGCGGGGGTGGACCAGGTCGCGCCCAACACGGCCTTCACCACCCTCATGCCGGGCTGGGAGTCCAAGTTCTCCGTCGAGTGGAACGCGCAGGCGGCGGGGGACGGCTCGCGCGTGGTCTATGGCCGGGTCACCAGCCGCTGGGGGCAGTACGCGGAGCCCTTCACCCTCCTCGGCCAGGCTCTCGACAGCGCCGACAAGCTCGTGGATCAGCGGGTGCAGCGCGTGCCCGGCGGTGTGCCCGGCTTCACCACGACCTACTTCGAGTTCGTGCGCATGGCCGCCGCCGATCACTACAAGGTGACGGTGTGGTCGTACAGCTTCATCGAGGAACGGGGAACCATACAGTAGAGACGGCGAGTGCGGCGACGCGCCCGCTCCCGTCAGCGGCGCCCACCGGGGGACGGCTCCGCTTCATCGACGGCATGCGCGGCGTTGCCCTCATCCTGATGGTGATCAACCACACCTCGCGCGACTGGATCGGCGTGAGCCTGGGCTGGACGCGCTACCATCTCGTCTACGGCAGCCTCCTCCTCCCCGCGGCCATGTTCCTCTTCCTCGTCGGCTTCTGCCTGCCCATCTCCTTCCACGCGCATGGCCGCACCGAGGGCTTCCTCGGCGAGCTCGCCAAGTATGGCCGGCGAGGCATCGGCATCATCGCCGCGGGCTACGCGCTCAACGTGATCATGCTGCCCCGGGGACCGGTGCCCCCCGAGGAGCGCGTGTGGCACGGGGGCGTGCTCCAGACCATCGGGCTCAGCATCATCGTGCTGGGGCTGCTCGTGCCGCTGCTGCGACGTCGGTGGATCCGCGGCGCGTTCCTGGCCGCGGCCGTCCTCTTCTATCTCTCCTTCTCGTGGCTCCATGACGCGCTCGTGCGCTGGTGCGCCGCGCATCCGCGGCTCGGCGTGTCGCTCTTCGGCGACTTCCCACCGTGGCCGTGGATCGCCGCCGCCCTCATTGGGCTGGTGGCGAGCTGGTCGTGGCTCGAGGCGCGAGCGCGCGGCGCTCGAGAGGAGGCGCGGTTCTTCACGGGCGTGGCCGCGGCGGGGTGTGTCCTCCTCCTCGCCTACGCGGCCTGGGAATGGTGGATCCCGACCACGCCGCGCTTCGGCTTCGGGCGGGATCTCGGCCTGAATCACTACTGGACGCCGCGGGGGGTGAGCACGTTCCTGATCATGGGCGGCGTCGCCATCATGCTCGCCCTCTGCTACTGGCTGATGCAGGTGCGGGGATGGAACCTTCCGTGGCTGGTGACGCTGGGGCAGACCGCCTTGCCGCTCTACTTCATCCACCAGCTCATCGAGGAGACGCTGATCCACCGCACGCTGGGGATCCAGCTTCACTCCTGGACGCTCTACTGGACCGCCAACCTCGCCCTCGTCGTCCCCTGCGTTTACATCGGCCGCGCGTGGCTCACCGTCAAGCCCCGCGTCCGCGCTGTGGTCGGCCTCTCCTAGCCCGGACGTGTGACCGGGGCGGGTGGCGGCGGAGGCGGGGAGCGCTCTGGCGGAGTGGGACCCCCTCGTCCTGTGCGCCGCCTGGAGGGCGGCGAGTCAGGCGAGCGGGTGACGGAGCTGGAGCGCTCCCCCGCCCCCGACGACAGGCCCCGCCCCGCCTCGCGCTCCGAGAATGGGCCAGGCGAGCGCCGGCCTCGCTGCCGTCGCTTAGTGTCGCGCCAGGTAGT
Source organism: Candidatus Methylomirabilota bacterium (assembly GCA_046723845.1). Taxonomy (GTDB): domain Bacteria; phylum Methylomirabilota; class Methylomirabilia; order Rokubacteriales; family CSP1-6; genus AR37. Next base: position 9,724 of record JBKOVG010000150.1, on the reverse strand, counting down.
GGGCGGCGATCACGTCGGCGACGCAGGCGGTGAGGCGCTCCGCGTACGGCACGTGCAGGAACTCGTTCGGCCCGTGCGCGTTGGAGCCCGGCCCCCCCGTGCCCGTGATGAAGAACTGCGCCCGCGGGAATCGCTCGCCCAGCATGGCCATGAAGGGAATCGAGCCGCCGAGGCCCTTGAACATGGCCGGCTTGCCGAAGTGGCGCTCGGAGGCGTCCTGTATCGCGTCGAGGAGCCAGGGCTCGGTCGCCGGCGCGTCCCACCCTGGCGAGGGGCTCGAGGTCTCGTAGCGCACGCGGGCCCCGTAGGGCGGATCGCTCTCGAGGATCTCCTTCAGCCGCCGCCCCGCGCGCCCGGCATCCAGGGTGGGCGGGATGCGGAGAGAGAGCTTGAGCGAGGTGAAGGGCCGGAGCACGTTGCCGCCGTCCTCCGGCGTGGGGAGGCCGGCCGCTCCCGTGATGGAGAGCGCGGGCTCCCAGGTTTGGGCGAGGAGGAGCGCGGCGGGGTCGTCCTGCGCATAGCGCATGCCCTGGACCACGGGAAAGCGCTCGGACGCCTCGCCGATGAGCACCTTGGCCACCGCGCGCGCCTCCGCGGCGCGGGCGGGCGGCACGTCGACGTGGAAGTCGCGCACGAGCACACCGGTGCGCTCGTCCTCGATGCGCGAGAGGAGCTGGCGAGCGATGCGGAAGCTCGAGGGAACGATGCCGCTGGCCGCCCCCGAGTGCACGCCCTCGCTCAGCACCTCCACGGTGAGGACGCCGTTGATCACCCCGCGCAGTGAGGTGGTACCCCAGAGCTGCTCGTAGTTGCCGCACCCCGAGTCGAGGCAGATGACGAGGTCCGGCTCACCGATGCGGCGGGCGTATGTCTCCATGTAGGCGGGCAGGTCGGGACTGCCGCTCTCCTCGCTCGCCTCGATGAGCACGACGAGCCGCGCATGCGGGGTCCACGCCTGCTGCACCGCCTCGATGGCCGTCAGCGCGCAGAAGGCCGCGTAGCCATCGTCCTGGGCGCCGCGCCCGTAGAGGCGGTCGCCGCGGCGCACGGGGATCCACGGGCCCAGTCCCTCCGCCCATCCCGTCATCTCGGGCTGCTTGTCGCAATGGCCGTAGAGGAGGATGGTCTCCGCCGCCGTGCCGGGCACCTCCATGAGGACCACGGGCGTGCGTCCGGACAGGCGCACCGTCTCCACCTTGAGCCCTTCGATGGGGCGCCGGCGGCCCCACTCGTCGATGAGGGCGGCCGCGCGATCGAGGTGGCCGTGGGCTGCCCATTCGCGGTCGAAGGAGGGCGACTTGGCGGGAATCTCGATGTAGCGCGTGAGGGTGGGGAGGACGTTCTCCTCCCACCGGCGCTGGACGAAGGCCAGGGTCTCGCGAGGCGGCAGCGGGCTCGTGGTCGAGGGGCTCATGGGCGCCCACCCTACACCCCGGCCTGCGCCATCACAACCCGCTTGACACGATGGCCCGTATGAATAATTATTACTGACTATGAATGAACCCCGCGACCCCGGCTCCCTGCGGCGACAGGCGGTCATCCTTGATCTGGTGCGGGCGTCCGCCGTGCGCTCGCAGGGCGAGCTCCAGCAGCTCCTGCGCAAGCGGGGCATCGCGGTGGCCCAGCCCACCCTCTCTCGCGATCTGCGCGAGCTGGGCCTGGCCAAGACCCCGCGCGGCTACCTCGCGCCCGACGCGCCGGTGGCCCGGTTCGCTCCCGCCGACCTCCGCGAGGAGAAGCTCCGGCGCACCCTCCGGAGCTCCGCCCTCTCCGTGCGACCGGCGGGGACGCTGGTGGTGGTGAAGACGCCGGCCGCCGCCGCGCATCCGGTGGCCCGCGCTCTCGACGAGGCGGAGCTGGCGGGAGTGGTGGGCACCATCGCGGGTGACGACACGGTGTTCGTGGCCACCCCCAGCGACGGCGCGGCACGCGCCCTCGCCCGGCGCTTGGCCCTCGCCCTCGACGGGCGGGCGGGAGGACGGGAAGCATGAGCGAGATCGGCGCCAAGGAGATCGTCGTCACCACCGATCGATCGCGGCTCGACCTCGACCTGATCCACGGCTTCCTCACCACGTCGTACTGGGCGAAGGGCGTGCCCCGTGAGACGGTGGCGCGTTCCATGGAGCACTCGCTGTGCTTCGGCGCCTTCGAGGACGGCCGCCAGGTCGGCTTCGCCCGCGTGATCAGCGACCACGCCACCTTCGCCTACATCTGTGACGTCTTCGCCCTCGAATCGGCGCGCGGCCACGGAGTGGGGAAGGCCCTGATGGCCGCCATCATGTCGCACCCCGAGCTGCAGGGGCTGCGCCGCTGGACGCTCTTCACCCGTGACGCCCATGGACTCTACCGGCAGTTCGGCTTCGGCGCCCCGGCCAACCCGGAGCGCCTCATGGAGGTGGTGGATCGTGAGCCCTACCGTGTCTGAGCACGCGTTCGACTTCGGCAGCCTCATGGACATCACGGAGCGGCCCGAGATCGTCTTCGTCAAGGGGGAGGGCTCCTGGCTCACCGACCACACGGGCAAGCGCTACCTCGACTTCGTCCAGGGCTGGGCCGTCACGTGTCTCGGCCACTGCGCGCCCGCCGTCACGGGAGCGCTCGCCGCGCAGGCGCGACAGCTCATCACTCCCAGCCCTGCTTTCTACAACGAGCCGTCGCTGCGGCTGGCCTCGCTTCTCACCCGGCACTCGAGCTTCCAACGCGTGTTCTTCACCAACTCAGGCGCCGAGGCCAACGAGGGCGCCATCAAGCTCGCCCGCAAGTGGGGACAGAAGGTCAAGAATGGCGCCTTCGAGATCATCACCTTCGATCATGGCTTCCATGGCCGCACCCTCGCCACCATGTCGGCGAGCGGCAAGCCGGGCTGGGACACCATGTTCGCCCCCCAGGTGGATGGCTTCCCCAAGGCCACCCTGAACGACATCGCCTCCGTGGAAGCGCTCATCACCGACCAGACGGTGGCGGTGATGCTCGAGCCCGTGCAGGGCGAGGCGGGCGTGCTCCCGGCCAGCTTGCCGTTCCTCCGCGAGCTCCGCGCCCTGACTCGGCGTCACCACTGCCTGCTCATCGCCGACGAGGTGCAGACGGGCATGGGGCGCACGGGCACGCTCTTCGCCTACCAGCACTTCGCGCGGAGCCACGACGAGGCGCCCGACATCATGACCCTGGGCAAGGGCCTGGGCGGCGGCGTTCCCCTGGCCGCCCTCTGCGCGAAGGAAGAGGTGTCGGTCTTCGCCCACGGGGAGCAGGGCGGCACCTTCAACGGCAGTCCGCTCATGACCGCAGTCGGCTGCGCGGTGATGGAGGCGATGCTCGCGCCGGGCTTCCTCGAAGGGGTCGCCACCACCGGCGCCTACCTCGGCCAGCAGCTCGAGGCGCTCGTGGCGGAGCCGGGCCTCTCGCAGGAGCGCGGCCTCGGGCTCCTGCGTGCGCTCGACCTGGGGGCGCCCGCGGCGGGCCGCGCCGTCGCCTACGCGCGCGACCAGCTCCAGATGCATCCGGGCTGGGAGAACACGGGCCTCCTCCTCAACGCGCCGCGGCCCGACACCCTGCGCTTCATGCCGGCCCTGAACGTGACGCCGGCCGAGATCGATCAGATGATCGAGGGCGCGCGCATCGCCATCAAGGCATCCCTCTAGCTTCGCGAACGTGCGGAGCGCGAGGCGGGCGGGCCCGTCGGCGGGGGGAGGGGTGCGCTCAGGCTGCGTCACCCGCTCGCCTGAATCGCAGCCCTGCGGGCTGCGCGCAGGACGAGGGGGTCCCACTCCGCCTGAGCGCACCCTCCCTCCACCGCCACCCGCCCGGTCGCACTCGCGGCGTTGGTGAATAGAAGAAGAGCGCGTAGCCGCGCTGGGAGACGAGGAGGGGGATGCCCATGTCCGAGCCGGGGCCGTGCCCCAGGTGAGAGTTCCAGAGCTGGCGGCTCGTGCCGAGCGGTCGAAGCCGGCCCCGCCCTGGCCCAGGCCGTAGAAGTGCTGCTCGCCGGAGAACTCGAAGGCAGCGTGCACGCGACGGCGCTCACCCGCGGGCTCGCTCCACCTGCCGCCGTGCTCCGGCTCGCGGAGCAGCCACTGTCCCGTCGGCTCGAGGAAGCTGAGCCGCGCGGGATCGCGGGTGAGCTCGACCCCGAGATCGGCCGTGGTGAGCCGGAGCGGGTCGCCCTCCGCGACCTCCCAGGGGACGACGGGCCAGCTCCGCTCGCCGACGTAGGACGGAGCGGCCGACGGCGCGCCATCCTCGAGCGCCACGCGGACGATGCGGGAGGTGCAGACGGTGAGGGCGATCCGCGCGCCGTCGGCGGCGACTCGCACCGTCGATTCGCTGCGCTCGAAGCGCGAGGAGCTGGAGGCGGCACCCATGAGCGGACGCTGTGACCCGCGGCATGATACCAGAAGCGTGCGCCGTGCGAGGACGCCCATGGCGAACCGCGCCTTGTCTCCGCGCGGAGAGTCGTGTATGGTGCCGCCACCTCGCGCACCGATGCGCGGGCCGAATCCACAAGGGGGTGTCCAATGTCCGAATCCAATACCGGCCCCGGCAGCGACCACCTGTCCCGACGCACGTTCCTTCGCGCCGCCGGCGTGACGGGCGCCGCTGCCCTCGGCCCGGCCGTGCTCCGTTCACGAGCAGAGGCCCAGGAGACGCCGTCGCCCATCCGGCCCGATCCCGCGGCCAAGCGCGGCGGCACCCTCCGCTACGGGGTGCACAACGCCCCGGCTCACTTCGACGTGCATCAGTCGGGCACCGTGGCCAACATCGGCCCGCAGGCGCCCATGTACGACTGCCTGATCCGGCGCGACCCCCGGGACGGGCAGAGCATCATCCCCGACCTCGCGTGGAAGTGGGACATCTTGCCGGACGGCAAGAAGTACACGTTCTACCTGCGGAAAGGCGTGAAGTTCCACGACGGAGCCGACTTCACCGCCGAGGACGTGAAGGCGACCTACGAGCGCATCGTCCGGCCGCCCAAGGGTGTGGTCATCCCCCGCTCCTCGCTCTTCACGACCGTGGGCGACATCGTCGTCCTGGACCCGTACCGGATTGAGTTCCGCCTCACGGAGGCGCGCCCCAAGGCCTTCATGCTCGGCTCCTTTGCGAGCGGCTGGAACATCATCGTCCGGAAGAAGACCCTCGAAGAAAACCAGGGCAATCTCCGCCAGGTCATGAACTATCCCGGCACGGGGCCGTACAAGCACGTGTCGCGGAAGGACAAAGAGATCTGGATCATGGAGAAGAACCCCAACTACTGGAACAAGGGACTGCCGCTCCTCGACCGGCTCGAGGTCTACCACATGATGCCGTTCTCGCCGGAGCTCGGCTCCTCGTTCCTCTCCGGCAAGCTCGACTACGCGCGGCTGCTGGACCCGGTGTCGTGGCGGAAGGCCAAGGAGATGCCGAACGTGACGGCGGCCGCCTTCAACCAGAGCGTCATCCAGGCCTTCTGGATGAACATGAAGAAGAAGCCGCTGGCCGATGCCCGCGTGCGCCGAGCCATTCACCTCGCCATGGACCGTCCCGCCCTCATCGACGTGGTCAAGGACACCGCGCCCATGCAGATTGGCGGCTTCGTCTATCCCTTCCACGAGATGTCGACGCCCAAGGCGGAGCTGGTCAAGCGTCTCGGCTACCAGACGGACATCAAGCCCGCTGTCCAGGAGGCCCGGAAGCTCATGAACGAGGCGGGCTACGGGCAGGGTATCAAGGGGCTCGATTTCGTCGTGCGCGACATCGCGACCTTCAAGCTGTGGGCGGTGGCCATCCAGGCCATGCTGAAGGAGCACATCAACATCGAGACGAACCTGCGGGTGGTGCAGACCTCAGTGTGGTTCGACGAGGCCGCGGCGGGCAACTTCGACCTCGCCATTAGTGCCATCGTGTCGAGCCTCATGGATCCCTCGGATTACTTCACGGCCTGGTACGGCGCCAACGGCCCGCAGAACTACTCCGGGTGGAACAACGAGCAGTTCCAGGCCCTCGCCAAGCAGATCGAGCGCGAGCTCGACGACACCAAGCGCAAGGCCATGGTGCGGAAGGCGGAGGACATCATGGAGCAGGATCCTCCGCTCATCCCAATCTCGTACGAGCAGATCTACGACGCGTACTACAACAAGGTGAAGGGGCAGAACCCGTCGACGTTCTTCGGCATCTACGACGTGGTCCGCTGGGACAACGTTTGGCTGGCGAGCTGACGGGAGGGCACGAAAGCCCGCCGGGCGAGCATGCGGAGGTGATGGTTCCCGCGCATGCATAAATATCTCGCCCGGCGGGCGCTCTTCGCCCTGGGCACGATCTTCGGGGTCTCGCTCATCATCTTCGTCGTCCTGCGCATCCTGCCTGGCGATCCCCTCGTGGCCATCCTCGGCGTCGAGGGCATCGCGAAGATGACACCGGCCGACCGTGTCCGCATCATGCACGACCTCGGTCTGTCCGATCCGCTTCCCGTCCAGTACCTCCACTGGCTCCATGACATCGCCACGGGGCAGCTGGGCAAGTCATTCTTCCGCGGCGACACGGTGGCCGAGCTCATTCTCCACCGCGGGCCGATCAGCGCGGAGATCGGCATCCTGGCCCTCATCGTCTCGTGGCTCGTCGGCCTCCCCGTCGGGATCGTGAGCGCGATCAAGCCCAATAGCACCGCCGACAACCTGGCCCGCTCCGCCGCCATCCTCTTCATCGCTATCCCTGGCTTCTGGCTCAGCATGCTGATCGTGCTCGCCCTTCTCTTCTGGTTCGGCTACAAGTCGCCCATCACCATCGTGCACTTCTGGCAATCGCCCTGGCAGAACCTCCAGATCGTGATCGGGCCGGCGATCGTCCTCGGCCTCGCCCAGGGTGCCTACATCGCGCGCATGTCCCGGTCGTGCCTGCTCGAGGTGATCGGCGAAGACTACGTGCGCACGGCCCGCGCCAAGGGTGCCCAGGAGCGGACCGTGGTGCTGGGACACGCCCTGCCCAATGCGCTCTTGCCCGTCATCACCATCTCCGGCGTGCTCCTGGGCTTCGTGCTGGGCGGCTCGGTGGCCGTGGAGCAGGCATTCGGCGTGCCCGGGCTCGGCCGCTCCCTCGTCACCGCCCTGATCGAGCGCGACATCATCGTGGTGCAGAACCTCGTGCTCCTCTACGCGGTGATCTTCGTCCTCGTGAACTTCCTGGTCGATCTGAGCTACGCGTGGCTCGATCCGCGCATCCGCTATGCCTGAGCCTGCCATCGCGTCCGTGGATCGCTCAATCTTCCGCGAGCTCGCCGCCTTCGCGCGGCGCAATACCCTGTCCGCCGCCGGCGGGATCGTGGGCCTCCTCATCATCGTGATGGCCATCACGGCGCCCTGGGTGGCCCCACACGAGCCGCTCAAGACCAACTTCCGCCACATGAACAAGCCGCCGGACGCGCAGGCGTGGTTCGGCACGGACCAGGTCGGGCGCGACACGCTGTCGCGCGTCATCTACGGCGCGCGCACCTCGCTCTTCGTCGCCTTCTCGGCGGTGCTGCTCGGCACCACGGTCGGGTCGCTCTGGGGTGTGGCGTGCGGCTATCTCGGCGGCCGCTTCGACCTGGCGAGCCAGCGGGTGATGGAGATCCTCCAGGCCTTCCCCGACCTGATCCTCGCCATGGCCATCTCCGTGGCCATCGGCACCGGGCTGCCTGCCGTCATCATCGCCATCGCCATCACCCGCATCCCGTTCGGGGGCCGCGTGATCCGGTCGGTGGCGATCTCGGTGCGCGAGATGTCCTACGTGGAGGCGGGGCGTGCCACCGGCGCCTCCGCATTCCGCATCATGCGCCTTCACGTGCTGCCCCAGTGCGTCGCGCCGTACCTCGTGCTCGCCACCACCCATCTCGGCGTGGCCATCGTCATCGAGGCCGCGCTCGGCTTCCTCGGGGTGGGTGTCCCGCCGCCCACGCCGACGTGGGGCAACATGCTGGCGGATTCCATCACCGGCCTCGTGCCGCGCTGGTGGCTCGTACTCTTTCCCGGACTCGCCATCACCATCACCGTGCTCGCCTTCAACCTCGTGGGTGACGGCATCCGCGACACCCTCGATCCGCGCCTCTCGCCCGGCTTCCTCCGCCTCGTGACGGGGGCGGGGCGGAGCGCGACCACCGCGCCCGCGCTGACCGCCGCGCGGCCCGGCGCCGCCTCGTAGCCGAGGCATCTCCTTCTTCCCGCGCCTGACGTGAACCGACACCGAGGCCCCCGACCATGAACATCGCCGTGCTCGACGACTACCAGGACACCATCCGCACCCTCGCCTGCTACCACAAGATGGCCGGCCACCAGGTGACGATCTGGAAGGATCACACCAAGGATCCCGATGTCCTCGCCGAGCGCTTGAAGGACGCGGAGGCGGTGACCCTGCTCCGCGAGCGCACGCCGCTGCGCGCGCCGCTCCTCGAGCGCCTGGACAAGCTCCGGCTCATCAGCCAGGTCGGCGTCTTCCCCCACATCGACGTGGAGGCCTGCACCCGCCGCGGCATCATCCTGTCCTCGAGCCAGATGCCGGGCCGGCCGTCGTACGCCACCGCCGAGCTCACGTGGGGGCTCGTCATCGCGGCGCTGCGTCGCATCCCGCAGGAGATGGCCGCGTTGCGCGCCGGACGCTGGCAGGCCTATGCCATCGGCACCGGCCTCCGCGGCAAGACCCTCGGCATCTACGGCTACGGCAAGATCGGCGCGGTGGTGGCGGGCTACGGCAAGGCCTTCGGCATGAACGTCATCGTGTGGGGGCGGCAGACCACCATGGAGAAGGCGCGGGCCGACGGGCTCACCCTGGCCCGGAGCCGCGAGGTCTTCTTCTCGAGCGCGGACGTGGTCTCGCTGCACGTGCGCCTCGTGCCCGAGACGCGCGGGCTGGTTACCGCCGCCGATCTCGCCCTCATGAAGCCGACGGCGGTCATGGTGAACACGAGCCGGGCCGGCCTCATCGCCCCGGGAGCGCTGGAGGCCGCCCTGCGCGCGGGGCGGCCGGGCCTGGCCGCGGTGGACGTCTTCGAGGAGGAGCCCGTCCTGGGCGCGCAACACCCATTGCTCGCCCTCGACAACTGCGTCTGCGTGCCGCACCTGGGCTACGTCGAGCGCGACGGGCTCGAGCAGATGTTCTCCACGATCTTCGACCAGATCCTCGCCTATGCGGGCGGCAAGCCCATCAACGTGATGAACCCCGAGGTGCTACAGGTCTCCGCGCGCCAGAGCCTGACCTGGCTCGACAGGTAACCGCTCCGGGGCCCTCGAAGCTCCCGGAATCGACGCTCGGCTTTACGCCGGCTCCTCCTGTCGGCCCTTCATCCTGCCGAAATACCCATTTGTGACGAGAGCCTTTACATTTTGAGAGGTGCGCGAGTCTTGCAGGCCCGCAAGTATTGAATATCGCGCCCCGTCTCCCCTGGCACGACCGGTGCAGATCTCCCTGATGGCGCCGCCGCCGAGCGCGTGCGGGCGCCCATCCAGAGGTAGCGGAGAGGGTCGTGACCGAGACTCGAACGACGGTGGTCGTGGCGCCGCGTGAGCAATTTCGCGTGACGCGTCCGGCCCTCGAAAGCATCTTTGCCCACACCGAAGTGCCGTACAAGCTCGTGTACGTCGACGGCGGCTCGTCCGCTCCCGTCCGGCGATACCTGGAGCGTCGCGCCCGGCAACGCGGCTTCACCCTCATCCGCACCGAACACTACCTCTCGCCCATGGAGGCGCGTGGCCTCGCCCTCCCCCATGCCGACACGGAGTACGTC
>JBKOVG010000423.1:0-2668 GCA_046723845.1 Candidatus Methylomirabilota bacterium | reverse complement strand
GTATCAGCGTGTTCCTGAAGGACGGCGGCCAGATCTACCACACGTACTCCACCTATGAGCGCGGGCTCGACATGCTGAACGTCGCCTACCACTACATGGACCTCGTCCCGAAGGGGCGCGACGAGGGTGACGAAGGCGCAGGGGGGTGGGTTCGCCGTCGCGACGAGTATCGGGACTGATGGACGGCGGCCGCGTCCTTCAAACGATCGGGCTGGTCAGGCAAGCGAGGCCGGGGGGATTCTGTCCAGCGTGCCGAGTGGTGCTGAAGGCCCTCGACGGCGGACAGGAGCTGGGCAAGCCCGTGGTGGCCACGCTGCTCGTCCTCGTCGTCGCCGCGATTGCGTGGGCCGCCATGGTCCAGCAATCGCGCGCCATGGCGGGAATGGATGGAATGGACATGGGCCTGGGCACGATCGAGTCCTTCGCCGCGGCATGGGTCGTGATGATGGCGGCGATGATGTTGCCCTCCGCGGTGCCGGTGGTCCTCGAGTTCGCGCGATCGGCCGAACGGCGACGGAGATGGCCGGTTGCCACGGCGGTGCTGGCCATCACGTACCTCGGCGTGTGGCTGATCTTCGGCGTGGTCTGCTACGCGATCTACACCGCGCTGAGAATGCCGTGGCCCAACCAGCCCATGGTGATCGGAGTGGCGCTTGCGGTGGCCGGCGTCTACTCCTTGAGCCCGATCAAGCGGGCGAGCCAGGCCCGCTGCCGCGAGCTCTGCGCGCTGCATGGCCCGCTGCCCTTCAACCTCATCCGGAGCGCCGCGGTCGCCGGCGTACGCTACGGGCTCAGCTGCATCGGATGCAGCGCGGCGCTCATGGTGGCCATGGTCCTGCTCGGGATGTCCAGCCTGTGGTGGGCGGTGGTCTTTGGCGTCATCGTCCTCTTCTACAAGTGGGCGCCTCCGCTGCGAATGCGCTACGAGCTGGCCTTGTCCGCCGCTCTGGTGGCTCTCGGCGTGGTCTACGCCATGACCGCTTGAGCTACTTCTTCGCCGCCAGTATGTCGCGGATTCCCCGCAGAGCGAGCGCATAGCCGGCGATTCCGAAACCGGCCACGACGCTCTGGCTGACCGCGGCAGTCTGCGATGCCGGACCGCGACGGATCGGGTTGGAGATGTGCACCTCTGTCGTCGAGAACTTGACCTGCGAGAGGGCCGCCACCAGGGCCGGGTAGCCCGTGCCGAACGCCGCGGGATTGAAGATCGCGGCATCGAAGCCCTGATCGTTGGCGGCATAGAGCCGGTTGACGATCTCGCCCTCGACGTTCGAGTGGAAGATCTCGATGTCCACGCCGAGCTCCTTGCCGTAGCCGCGGATGCGCTCGTCGTACTCGGGCAGCGTCATGGGACCGAAGATCTCGAGCTGGACCTTGCCGCGCATGTTCATGCCGGCGCCGTGGATCACCAGTACCTTGGGCATCAGTTCCTCCGTAGGGAAAAGGGTGCCCTATTCTAGCGGCCCGCGGGGCGCGGTCGTGGGGTAAACTCCCGTCAACCCTGGTATTGCGCGCCGCAGGCCGTCGCGGGGCTGGGGCCCTGCCGGCTGAGGCGCGCCTATTAAACGGGAGGTAGCGGCCATGATCGACATGCACGCCCACTGGAGACCCGCCGAGCTCGCCGACGCCCTGCGCGCCCGGAGCAAGGAACCGCGTATCGCGAAGAACCAGGACGGAGTCGAGGTGCTGAAGTCGCCACGCATGAGCGAAGAGCCGATCGCCAAGGCCTTCGATCACGTCGATTTCCATCTCGATCGGATGGATCGCCAGGCGGTCCGGATCAGCGTGCTGTCCCTCCTCGGCTCGTTCTGCTGGATCGAATCGCAGCCCCTGGACGTCGCTTTGCCGCTGTGCCGGACGGTGAACGACGCGCTTTCCGCCCTCTGCCAGGAGCATCCCGGCCGCTTCGCCGCCTACGCCGCGTTGCCCTTGACGGACATCCCGGCTGCGGCTGCCGAGCTCGAGCGAGCGCTCGGGCTGCCGGGCATCATCGGCGCGCAGCTCCCGGGCAACGCCTTCCTCACCCGGAGTCACGCCGAAGCGATGCGTCCGCTGCTGGAAGTCGCCAACCGCCACCACGCGGTGCTCTTCGTGCACCACGGTCCGCGGCCGGGCGATTCGTTCCCCAAGATCGGCGGCGAGACGGACAACGCCCGCCGGCGTAACGGCACCCTCGACATGCAGGCGAGCCTGTCCTCGGTGATGGTGACGCTGTGCCTCACTGACTACCTCGCGGACTATCCCGATGCCATGGTTCACGTCCACAATCTGGGCGGCAACATTCCCTACGAGGTCGAGCGCATGGACCATCGCTGTCTGCTCGACACGCCGAGTGAGGAGCTGCCGTCCGCGCGCTTCCGGAAGGCGAAGGTCTACGTGGACTGCAACTCGTTCGGTCCGCGCGCGATCGAGGCGGCCGTGGGGCTGTACGGCGCCGATCGCATCGTCTGCGGCACCGACGGCACCGAGTTCGGCGTGGACTGGACGCGGAAGGCGCTCGCCGAAGCGCAGATCGGCGAGGAGGCGCGCGAGCAGATCCTGAACGGCAACGCCGCCGCGATGCTCGCCCGCGCCGCGGCGCGCGCGCAGCGCGAGACCGCCGCCGCCTAGACGGCCCCGCCGGCGGGTCGAGCCAGAGGGCCGCGTGCACCCCGGCACGGAGGTGCAC
>JBKOVG010000409.1:0-18011 GCA_046723845.1 Candidatus Methylomirabilota bacterium | reverse complement strand
CCCCCCCCCGGGCGCGGGGGGGGGGGGGCTGGTGCGGGGGGGGGGGGGGCCCCAAGCTCCCGCCCACCCCGCCGGGGTGCCGCCCCCCCCCCCCCCCCACGCCACCCGGCCGGTTGCACGTGCGGCACTCGTAAATAATCCAGGCTAGCACCCGCACGAGCCGCGCGCGGAGCCGACGATGGGACGGTGGCCGAGGCTCGGCGCGCCGGGCCGTCAGATCCAGGCCGCGAGGCCTCGCCTGAACTGATCCAGCTCGAGCAGTCGCACGCGCTGGCTCGCCCGCGCCGCCGCGCGGGTCTCCTCTGTGTTGTAACCCCAGGCCGCGAGGAAGAGCCCCACGTCATCGAGGTCGGGATGCATGGTCACGTGCTCCAAGGTCTCGAAGCGGTCCTCGATGAACCACACGCGCGGGCGACGGCCGTGCGCCGTCGTGTAGGCGGCGATGAGGGCCCGCAGGTTGTCGCACTTGTGCGTGCCCGCCTCCTTGCCCTGGATGTCCGCGAGCTTCACGCCCCAGTCGTCCAGGATGAACCGCGCGAACTCCCCTTCCTTGGTGGTGACGAGCACCGCGCGCTCTGGCTCGCCCACGAGCCGGCGCAGCTCGTCGAGGCCGCAATAGGGCGCGTTGCTCGCGATCCAGCCCGCGCGATCGGCGGCGATCCACTCGCGCCGGATGTCGTCCAGGGTATGGGTGAGCAGACCCTTGAGCTCGTGAGCGCGCGGCTCGGCCTCGAGCTCACCGTCCCGCACGCCCGCCCAATCGCGCAGGATGTTTGCCTCCGGCTGTCCGCTGGCGATGGCGCGCAGGAGCAGTGGCATCTCCCATCCTGTGAAGATGACGGGACGCAGCCGCCGGAAGGCGGGAAGGAGCGCATCGCCGGGAGCGCTCTCGCGGGGCCAGGCCTTGACGCACGTGCGGCGGCTCGTCTCGAAGTACTCGGCCATGCCGTCGCACAGCACGCCGTCGAAGTCGATGGCGAGGATGTCGGGAATGGCCATGACGTCAGGGACGACCTTCGATGACCACGTCGAGCAGGAAGGGCCGGCGCGCGGAGAACGCCTTGTCGAGGGCCGGGCGCAGCTCGTCCGGCGCGGTGACCCGGGCGCCCTCCACCCCCATGCCCCGCGCGAGATCCACGAAGCCCAGATCCGGCGACACGAGATCCATGTTCGGATAGCCGCGATCCGGTTTGGCGCCGAAGCGCTGGCGATAGGTGTCCATGTTGTGCTTGAGGATCCGGTACTCGCGGTTGTTCAGGATGAGGAAGACCACGGCGAGGTCGTGGTGCGCCGCCGTCCACAAGGCCTGGATGCTGTACATGGCCGAGCCGTCGCCCGACACGGCGAGCACGGGCCGGTCGGGATGAACGAGCTTCACGCCGAGGGCGCCGGGGAGGGCCTGGCCGATGCCGCCCCCGCGCGCGCCCACGTAGTCGCCCGCGGCCTCGAACTGCACGGTGCGGGCGAGATCGGGCCCCGCGGTGATCGCCTCGTCCACGAGGATCGCGTCGGGAGGCAGCGCCGCCTCGATCTCCGCCATGACCCGCGGCATGGAGATGGGCGACTGGCTCCAGCGCTTGCCCGCGCGGGCCTTCTGCGCCTCCGCCTCCTGCGTCTTGAGAGCGCGAAGCGCGTCGTTCCGCTTCGCGGCCGCCTCGCGGAAGGCGGGCGACGCAGCACGCGTCACCCCCTCGCGCATCGCCGACAGCGCGGTCCGGGGACGGCCCACCAGCCCCACCCGCACCGCGAGGTTGTGGGCGAGCCTTTCGGGCGACGACTCCACGTGAATGGCCAGCGCGCCCTCGGGCAACGGCGAGCCCGGCGCGTACCAGACCTCCTCGAAGAACGGCCCGCCGATCAGCAGGACCACGTCGGCGCCGTCGAGCGCCTTGCGGATGGCCACGGTGTCGAAGGGCAGGCCGAGGCGGAAATTTGGATGCGCGCTCGGGAGCGTCTGTCGCGCGCGGATCCCCTCGCACCACACGGCCGCTCCCAGCTCGGAGGCGAGCGCGGTCAGCTCCGCCGTGGCGCCCGCCGTTTCGTCTCCGGCCACGATGACGGGGCGCCGGCTGCCGACGAGGATCTCGACGGCCGCGCGAATCCCGTCGGGATCGGGCTCGGGCGCGCGGTACAGCTGGCTCACGGAGAAGGGCTCGACCTCCGTCTCCTGCTCGAGCACGTCGATGGGCAGGGCGACGAAGACCGGGCCCGCGGGAGGATCGGCGGCGATCTTGAGCGCGCGATGCATGATCAAGGCGAACTCGTCGGCGCGCTCCACCTGCACGCTCCACTTCGTCAGCGGGGCGGCCATGGCGACCAGGTCGTGGCCGAGCACGGGGCCGCGCAGCCTGAGCCGCGTGTCCTGCTGCCCCGCCGTCACCACCAGCGGCACCCGCCCCTTGTAGGCGTTGTAGAGCATGCCGAGGGCGTTGCCGAGACCGGGCGCCACGTGCAGATTGACCACCGCGCTCTTCCCGCTCGTCTGCGCGTAGTAACTGGCGGCGCCGAGAGCCACGCCCTCGTGGAGGGCCACGACGTAGCGGAGCTGCGGATAGTCCAGGAGCGCGTCGAGGATGGGGCTCTCCGTGGTGCCGGGATTGCCGAAGATGTGCTCCACCCCGTGGGCAATCAAGCTCTCCATGAAGACCTGCTTGCCGCGCATGCGCGTCGGCTCCCCGCTAACGCTTGGCCGCGGCGGCCGCGCGGTCCATCAGGTCTCGGGCGCCTGCTTGGATCCACGGGAAGAAGCTCGCCATGAGGGCGCGCACGCCCATCTTCGTGTAGCGCTCCACGTTGGCGAGGGTGACCAGGGTGCCCGCCACGCGGCCGGACTTCACGATCTTGGCGATCGCGTCGTCCATGGTGCGCTGGACGTCGGGATGACCGAGGTCGCCGATGTGCCCCATGGAGGTGGCGAGGTCGCTGGGAGCCACGAAGAAGGCGTCGATGTGGTCGACGCTCAAGATCTCGTCCAGGTTCTTGATGGCCACGATGTCCTCGAGGAGCACGATGAGGAGGCTCTGGTCGTTGGCGGCCTTGAGATAGTCGCCCACGCCGAAACCCTGGCGGCTCGTGAACATGCCGCGCTTGCCGATGGGCGCGAACTTGCCCGCCTCCACCACGGCCTGCGCCTCCGCCTTCGTGTTCACGTGCGGCACCACGATACCCTGCGCCCCGCGATCGAGGGTGCGGTAGATCGTGGCGTAGTCGTTGTCCATCACTCGTACCACCGGCGTCATGTTCCAGAGATCGCAGGCCCGCGTCAGGTTGCCGAGGTCGGCGTAGTCCACGCCGCCGTGCTCGCCCTCGAGCCAGATCCCATCGGCGCCCAGCGGACCGAGCTGATCGATGAGGTCCGGATCGTTGGTGCCGGCGAGAATGGTCGCCACCTGGCCGGCGGCGAGGCGCTGCTTCACTCGGTTCTGTCGAATCTCCATCGAAGGTCCCTTTCTCGCGATTCGGGTTAGGCCGGACGGGAGTCGCCGAGCCAGCTCGGCGGGAAGCTCATGACGTTGGCGGGCTCGTGCTGGAGCCCGTGGCTCCGGCGCAGGCGCTGCACCATGCCGAGGGCGTACGGCGCCCCCTCCAGGAGCTGGGCCAGCATCAGGTCGTCGAGACACAGCCCGGCTCGGCGGGCCGCGTGCACGCAAAGATCGCGCGTGGCGCCGTCGACGGGCTCCGTGCCGCCGGAGAGCACGGGCGGCGGCGTCACGGCGGGCGCTGCGGCCCCCGGCACGAGGGCGGGCCGGCGCAGGTGCCAGTCCGTCGCCTGCTCGTAGGCGTGGCCGATGCGAAGGATGGTCATCTCCCCGAAAGGCCGGCCGAGGATCTGCACGCCGAGGGGCAGGCCGCTCCGGCCGAAGCCGTTGGGAAGGGCGAGCACGGGCTGGCCGGTCACGTTCCAGGCGGTGAGCAGGCTTGGCTTCTGCCAGAAGGACACGCTGCGATAGTCGGCGAGACGCGGCGCCTCTCCCAGGCCGGCGGTGACGAAGGCGTCATAGCGCGCGAAGAGCGGCTCCATCTCCACCATCATGCGGCGGTGCTCCCGGGTCGCCTGCACGTAGTCGTGGGCGGTGAAGAGCACGGAGGGCAGCGCGCGCGAGCGGAAGTCGGCCCCGAACGCCTCCGGCCGCTCCACCAGCGCCTGCTGGTGCACGCTGAAGATCTCGCTCTCCGCGATGATGATCTTCACGTCGAAGTACTCGGCGAGCGGACGCACCCGGCATTCCTCTAGCTCCGCGCCGAGCCGGCGCAGCACATCGAGGGCGCCGTCCATGGCCCGCCGCACGTCGTCGGAGGCGGGGAGGTCGGTCTCCCAGTGATGGCGGAGTACGCCGATCCTGAGCCCGCGGAGGTCGTGACCGAGCGCCTCCCGATAGCGTGGGATGGGCCGCCGCAGGCTCCCCGCATCCTTCGGGTCGTAGCCGGCAAGGGCTTCCAGGACGAGGGCGCAGTCCTCGACGGTGCGGGCAAGCGGGCCGCAGTGATCGAACGAGTAGGAGTTGGTGATCACGCCTGCGCGGCTCACCAGCCCGAAGGTGGGCATGAGACCCACCACCCCGCAGTGCGAAGCCGGACCGCGTATGGAGCCGCCCGTGTCGGAGCCGAGGGCCACGGGAACGAGCCCGGCGGCGACGGCGGCGCCCGAGCCCGAGGAGGAGCCGCCCGTGAAGTGGATCAGGCTCCACGGATTGCGGGCGGGCGGCCACGGCAGATCGAACGACGGTCCCGCGTGCGCCATCTCGTGGGTGGCGAGTTTGCCGAGGAGCACCGCGCCGGCCTCGTAGAGCTTCGCGGTGGTGGTGGCGTCCTCTGAGGGAATCCGATCGATGAACACGCGCGAGTGCGCGGAGGTGAGGATGCCCTTGGTGTCGTAGATGTCCTTGAGCGCGAAGGGAATGCCGTGGAGCGGACTGCGCGGCTCGCCCGAGGCGAGCTCCGCCTCGGCCTGTCGCGCCTGGCGCCGGGCCAGGTCGAAGGTGCGCGTGATGAAGGCCCCCGTCTGCGCGTCGAGCTGCTCCACGCGCTGGATCAGGCTCTCCACGAGCTCCACGGGCGAGAGTTTGCGCGAGGCGATCAGCCCGGCGAGCTCGCCGATCGAGAGGTAGTGCAGATCGTTGGCCATCAAGCATCCTCCGTGGTGTCGGACCTGCCGATCCTGCTCTCCGGCGGCGACAGCGTCAAGGGGCGATGCTCATCCACGCCGGGGCGCAAGGCCCCCGAGCGCGTCCAGCGCCCGCGCGGCGACTTCGCGATGGGTCTCCGCGGCGGCGCGGCGGCTGCGCGAGAGATCGTGGCCGGCGCCCTCGACCTCGACCAGCGCCGTCGGCGCCGGGACCAGGCCCGCGGCCTGGCGTATCTCCGCGGGCGAGCCGAAGGGATCGCGTGTGCCGAAGACGAACACAACGGGCGTCCGTAGCTGCGGCAGGTGAGCTGTCCGCGGCGCGTCCGGCTTGCCCGGAGGATGAAGCGGATACGAGAAGAGGAGGAGCGCCTGGGCGAGCTCCGGCGCGTCGGCGGCGAGCATGCTCGCCTGTCGTCCTCCGTACGACAGACCGCCCAGGACCACGCTCCGCGCTCCGAGCTCCCGCATCGCGTGCACGGCCGCCTGGAGACCTGCGCGGTCGCGGGCCGCGCCGGCGGGCGACGGTGGTCCCGTCGCCCGCGCTTGGCGGAAGGGCAGATCGCAGCGGAGCACGTGGAAGCCCGCCGCCGCGAAGGCACGCGATACCGCTACCAAGAGCACGGTGCGGGAGTTTCCCCCCGCGCCGTGGGTGAGGACGAGGCCCTCGCCGCCGTCGCCGGCGGGCGTGTGCAGGAATCCGCGCACGGGCGGCTGGCCGAGCGGGTCGGCGCTGAACGATGTGAAGTCGGTCGGATGCTCTCGCATGGTTTACCGGGAAACGGAGCGAGCGTACCATGCCGGGTCATGGGCTGGTCTCGGGAGAGCCACGCGTCCACTCATTTTCTGGCAAGCGCGAAGGGATCCACGATGAGCACGATCACCACCAAGGACGGCACGACCATCGACTTCAAGGACTGGGGCAGCGGGCCGCCGGTGGTCTTCAGTCACGGCTGGCCGCTCACCGCCGATGCCTGGGAGGACCAGGCTATCGGATCACGAGGTCGGCGCGTTCCAGGAAGGGCGGAGGGATGCTGAGGGCGAGCGCCCTCGCCGCCTTGAGATTGACGACCAGCTCGAACTTGACCGGCTGTTCGATGGGAATGTCACCGGGCTTGATGCCCTTGAGGATCTTGTCCACGTGGTACGCGGCGCGGCGGTCGATGTCGAGATAGTCGGGCCCGTACGAGAGGAGGCCGCCCGCCTCCGTGAAGGCACGGTCCCAGTAGATCGCGGGCAGGCGGTGCTGGGCCGCGAGGTTGCTGATCCTCTGACGCGCACTCCAGAAGAACGTGGGGCCCCACACCGCGAGGAGGGCATCCGCGCGCGCCCGCTTGAGCTCGCCGAACGCCTTCTCCAGACCCTCGACGGTCGCCGTCTCCACGGGGACCACCGTCACATTCAAGGCCCGCGCCGCCGCCTCCGTGCTGGAGGGCAGCGGCGGGGCGGCGCCGAGATACGCCACGCGTGAAGCGGCGGGCACGGCCTCCTTGAGGAGCTGCAAACGCTTGTCCTCGAGCCCGGGGATGGCCGTGGTCAATCCCGTGACGGTTCCGCCCGGGCGAGCCAGGCTCTTGGCCACCCCCTCGGAGAAAAGCGTCTCGGCGATGCCCCCGGCCATCACGATGGGCACCGTGTCGCTCACCTGCTTCACCTTGAAGACCCCGCCCGTCCCGGACACCACGATGAGCTCCACCCGCAGCGCCATCAGCTCGCGGGCGAGATCGACGTAGCGCTCGAGCTGTCCGTCCGCGGTTCTCCGCTCGATGATGATGTTCTGTCCGTCCACCCAGCCGAGCTCACGGAGCTGCTCGAGGAATGCCCGCAGATAGGGGCTGGCCGGCCGTGGGCCTTCGAGCTCCGCCCAGGGCGTGTTCGAGAAGATGAAGCCGATCCGCGGCGAGGTCCGGCGCGCCGACTGCGCCCTGGACCGTCGTGGCGCCGCGAGAAGACCGGACGCCAGCATTGCGGCGAAGGCACGCCGGGTCAGCCGCGCCATCACGACGCCGACTCCGTGTCACGGGTCACGACGAGCACCGCGTCTCAGTCCACGCTCCCTCTCGTGGGCAAGGAGAGCTGGGCCAGCCGAGGATCGCGGGGCGGTCCCGCCGCCAGATCGCCCGCGAACAGCAGCACCAGGACGGCCGCTCTCCACACTCTCCTCATCCGCGTCCTCCTCGGTCTCGACGGCAATCGTCTATTTCGGCACGTGCTCCTTGAAGTGCGGCATCACCTCGCGGGCGAACAGCTCCAAGGAGTGGCGCCAGGCCTGGGGATTCTCGGTGTAGTCGAAGCAGAAGAGCAGGAGGTGGCCGAAGCCGCCCACCTCGTCGTAGATCTCCTGGAGCCGGTGGGCCACCGTCTCCGGCGAACCGACCATCCAGTTGTGACGGGCGCAGTACTCGGGGGTGATGTCGGAGTCCGGCACGTCGGGCCGGTGCTTGAGGAACTCCAGGAAGCCGAACGAGGCCAAGAGCGGGAGGAAGTACTCCCGCATCATCCGGCCCATCATGCCCCCCGCGGACAGGCGCATGGCTTCCGCGTCGGTGTCGGCAATGAAGATCTCGCGCACGAGCCGCCAGTCCGCGCGCTTGGGGGTGCGCCCGGTCCGTGCCGCTCCCTGCTCGACCGATTCCCAGTGGCTGCCCACGTAGGTGGGATTGAGATTGAGGCTCATGGGCCAGAAGCCGCGCTCCCCCGCCAGCTTGAGCGTGTCGGAGCCCTTGCTCACGCCGGCGACCCCGATGGGCGGGTGTGGCTTCTGGAAGGGCACGATGTGGGGCTTGAGGGTATCAAGCATGGTCCCGATCTTGGTCACGTGCCAGTACTTGCCCTTGAAGTCGAACTCGGGCTCGTCACTCCACAGGCGCAGCACAATGTCGAGCGCCTCGCGCGTCATCTCGCGGTGCTGGCCCGCCATGCCGTCCACGTTGAACATGGCCCAGTCGCTCGGCAGCCCGCTCGCCGCCACTCCGAAGTTGAGCCGCCCCTGCGCCAGGTGATCGAGCATGGCCACGCGATTGGCGAGCTCGGCGGGATGGTGGTAGGGCATGAGGAAGCCGCCGGGACCGATGCGCATGCGCGTGGTCTGGAGCAGCGCCTGCGCCACGAGGAGATCGGGCGCGGGATGCGGCTCCCAGGGCGCGGTGTGATGCTCCCCGATCCACGCCTCGCTGAAGCCCAGCTCGTCGGCCCAGCGCAGCTGCTGGAGATCCCACTGGTGCCCATCGAACAGCCTGCACTCCGGTGGATGCGACGGCATGGTGAAGAGTCCGTAGTCCATGCGCCCTCCTTAGTGGTGGCGGTGAGGTGCCCGGATTCTACGCCACTTCCGCGGGGCGCGTCACGACGCGGGCGCCCCCCGGCGCAGGGCGCGTCCGGGCCGGGCGCCCGTGTGCTCGCCCTCGCGGGCGACGGCGGTGCCGTTGACGAAGACGGCGCGGATCCCGGCCGGGAAGCGGCAGGGATCGTCGTAGGTGGCCACGTCGGCGATGGTGGCCGGATCGAAGACGACCAGGTCCGCGAAGGCGCCGGGCCGCACGGCGCCCCGATCCACGAAGCCGAACTTGGCCGCGGGCAGCCCTGTCATCTTGTGGATGGCCGTGGGGAGGTCGAGCACACGCTCGTCGCGCACGTAGTGGCCGAGGATGCGGGGAAAGCAGCCGTAGAGTCGGGGATGCGGCTTGCTCCCCGCGGCGGGCACGCCGTCGGAGCCGATCATGGTCGAGGGATGCGCGAGCACGGTGCGCACGTCCGCCTCGTCCATCGAGAAGAGCACGACGAAGCAGGCCTCGCCCTCCTCCTGGATCACGCGCGCGGCCGCTGCCTCGACGTCGAGCCCCCACTCCGCGGCAAGGTCGTCCAGGCGCCGTCCCTCGTAGGCGGGATGCTTCGGCGCGGAGGCGATGAGCACGGCGTCGCCGGACAGCGAGCCCACGCCGCCGGGGCTGTCCCGTCGAAGCGCGCCGTTCTGGACCACGGCATGGAGCGAGGTGCTGCCCGCGGTGTACGGATACTGATCGGCGTGCACGTCGAGGCCGCGCGCACGCGCCTCCTCGATCAAGTGCAGCGAGTCGCGCACCTTGCCCCAGTTGCTCTGGCCGCTCGCCTTGTGATGGGAGATCTGCACGGGCACCCCGCCTTCCTCGCCGATCCGGATGGCCTCGCGCACGGAATCGAGGAGCCCGCCCGCCTCGTCGCGCATGTGGGTGGCGTAGAGGCCACCGCCCGCGCCCAGCTCGCGGGCGAGCGCGATGATCTCCTCAGTACGCGCGTAGCGCCCCGGCTCGTAGATGAGGCCCGTGGAAAGCCCCACCGCGCCCGCCTCCACTCCTTCGCGCACCCACGCGCGCATGCGATCCATCTCCGGGGTGGTGGGCACGCGCTGCTCCAGGCCCATGGCCCCCGCGCGCAGCGAGCCGTGCCCCATCAGCACGGCGACGTTCAGGCTGGGCCCCGCTTCCTGCACGCGCGCGAGGTACTGGCCGAAGCCCGTCCACTCGGCGGGCGTCGCGCCGGGATGGATCCGCCCGAAGCGCCGCACGGCCGCTTCGTAGGGGACGACGCCGGAGCCGCAGTTGCCGACCACGTCGGTGGTCACGCCCTGCATCACCTTGAACGGCATGGTCGGGTTCAGGAGCACCGCGAAGTCGTCGTGGCTGTGCACGTCGATGAAGCCGGGGGCGACCGCCATCCCGCGCGCGTCGATCTCCGTGCTCCCGCGCTCCGCCACCACGCCCACCGCGGCAATCCGCTCCCCGGCCAGCGCCACGTCCGCCGGCACGCCCGGCGCACCGCTGCCGTCGAACACGGTCCCCCCACGCAGTACCACATCGAATCTCGCCATTGGTCAGGTTTACTCGTCGCGCCGCCGACGGCGCATGGTCAGCGGGCCGCGGGCGCTCGCCCCGCAGGGAGCTCCGCCATCCGGGCGAACGCCGTGAGCTCGCGCGAGATGTCCGGACCCGCCGGCTGGAAGGCGATCTCCGTCACCCCGCGCCGGGCGAGCTCGTCGATCCGCGCGCGGAGCGCCGCTGCTTCCCCGGTGAACGTGTAGGCGCGGATCACCTCGCCCGTGATCACAGGGCGGTCGGTCGGATTCACGTAGGTGAGATGCGGGGGTGTCGTAGACCCAGGCCCTTCGGTAGCCGAGGCGCTCGGCGAGCACGATGTGCGCTGGCGTGTCCGGCACCGGAGGGAACGCGCAGCAGATGTCCACGCGCGGCGGCGAGGCTAGCCCCGTTCCATGGGGAGCGAGGGATCGGCGGCCCACTCGGAGAGCGACGCGTCGTAGACGGCGACGTCGTCGCGGCCGAGGAGCGCCAGGGCAAGAGCATCGCTCGATGCCGCGATGCCGCCGCCGCAATAGGTGACCACTCGCGTCGCATCGAGGGCGCCGGCCGCAGCGAACTTCGCGCGCAGCGCATCGTCGGGGAGATAGGCATGGGTCTCGGGATCGACGAGATCACGAGCGGGAACGTTGCCGGTGCCCGCGATGTGCCCGGCTCGACCGTAGCTGACGCCGCCCGTGCCGCGATGCTGCTCCTCGGTGAGCGCGTTGAGCACGCACGTGCCCGCCTGGCCGAGGGAGGCGAGGACGCTCCCCCGATCCGCCACGAGCTCCGGACGCAGCCGGGCCGTGAAGGGGCGCGGAGGGCAACGGCCGTCGTCGGTGGCCACGGGCCGCCCCTCGCGCGTCCATTTCTTCCAGCCGCCGTCCAGGACGGCCGCGCCGTCAAAGGCGAACACGCGCAGCATCCACCACACCCGGGCCGCCCACATGTTCACGAAGCGATCGTAGAGGACGACGCGCACTCCCTCGCCGACTCCATGCCGGCCCATCGCAGCGGCGAACTGCGCAGGCGGGGGAAGCATGAAGCGGAGCGGAGATGTCTTGTCGGAAAGCTCATCGGGCAGGTCCACGAAGCCGGCGCCGGGGATGTGCCCCTGGCCCCAGCGCTCGCGGCCCGATTCCACGCGATAGCCGCCCGGGACGTCGGCGGGATGCAGGTACACCGTGCATTCGAGCACCCGCACCCCGGGATCGTGCAGGTGCTCGGCGAGCCACTCCGTCTCGACGAGGTGTGTCCCCCGGCTCATGGCGAATGACGTTACCACATCGCCGACGCTCGCATGGGCCGCTCGGTCGCGGCCCCGCCGAGACGGAGTGGGTGCAGAGAGCGTGGCTAGGCCGCGCGCGCCTTCTTCGACTTCATCTCGCTCATCTCCCGACCCGAGCGATCCAGCCGCTCGACGTCCCACACTTGGCCGATCCGGGGGAAGATCTCGCCTTCCTCTTCCTTAATGTGGGTCTCCAGGCTCGAGTGGACCTCCTTCACTTTCGTCAGCCACTGCTGCTCCTCGGGGCGAAGCCGCTCGATCTCCGTCATGAGCCCCTCGACCTTCTCGACCTCCGCCTGGTGCTGCTGCCGCCAGCCGGCCAGGCGCGAATCCTTGGTCGCGGCATCCCGCGACAGCGGCTGGTAGAGACCGGCGTTCTCGATCTGCTCGTGCGCCTTCAGCTCGGGAGTGAGTCGCTTCCAGAGCTCTCCGCGCTTCTCCGGCGCGGCGTCCAGCACCTTCGCAAAGGCCGCCTTGGCCGTCTGGTGCTCGTGCTTGAGGAATTCGATCGCGTTCATCATCCGTGTCCTCCTTTCGCCCGTGGACCGGGCAGTCACATCTCGAACTCTGCGATCTTTCAAGCAAGGGAGGTGCCGCGCCGAGGGTCCTGATTCCATCGCTCGGAGCCGGAAAATCACCACTTCGGAAACCGGGGGGTGGACACCTTTGTTCCGGACCGGCACGACTTTACCGAGGCGCATCTCCCCGCGTCACGTGAGGCTTGGCGACGCGCGCGGCTTGGGCTAGCATCCTCGCCGTGACGGCAGCCGCGGGGAGCGTGCGCCCGAACGGAGCTCCTGGGATCCGGCGACGGACCTTTATGCTCATCGCCACGGGACTCCTCGCTTCCCCCCTCACCGCCCGCGCGCAGCCGGCGACCCGGGTGGCCCGCGTGGGCTATGTCACCAGCTCCTCATGCTCCGTGAACGTCGACGCATTCGACCAGGGGCTCCGGGAACTGGGCTACACCATCGGCCAGGACATCTTCGTGGAGTACCGCTTCGGGGAGGGGCAGCCGAGCGCCATGCCCGCGCTGGTCGCCGACTTGCTGCGACTCAAGGTGAACTCCCGCGCGGACAGGATCGTGCAGTGAGGGAGCTCCGGAGGCGGGCTTTCGCAGCCGCGATGCTTCTCGCCGCGGCGGGCGTGCTGCTGGCCGCTACCGTGGCCGCGCACGCCCAGTCGGCGACGAAGGTGCATCGCATCGGCTTCCTCGGCACGACTTCGCCGAAGAGCCATGGTCCCTTCCTCGACGCCTTCCGGGAAGGCATGAAAGAGCGCGGCTACGTCGAGGGCAAGAACCTCGTCATCGAGACACGGTGGGCGGAGAGCGACTACGCGCGCCTGCCCGCCCTGGCCGCGGAACTCGTGCAGCTCAAGGTGGACCTGATCCTCACCCACGGCTCACCTGGGAGCCGAGCCGCCAAGGAGGCGACCAGCAGCATTCCCATCGTCGTGGCGATCACGGGAGACGCCGTGGCCACCGGCCTCGTCCAGAGCCTCGCCCGGCCCGGCGGCAACGTCACCGGCTCGACCTTCTTCTTCCCCGAGCTCAATGCCAAGCGTCTGGAGATCCTCAAGGAGACGCTGCCCGGCCTCAAGCGGGTGGCCGCGCTCCTGAACGACGAGAACCGGGGCAACGTGGTCACCTTCGAGGCGATGGCCAAAACGGGACGCACGATAGGACTCGAGGTCGTGCAGGTCTCGACGCGGAGCCCGGAGGACTTCGAGCGGGCGTTTGGCCAGGTCAAGAGCTCGGGCGCCGACGCCGTGGCGATCTACGAGGATGCGCTGTTCGTCGCCCAGGCGGACCGGCTGGCGACCCTCGCCCAGCGGCAGCGGTTGCCGAGCATCGGCTTCCGCGAATTCGCGGACCTCGGCGGCCTGCTCGGCTTCGGCGTCGACTTCCCCGATGTCTGGAAGCGTGCGGCCGGCTACGCAGACCGCATCTTCAAGGGGGCGAAGCCTGCCGACATCCCGATGCAGCAGCCGGAGAAGTTTGACACCGTGGTGAACCTCCGAACCGCCAAGGCGCTCCAGCTCATGATCCCGCGAAGGGTCCTGCTCCGGGCTGACAAGGTCATCGAATAAGTTGCCCGCCTCACCGTCTCGCGCTCCGAGACTTGGGCGCGGGGTGTTCTTGACACGGCCAAAGAAGAGGGGGCACCATCGCGGCATTCGCATCCCATCACGTCGGCGCTGGACTCCGATGAGAGGAGTTCCGAGGAGGCGTCATGACCGAGCCCATCACGATGCAGGTCTTCTCCGACTACGTCTGACCCTGGTGCTATCTCAGTACCGTGCGTATTGAGAGACTCAAGACCGAGCACAACGTGAAGATCGAGTGGGTGCACTTCCCGCTGCACCCCGACACGCCCGCCGAAGGCCAGTCGCTGGAGCGCCTCTTCGCGGGACGGAACGTGGACCGGAAGGCCATGCACGCGCAGATGAAGGTGCGCATGGACGCCGAGGGATTGCCCTACGGCGAGCGCACCATGACCTACAACAGCCGCCTCGCCCAGGAGCTGGGCAAGTGGGCGGACACGCAGGCGGGAGGCGAGGCCCTCCACGACGCGCTCTTTCGCGCCTACTTCGTGGAGGCGCGCGACATTTCGAGTCCCGCCGTGCTCCTGGAGATCGCCGAGCGCGTGGGCCTCTCCCCCGAGGGCGCGCGCGAGGTGCTGGAGAAGCGGACGTTCCGGGACGCCGTCGACGACGACTGGGACCTGTCACGCCGCTACGGCATCACCGGCGTGCCCACCTTCGTGATCGACCGCTACGGCGTGGTGGGGGCGCAGCCCTACGAGGCCCTCGAGGCCCTCGTGCACAAGGCGCGGCAGGCCACGGGAGCGTCGTAGGCCGTGCTCGCGCCGCCGGGCTTTCATCATCTCCACCTGAACTCGGTCGACCCCGAGCCGGCCATCGATTTCTACGTCCGGCAGTTCCCGCGCTCGAGCAAGACGACCTGGGGCGGCCTGCCCGCCCTCGCCGCGCCCAACGACGTGCTCGTGCTGTTCACCCGCGTCGCCGTCCCGCCCGCCACCACGCCCCAGAGTGCCTTCTGGCACTTCGGCTGGCACGTCGCCGACGCGCGCGCCAGCCTGGACACGTACCGGGCGCGCCGCGACGTCACCCTCCTGCCCCTCTACACGACGGACGAGGGCGGCTGGGTCCTCGTGAGCAACGATACCTGGCCGAGCACCGGCCGCACCCCGGGCTTGACCAGGGCGCAGATCGCAGAGGCCAGGGCGCGCGGCGTGCAGCCCACGCGCACCGGAGGCTTCGGCTATCTGGAGGGGCCTGACCGCGCGCTCGTGGAGTACGCGGGGAACCATCCCGCGGAGCGCTTCAACCACGTGCACATGTACCAGGACGACCCGTACTGTGCGCAGCTCTGGTATCAGAAGCACCTGAATGCGCCGGTGTACGCCGGTCGCACGAGCGAGACGCCGCTCACCGAGGCGACCTGCCGCGTGCCCCGCGGCGCCGAGCAAAGCTGGCCGGCACTGGATCGCCGCGGCATGTTCCGCGCGCCGTCCGCGGCGGTGGTGTTCGGCCACGTGGCCCTGCCGTGGTACGTGCGCCAGGGCGACGAGCCGCTGGCCAGCCCGCGCGGGCAGCTCTACGATCACATCGCGCTCAGCGTGGCCGATCTCGACGCCTGGATCGCCAAGCTGCGCGGCGAGGGCGTCCCGTTCCTCGAGGAGGCCTACCGGCTCGGCGACACGCGCGCCGTCATGATCGAGGGGCCGAGCCGCGAGGCCATCGAGCTGGTCGAGATCGGCTGACGCGCCGGCCTCCCCGTCGCGCCGCGGCCAGGCGCGCCACCGTCGCGCTGAGGAGCCCGCGCGCGCTCAGCCGGTGTTGCGCAGGCCGGCGGCGATGCCGTTGATGGTGATCACGATCACCTCACGGTGCCGCTCGGCCTCCGGCCCGTCGGGATCGGACAGGGCGCGGAGCCGGCGGAGCATCTCGACCTGCAAGTAATTGAGGGGATCGACGTAGGGGTTGCGCAGCTGCACGGAGCGCTGGATCACCGGATCGCCGTCCATGAGCTCGCGGTGTCCCGTCGCCTCCAGCACGGCGGCCCTCGCGCGCTGGAACTCCGACTCGATGCGGCGGAACACGGCAGCCGCCAGCGCGCGATCGGGCACCAGCTCGGAATACAGCGCGGCGATGCCCATGTCCGCCTTGAGCAGCGACATCTCCGCGTTGTCCAGGATGGCGCGGAAGAACGGCCAGCCCGCGTACATCTCCCGGAGCAGGCTGGCGTCCCCCGTGTCGAGGGCGGCGCCCAAGCCGTACCATCCGGGCAGATTGAAGCGGCTCTGCATCCAGGAGAACACCCAGGGAATGGCCCGGACGCCGCTCCGCGTGAGCGCGCCACTTCGGCGAGCAGTGGGGCGTGAGCCCAGCCGCAACCGGCTGATCTCGTCGATGGGCGTCGCCGTCCGCCAGTAGTCGAGAAACTCCGGCGTGCGCTCCACCAGATCGAAGCCCGAAGCTCTCGAGCTGAGCGCGCAGCGTCTGCAGAGCATCGCCGGCCAGCGGGGGCGGGATGGCTCCCGCGACGAGGGCGAGGATCTTCCGTGTCTCGTCGGCGGTGACGCGGGCGCGATGCGGTGCCTCGTCGAGGAGCCGGCTCGTCATGTCCTCCTGGGAGGCCGCCTCGAGATCGGTGGCGAGCACGGAGAGGGCGAGGCGGTACGGCTCGTTCGCGTAGCGTTCCTCGAGATAGGCCACGCGCTCGGGTAGCGGCCGTCGCGACGCCAGCCAGCGGACGAGCGCCGGGGGCGGCGGGCAGCGCTCACCGCTGACGCTCAGCCGGCGCGCGACCTCCCGGAGCGATCGGCGATGTCGCTCGACGGCGAGGCCACGGTGGAGCCGCAGCGTCTCGGCGGTCACCGTGGCGATCACCGAGGGATTGCCGTCGCGATCGCCGCCGATCCACGAGGCCATGCTCAGCCACCCGCCGGGCGCCGTCAGCTCCGGGTAATGCTCGCGCAGCGCCTGCGCGAGGTCAGCCTCCACCGCCGGCACGGCGTCCCAGAAGATGGCATCCACGAAGTAGAGTCCCGTGCGCACCTCGTCGGTGACGGCTGGGCGCGTGGTACGCGCCCGATCCGTGAGCCAGAGCGCCGTCACCTCCGCCTTGAGGGTCGCGAGCTGGGCCGTGCGCTCCCGCGGGAGCAGATCTGGACGCTGGAGCTGGCGGAGGGAGTCGCTGACCCGCTGCAGCGTCGAGAGCACGGTGCGGCGCTTCGCTTCCGTGGGATGCGCGGTGAGCACGAGCTCGACGTGCAGCTCGGCGAGGAGGGCGGCCATCTGCCCGCTGCCGACCCCCCGCTTCCGGAGGAGCCCGACCGCCTCGCCGATCGAATCGCCGATGGGGGCGGGATCGAGCGAGCGCTCGCGGGCGCGAAGGGCCTGGATGCGATGGCCTTCCTCGGCGAGATTGACCAGGTCGAAGTACACGGCGAAGGCGGAAGCGGTGGCGCGTGCCGCGGCTACCGAGAGCGCGGCGACGGCCGGGGCGAGCTGGAGCGCCGCTGCCTTCTCCCCGCTCCGGCGTCCCTTGGCCAGCGCGCGGATCTCTTCTTCCGTCTGGAACAGCGCAAGGGATTCCTGCTCGCGAAGCACCTCCCCCAGCGTCTCGCCGAGGAGATGGATGGCGGCAGGGAGGTCCAGCTTCAACGCAAGACGCGGCCAGCCTGCGCCGCGGCGATCAGGCCACGCCGCGCCGGCCGAACCCCACGATCGCCGCGAGCCATACCATGCGAAGGCACTTCATATGGAGCCTCCCTGGAAATCTGCGTCGCGATGCTGCCCCGCCGTCGCTCGTCCGTCAAGCGGGAACACGCCCCGGCGGCGGCAGCGCTTGACGGCCCCACCAGCACGGTGCAGGCATCCTCGCACGAGCCGGGTCAGACGCGCTCCGGATCACGGGACGTGCGCGGCTCGCGTGCAGCGAATCCGCGGGAGACATGGGAGATCACCTCGATGGCAAAGCCATTTCCTCGAGCAGACGGCCGGCGGCGCCTCGGACTGGCTGTCTGTGCAGGTCCGCTTCCCCGACATCGTGCTGCAGCCCTGAAGGCGATCGCGACGGGTGAGCGAGCGCTCGCTCACCCTTCGTGGCATCAGCCGTGCGGGCATGATCGAGCGTCGATCACCAGGATTCCCAGTGGACGAGCTCGTCGAGGGGCTTCCGCCGCCGCGCCACCGAGCTGGGCGGGGCCGTCCGCGCGGGATCGACGTAGCCGAAGGCGACCACGCGGTTGATCACCATCTCGGGTGGAATGCGGAGGAGGCGCGCCACCTCCCGCTCGGGGAGATGAGCGGGACAGGACCCGATGCCTTCGCCCCAGGCCGCCACCATCATGTTCTGGGCGCAGCGGCCGGCGTCGAACTCGTGCGGGTGCGTCTGCGCGATCACCACGGTGGCCGCGGAGCGTGCGATGAACTTCCCGAAGGGGCTGAGACCGGCCAGGGCCTCGAGGCCCGCGCGCTCACGCACGACGATCAGCCGGTTGGGCTCGCGGTTCTTACTGCTGCCCGTCATGCGCGCGGCCTGCAGGATGCGACGCAGCGATTCCTCGGGAAGCGCACCCGACAGGAAATATCGCTGGTCTCGCTTGCCCACCACGGCCCGATACGCGTCCACGCTCGTTCCTCCCTCGGAGAAGCGGCGCCCACTGTAGCACGCTACGCTATACTGCTGCGCCGTAGCCCACTTCGATCCGGAGGAGCTCGATGCGTGCCGTGATCT
>JBKOVG010000352.1:0-4700 GCA_046723845.1 Candidatus Methylomirabilota bacterium | reverse complement strand
GCTGCAGGACATCGCGATCCTGACCGGTGGCCAGGTCGTCAGCGAGGAGGTCGGCCTCAAGCTCGACGCGATCGGCCTCGACATGCTCGGCCGGGCTCGCAAGGTCGTCACGACCAAGGACGAGACGACCATTGTGGACGGCGCCGGCGAGCCCGATCAGATCAGCGGCCGGGTGAACCAGATCCGTGCCGAGATCGAGAAGAGCGACTCCGACTACGACCGGGAGAAGCTGCAGGAGCGTCTGGCCAAGCTGGCCGGCGGGGTTGCGATCATCAAGATCGGGGCGGCGACCGAGGTGGAGCTCAAGGAGCGCAAGCACCGCATCGAGGACGCCGTCCGCAACGCGAAGGCCGCCGTCGAAGAGGGCCTGCTCCCCGGCGGCGGCGTGGCCCTGGCCAACGCCGCCGTCGCCGCGTTCTACGAGCTCGACCTGACCGGCGACGAGGCCACCGGCGCGAACATTGTCCGGGTCGCGCTCACCGCGCCGCTCAAACAGATCGCCATCAACGCCGGCCTGGAAGGCGGTGTAGTGGCCGAGAAGGTCAACTCGTTGCCGGCCGGCCACGGCCTCAACGCCGAGACCGGCGAGTACGTCGACATGATCGAGGCAGGCATCGTCGAACCCGCCAAGGTGACCCGTTCGGCGTTGCAGAACGCCGCGTCGATTGCCGCGCTGTTCCTCACCACCGAGGTACTCGTCGCCGACAAGCCACAGAAGTCAGACGCCGGAACCCCGGGCGGCGACGCCGGTATGGATTACTAGGATTAGCCTGAGCTGCCCCGGGGAACGCCTGATCTTGGGTCGCCTGGAGCTTGCCTATGTTCTGACCGTCCATACCGGAGGGTCGGATGATCGACAACGGTGGTCCACTGTGGCCGCTGCCGTGTCGGTGCGAGGGCGCGCCGCCAGCGCACGCAAGGCGTGAATCGACGAGGGCCCGCCGGTCGGCCGGTGGTCCCACCCCTCGTTAGGTCTTTCCCCACGGTGCGGGAAACGGGTCGCACCCGTTCGGGTCGCGCCTTCACTGAGCGTGCGGCGGTCCTGGGCGTTGTGGGTCGAGGCCAGCGCGGCAAATCGCCCGCCACCACCGCCAAAGTCGTGCGGTGGTGGCGGGCGTCGTCATGCTTCCCTTTTAGCCGGTTCGGCGAGGCCGCCCAGGCCGTTTGTCAGCCGCGGGTCTCGCCGTCCTCGCCCGCTGCGGGAAGGGCGCGGCCACCGCCGACGTGCACCTGGATGCGTTTGGCGTGTACTTCCTCCGCCTTAGGCACCATGATCTTCAGCACGCCGTCCTGGGTCGAGGCTTCGATGTCGTCCGGCTTCACGTGGGTGGGCAGGGTCATTGAGCGGCGGAATGCGCCGAAGCGGCGTTCGGAACGATGTACCCGCTCCTCGGAGGAGTCCGGCGCGACGTTGCGCTGGCCCTGGATGGTCAGTAGGCCGTCCTCGAATGTGATTTCGATGTCGTCAATCCCAACGCCGGGTAGCTCGGCCGCCACCAGGTAGGCGTCCTTACGCTCGGAAATGTCGACCGCCGGCGCCCACGCCGGGGTGCCCATGCCGGGATGATAGTGCTGGCCGAACAGGCCGTACCGCGCAGCGCGCATCCTGTTCATTCGCAGCATCTCGTCCTGCGCCTCACGGATGTCTTCGAACAGTTCCCAACTCGCTATGCCTGTCATGTCATTCTCCCTCACGTATCCGGCCGGGCCAGCGGCCCGGCGACTCAAGGAAGAGATGCGGCTCAGGTGAACAACATTCACCTCCGAGATACGCTGTTTACTCTAGCGTGAACGCCGTTTACAGTCAAGCGTAACGCTTGAGAGGCGAAGGTGGCGAAGCGACGACAGGCAACCGTAGGCGATGCGGGCTCGCACCCGCAGTGGTTTGCGCCCCCCTTCGGCGATGAGGAACGTCGTCGGACTCTGACCCGCGAGCGCATCGTCGCCGAGGCTGTCACGATCATCGGTGCGGACGGTGTCGACGCGTTGAGCATGCGCGCCCTCGCGACCCGTCTTGGAGTGGTTCCCGGCGCGCTGTACCGGCACGTGCGCAACAAGGAACAGCTGTATGACCTCGTTTTGGAC
This sequence comes from Candidatus Methylomirabilota bacterium, assembly GCA_046723845.1. GTDB lineage: Bacteria > Methylomirabilota > Methylomirabilia > Rokubacteriales > CSP1-6 > AR37. The sequence goes on along the minus strand of JBKOVG010000352.1, from coordinate 2,615 downwards.
GGGGTGCTGGCTGACGTCGATAACAAGGTCGATCACTCCCTCGCCTGGACCGAACGGGTCAAGGTGCTGGCGCACCGGCTACGAACGGTCCTCGAGGATCATCCAGGCATCGCCGGGCTGCTCAAGACGCGTGACCCCCTCGGACCGCATTCGCTCGCCCTAGCCGAGGCGTTCCTCGCCCCGCTTCGCGAGGCACGCCTACCCGAAGTGCAGACGGGGCTGGCCTTCTCCCTGGTCTACGACTACACCGTCGGGTTCGCGCTCAGCGGTCCCACCTCGGTCAACGAGCAGCGGGTCCGCGACGCCGCCACCAGAGCCAGGCTCCACGCGTTCCTGCGATCATTGCCGGCCGACCGCTTCCCCGCCCTGGTCGCCCTCGGCGAGCACGTCTGGGTCGACAATCGCGATGAACGGTTCACCACCGGCCTCGACACACTCGTCGACGGACTCGAAGCGGCGCGACGACGCCGCCGCCGCGCGAGATGAGCCGTTGTCGTGTTCCTGTCGGGCGTACGTGGCTCTTTTCATCCCCTGGGCGGGGTCGGATCAATTGGCCGGTTGCAGCGTTTCGTGCGGGCTCCGGCCTGATCATCGCTCCTCCGACGGTACGGGCCGGGTGCGGCCGACGCCACAAACCCGCAGATCGGCTAAGGCGCCGCTGCAACCCGGCGGCTTAGCCATCCGTTCTCACTGTGATCGGGTCGGGCCTCGGCCGGCTTGGAGAGGTGGATCGTAATGTCTGCATGGTTGGTCCGGCATACATCGGTCGTTGCGATGGCAGCCATGCTCGTTGTGCTCGCCGGCTGCGATCGGCTGCCGTCAGGGCCAGCGACCACCACGCCGGCACCGCCGTCCGCGAGCACGCCAGCACCGCTGGCGACAGCGCCGGCCACCACCACGACAGCACGGCCACTAACGACACCCGCCGCCCCGAACCCGCCGATCACCGCGACACCGGTGTGCACCACGGCGACCAGGCTGGCCACCTGGGGCCTAACCCAGTTGGCCGAGCAGTCCCTGGTGATCCCGGTCAGCGAGAGCAATGTTTCGTCCATCACCAGCGAGATCGCCGACGGCGCCGGCGGGGTCATCTTGTTCGGCTCCACCGCGCCGGCCAACCTCGGCGCCTCGTTGAACGAGCTCGTCCGTCACGCACCCAACGGCATCACACCGCTGGTCATGACCGACGAGGAAGGCGGCGACGTGCAGCGCATGGCAAACCTGGTAGGCGACCTGCCCTCGGCGCGGCAGATGGCGAACACGATGACGGCCGCGCAGATCCGCCAACTCGCGCTAGAGTCGGGCCGCAAGATGAAGGCCAACGGCGTCACGATGGACCTGGCGCCGGTGTTGGACCTCGACGACCGACCCGGCCCCAGTGACGCCAACCCGGACGGCACCCGCTCGTTCAGCCGGACCGCGACGGTCGTCCAGACCGACGGGCTCGCCTTCGCCCAGGGACTTGAGTCGGCCGGCGTGGTGCCGGTTATCAAGCACTTCCCCGGCCTCGGCGATGCCTCCGGCAACACCGACGTGCAGTCCGCGTCGACGCTGCCCTGGAATGTTCTGCAAAACGACGGCCTGCTGCCGTTCGCCGCGGCGGTCCGGGCCGGCGCGCCCGCCGTAATGATCGCCAACGCGGTGGTGCCCGGCCTGACGACCCGGCCAGCCAGTGTCTCCACCGAGGTCATCACCGGTGTGCTAAGGGGTCGGCTACGTTTCTCCGGGCTGGTGATGACGGACTCGCTGTCATCCACTGCCGTGCATGCCGCCGGGTACACTGTGCCTTCGGCCACCGTGGCCGCCCTCGCCGCGGGCGCCGACATGGTGCTGTTCACGTCGACATCGGTCGCCCCCCTCACCCAGCAGATCGTCCAAGCTGTGGTTTCGGCCGTCACCTCAGGAAAGCTTGCCCGTAGCCGGCTGACCGAAGCCGTGAGCCACATCCTCGCGGCCAAGCACGTCAACCTGTGCGGCCCCCCTGTCGCTTGATGCGCACCGGTGGCGTCAGGTCTGGCGCCCGCCCAGCGGTGCGCTCGTTAATGGCCCGGATGGGTAGCCCGTCCGCAGACTGCCGCGAGGTGCGGAGCAGCCGTTGCACAGTGCTATCTCCGAGAGGCAACTTGACGCGATAGCAATGGCCCTTCGCGAACTGCAGCCGATTCCGGCCCGGAAAAGACGTCAAGGTTGCGATCACATGTACTTGCCACCAGTAACGGCGGCCCATATCCAGGACATGCCCACCCCGAGAACCACGCCAACGATGATCGAGAGGGTCACCCAGAGGATCACACGCTTCATCCTCATTGCTGCCGCCTCCTCTCCACTGTGGTCGGTCCGCAACCGGGTTGAGGCGGGCCAGGTCATGGACTGACTCGATCGGTCCCACGCCTTGCCGTCGAGCCGTGTCGGCGGGAGAGGTGCGCCATTATGGCATCTCGGCAGTGTGGCTCAACATTCACGTCGACTTCCCCGCCGGCACGGATGAGGGCTTCATCGTGGTTGACCCCAGACTCCGCGGAAGGCCGTCGCGTCACATCGGTTGCGTCTGCGTATCTTCACGCGTGGTGTGGCACGTCATCTACGTCGCGCGTACACGCCTGCAACGCGGGTTG
>JBKOVG010000438.1:0-2701 GCA_046723845.1 Candidatus Methylomirabilota bacterium | reverse complement strand
CCGTAGACCTCGTTCATCGCCACGAAGGCCGCCGCCATGCCGGAGGCTGTGGCGAGGAACTGCCGGCGGCTCAGGCCCTGCTTCCTGGCCAGCACGCTGCCCATCTCCTTGATGCGAGCCTCGACGCGCCGCTGATTCTGCGTCTGCGGCGCTGGCATGAACTCATCACTGGAGACGCTCTGGGTGGGAATTGGGCTGGGGAATGCCGCGGTCTCGGCCGCCCGGACAGACTTGAGCTCGGCGTCGCTGAGTAGTCTCATGAGGCCTCCCCGTGGTGTGAGTTCGAGCGAACAGTATGGCAGGGGCGCGAGCTTGTCAATTTCCCGGCGCCACTCTCGGGAGGCGCTCTGCTAGACTCCGGTCAGCCTGTAAGGAGGGCTCCTGTATGTGGTCGACCGGTCTCCCACAAGCCCCCTTAGCCTTCGCAGTGTTCCCGTCGGTCTCCTCGAGACAGCCCGTGATTGAGCGCAGAGGGTTCGTCGCGATGGTGGGAGGTGGGCTCCTCGCCGGGCCGCTCGCGGTTGCCGCGTCGGCCCAGCAGCCGAAGAAGGTGCACCGGGTCGGAATCCTCTCGCCGGTCGTGCGGCCGGCCTCGTCGGACCGAAGCAGCGTAGCCATGTTGCTCCCGACGGCTCTCCAGCAGCTTGGTTACGCGGAAGGCCAGAATCTCGTCATCGAGCGGCGATTCGCCGAAGGCCAGCTTGATCGACTTCCCGGACTGGCCCAAGAGCTGGTCCAGCTTCAGATGGAGACCATTGTCGCCATCAGCACCGACGCGATCCGGGCGGCCAAAGACGCGACGAAGACGATCCCCATCGTGATGCTGGGCGGGGGCAACGTGGTCGGCGATGGATTCGTCGCGAGCCTTGCGCGGCCCGGCGGCAACATCACCGGAGTCGTGATATCGGAGGCCGGCCTCGCTCCCAAGCGACTGCAGCTCCTGAAGGAAGCGGTCCCGCGCGCCACGCGGATTGCCATGCTCGCGCCGGGCCAGGAAGACTACAAGGTCCAGCGGCAGGAGGTGGGGACGGCGGCGACCTCCCTCGGGGTCACTCTGGTCGTCGTCGAAGCTCGGGACGCCGACTACGAACGCGCATTCGCAAGCATCGCGGCGGGGCGCGCCACCGCTCTCTTCGTGGCGGCGAGCCCCCAGCTCAACCGCGACCGGGCGCGGATCATCGCGCTGGCCGCGAAGCACCGGATGCCCGCGATCTATCAGTGGCGCGAGCAAGCGGAGGAGGGCGGTCTGATGGCCTATGGCAGCAGTGTCTCGGGACTGTCCCGGCGCATGGCCAGCTACGTCGATCGGATTCTCAAGGGGGCGAGCCCGTCCGAGCTCCCGGTCGAGCAACCCTCCATCTACGAGCTCGTCATCAATCTGAAAACCGCGAAGGCCCTCGGCCTGACGATGCCGCCGTCGCTGCTCGTGCGGGCGGATGAAGTGCTCCAGTGAGGCCGCCTTGACATAGCGGATGCCTGTTGCTATCGATGCCGCCATGAAAACCCTCATTGAAGGCGGCTGGGTGGTGGCGTTCAACGGCAAGACCCACGAAGTGCACGAGCAGGGGAGCGTCGTGTTCGAGAACGACCGCATCGTCCACGCCGGCCCGCCGTACGCGGACGCGGTCGATACCCGTCTCTCAGCTCGGGGAAAGCTCGTGTCCCCGGGGTTCATCAATACCCATGTCCACACCACGGGCAATGGCGGCGATTATCTCCTGCTCGACATGGCGAAGAACGACTACCGCACCTCGAACTACATGAGCTTCGCCGCGCCGCTCAAGGGCAAGATGACGCCGCCACCGCCCGAAGCCGTGGCCGCGCTACGCACCTTCGTGTTCCTGCACGCGATCAAGCAGGGCACCACGACCATCATCGACGTGGGCGGCCAGCGCGGCGACTGGGAAGGCTACGTGCGGCTGGTCGACGAGCTGGGCGTGCGCGTGTACGGCAGCCCGCCCTTCCGCGATCGCAACACCTTCTGCGACGCCCAGGGCCGCCTCTACTACGACCACGACGCCAATCTCGGCATGCAGGGGCTGAAGGACGCGGTGGCCTTCATCCGCTCCTACGACGGCGCGGCCAGTGGCCGTCTCCGCGGCATGCTCAACCCGTCGCAGGTGGAGACGTGCAGCGAGCCTCTGCTGCGCGCCTGCAAGGACGCCGCACGCGAGCTGGACGTGCCCGTGCACACGCACGCCGGCGGCAATCTCATCGAGTTCCAGCGGATCATGGACGAGTACCGCAAGACGCCCATCCAGTTCCTGGCCGACATCGGCTTCCTCGACGAGCGCACCCTGCTGGGCCACGTGGTGTTCACGACCGCGCACGAGTGGACACGCTACCCCTTCGGCGACGACGTGCGCCTCCTCGCCGAGCGCGGCGCCACCGTGGGGCACTGCCCGTACAAATACGCCAAGATGGCCATGACGCTCAACTCCTTCCAGCGCTATGTGGACGCCGGCGTGAACGTGGCCATCGGCACTGACACCTTCCCCATGGACATGGTGGCCGAGCTCCGCTGGGCGTCGATCTTGGCCAAGGTGGCTGACGCAAACTATCAGGCCGGCCTTCCACGCGACGTCTTCAACGCCGCCACCCTCGGCGCCACGAAATTCATCGACCGTCCCGACCTCGGCAAGCTGGCGCCGGGCGCAAAAGCGGACCTGCTCGTCATCAACCTCGATCAGCTGGGCGCTCC
>JBKOVG010000040.1:0-6690 GCA_046723845.1 Candidatus Methylomirabilota bacterium | reverse complement strand
CCTCGCGGCGCCGACGCGCCGTCGCCGATGACGATCCCCCATGGCAGTGTCGTCACAGGGCACTCACTAGCACCCCGAAATGAATTCGGAACGAGTTCATCGCGGTTGGGCCGAACGTGGTGGCGTCGACATGGATCGTGACGTCGACGGGGCGGCCGCTCTGCCCCTCAATCACCTGCACCTCGCCATCGTCCACGATCACACTGATCACCGAGTCGTCGACGTGAAACTCATACACGTCGTGCACGTCGCGCGCCGACGAGGCGTCAAACGTTTCACGGAGGAAAAGCAATCCCCAGGCGGGACGAAACGCTTCGGTGCTTTCGACGGTTGGCGGCAAGGATTGAGTGGCACGCCCCTCAGGCGAATTCGCGCACGGCGTTTGGTGGCCCTGGGCACCCGGCCGGATGCCCGCCCGCCTTGACACGAGTTTATTTAGAATTAAGATTCTAATAGCATGCCAAGAACGCCGGAGTACGACGCGGATCAGATCGTGAGGGCGGCTGGCCGCCTCATCGCGGCCAGCGGCCCCGGGACCGCGACCATCGGTGCTATCGCCCGGGCCGTGGACGCACCCACCGGCTCGATCTATCACCGGTTCCCTTCTCGGGACGTCCTCCTCGCCCACGTCTGGCTGCGGGCGGCCACGGCGTTCCAGGCCGAGTTTTTCCGGCGCCTGGCTGGGTCTCCGCCGCGGCGAGCTGGGCTCGCGGCGGCACTCTATATGGCGCAGCGGGTGCGCGAGCACCCACAGGAGGCCCGGCTGCTTCTTTTCCACCGCCGTGAGGATTTTGTCGATCGGGGATGGCCGGCGGGGCTCAGCCGCCAGGCTCGAGCCCTCGGCCGGCAGATCGAAGCTGAGCTGCGTGACTTCAGCCGCCGCCTCACGGGACATGCCGACGTGCGAACCGTCCGGGTCGTCGCGTTCGCAGTGGTGGAGGCGCCATTCGCGGCGGTCCGCCGTCACATCGCGGCGAACGAGCCCCCGCCCCCAGCCGTGGACGACCTGATCCGCGTAACGTACGACGCTGCCGTGAGGCTGATCGAGTCAAGGTGATGGAGTTCGTGTGGCCGAACTGATGAAGGGAGGAGTCCAATGATGAAGCCGACGGAGAAGACAAGCGCAACCGTAATGCTCGACATCTTTAGCGCGATTGAACGGCGCGATCCCCAGCGGCTGGCCGAGCTCAGCCATCCCGACGTCGAGTTCTGCTGGCCAGCGGCGCTTCCGTATGGGGGCACGACGCGAGGCTTCGGGACCGTAGGCCCGACGTGGATCCACACCTGGGCGCCCCTGCAACCCACCGAAGCGGAGCGCAGCATGGATCCTCGCGTGGTCGCGTCGAACGGAGACGAGGTTGTCGTCCTCTGGCGGCAGCGGGGCGTCAGCTCAGGCGGCGAGCGCTTCGACGGACCCGTGCTCGCTCTCTACACGATCCGCGAGGGACGACTCGTGCGCGCGCAGATGTTCTACTTCGACACGCCGGCGCTGGTCGAGTTCCTCGCGCGGGCGAGCGGCCGGGCCGCCTAGCTGTGGTGTCTCGGGAGGTTGTCCGTCAGGACACACTCCTGAGGCTTCCCCTCTAGTTCGCTAGCTAGCCCTCGTGCCGGCCGGGTCCCTCGATTCTGATCGGGGATGTGCTGACGGCCGAGAAACCGAGAAGTGCCCTGACGAACCGGCGGCCCGCACCGGCGAGCGGCGCAGGTCGTGGAAGGCCAAGGATCAGCCGGAACGCGCTACGCTGCCTTCATGAGGGAATGCCAGGTACTCATCGTGGGGGGCGGACCGACCGGCCTCGCCCTGGCCCTGTGGCTGACACGGCTGGGCGTCGGCGTCAGGATTATCGACAAGGCTGCGGAGCTGGGCGCCACGTCGCGGGCGCTCGTCGTGCAAGCCCGCACGCTCGAGTTCTATCGGCAGATTGGCCTCGCCGACACGCTCGTCGACGGCGGCCGGCGGCTCGACGTCGTGAACCTGTGGATAGCCGGGCGGCGCGTGGCACGCCCGGTGCTCGGCGCCATGGGCGCTGGGCTGAGCCCGTTTCCGTACGCCCTGATCTTCCCCCAGGACGAGCACGAGCGTGTGGTCATCGAGCGGCTGGCCGACGCCGGAGTGAAGGTCGAGCGTCGCGTCGAGCTCCTCGGCTTCGAGGAGACGGGCTCCCGTGTCGTCGCGCGGCTCAGACGGGGCGACGGCACGGACGAGAGGTGCGACACGGCCTATTTGGCGGACTGCGACGGCGCCCACTCGACCGTGCGTGAGACGCTCGGCGTCGGGTTCCCGGGCGGGACCTACGAGCACCTATTCTACGTGGCCGACGTGGATGCGCGCGGCCCCGCCGTGGACGGGGAGTTGCCCGCGTCGCTCGACGAGGCGGAGTTCGTAGCCATCTTCCCGCTGAAGGGCGACGGGCGCGTGCGGTTCGTCGGCGTCGTCCGCGAGGAGGCGGAGAAGAAGGCGGAGGCGCTGACCTGGAACGACGTCAGTAAGGATCTCCTCGGGCGCACGCGCGTCGACATTGAGCGTGTCAACTGGTTCTCGACATATCGCGTCCACCACCGCGTGGCCGACCGCTTCCAGAAAGGGCGCATGTTCCTGCTGGGCGACGCCGCCCACATCCACAGCCCCGTCGGCGGGCAGGGAATGAACACCGGGATCGGAGACGCGGTGAACCTCGCGTGGAAGCTGGCCGCCGTGCTCCGTGGCGGCAACGCGGCGCTCGCACAGACCTACGAGGTGGAGCGTCTCGCTTTCGCCCGGCGGCTCGTCGCCACCACCGACCGGGCGTTCACCGTCATCACCAGCCGCGGACGACGTGCGCGATGGGTGCGGCTGTCGGTAGCCCCGCGCGTCATTCCGATCCTGGCGTCACTGAAGGCCGTCCGCCGCCTGATGTTCCGCACGATCTCGCAGACGACCATCCACTACCGCGGTAGCCCTCTGAGCGTAGGCGCCGCCGGGCGTGTGAGCGGCGGTGATCGGTTGCCGTGGGTACCGCTCCACGGCGCGGACGACAACTTCACGCCGCTCGTGTCCCTCGACTGGCAGCTCCACGTGTACGGCGACGCCACGAGGGAGGTTGCGAAGGTGTGTCGGCAGCGGCGGCTCGCTCTCCACGTCTTTCCGTGGCGAGGCGCGATGCGTCGGGCCGGTCTCCGCCGAGACGCGGGATACCTCATTCGCCCGGACGGCCACGTAGGGCTCGCCGATCCCGATGCGCGCGCCGCTAAGCTGCAGGTGTATCTTGACGAACGCGGGCTGCGTAGCCTGGAAAATTAGCAAGCAATAAGAGGCTCATCAAGCTCGTGTCGGCCAGCGCCAATTCTCTTGCCCGCCATCGGAGTCAATTCTCATGCCGGCGCGATCCGTGCAACTTCGTTGGAAGACGCCAACCCAGATCCGTTTCGAGACGAAACGGTCGTTTCGCTCTGGAACAGCCGTCGTAATGCCCTGCTTCCTTCGATGTGACTACTCTATACGTGAGGGCTCCGCGTAAGGGCATTGGGACGCGTTCATGCGGACTTTGTCTCGGTGCGGCGGCTGATCGGCCGGTTCTCCTCCTGAGAACCCAGGCCAATCGAGGCCTCGCCGACGGATCCATTCTAGAGACGGAAGCCGTGATTGCTGGATCGCCACGCCTTGCACCGTGACATGGCAACGAGACATTCCCGGAGGCCACCTGACGCGCCGGCGGAATCCGAGCATTCAACGGATCCGTCTAAAGTGGTGGGGAAGTGGGGCCATGGGCAGCAGATTGTGGCGGTTGTTCCTGGCTGGCGCGGTGGTGATCATCGTGCTCTGCCTGGCGATGCTCGAGATCTTGGCCGATCGCGCGTCCCTGTCCTGGACTATGGCGCCGGCGACCCCCACGGATGTCCCCGGGCATCCGTGGGAGAGCAGATGAATCCCGACGGCCGGTACCGCCTGGCTGTGGTCGATGGCGGCGCGCCGGGGCCCGAGCAACCGGGTGCGTCTCCGTTCGAAGGCATCGTCGGGCACGCGCCGGCTTTTCGCACGATGCTGGAACAGGCAGCGCGAGTCGCCACCGCGGAGACGACCGTGCTCCTCACCGGCGAGAGCGGCTGACGAGGAGCGAATCCTGACGAGGGATTTGCCCGGATGCACAGCATACCGGGAGCGTGTCCGTCATCGCCTGGTGCCAGAGGTGTGGTCGCGAGCATCGACATGAGCCAGGAGCGTGCCGTCATCAGGCGAGCCGAGATGACGGATCTCTCGAAGGTGGAGACCGTTGCCCGAGCGACGTGGCCGGTCGCCTACGCCGGCATCATTCCGGATGAAGTCCAGCGGCGATTGCTCGACCGCTGGTACTCACGGGAGAGCTTGAGTCACGCGCTCGCCGCGCAGGGATCGAGCTTCTTCGTCGCCGAATCGAGTGGCAATGTCATCGGATTCGCGCAGTTCGTGCACCGATCGGCGGCGTCGGTAGAGCTCACGCGAATCTACGTCTTGCCGGACAGGCAGCGGAGCGGCATCGGGCAGCGGTTGCTCGACGCAGGGCTGACGGAATGTGCGGCAGAGGGCCTGACACACCTGACCGTCGAGGTCGAGCGCGACAACGTCCAGGGCCGTCGCTTCTACGAGCGGGCCGGTTTTGCGGAGCCGCGAGGGGTTACCCGCGACGTGCAAGGATTTGTGCTCGCGCTGGTCGAATACCGACGTCCCATCCTCGGGAGTGGACCGGACAGGTCCTGACCGTCAAAGCGTCCGCACCTGGTATCGGGCGGCCGTAGGCCGTGACTCACATCCTCCGGCGGGTGTCGATTCGAAGCCGACCGTTCGACTCACTCATCAAGGGCGTGACCTGGGACGCGGCGCGGCAGGGATTCGCGAGGGGTGCCGGCGGGGGCGCTGAGGCACTGGGGAGGACCATCACGATGAATCGCCCAGGAATCGTGTCGCGGCCAGAGTGGCTGGGTGCGCGGAAGGCGCTGCTCGTCAAGGAGAAGAAATTCATGCGTCAGCGGACGCGTTGAGCGCCGAGCGTCGTCGGCTCCCGATGGTGAGGATCCCGTACGCATACCTGACCGATTCCAACCTGTGCGATGACCTGTGGACGATCCAGATGGTGGCATGATTGACCAATCGTGGAAGAGCAAGGAGCCGGGCTCTGAAAACAAGAATGTCGGGCTCGCCGAGGTACGTCGGAATGGCCTGAGGCCTCACTGGCCAGGATCGGACTTCGTTGAGCGTAGAAGGTGAGCGCCCGGAGGCGGGACCGGTGCTCCGCCTCCGGACGGGGGGTTGTGGGCGCCGGACCCTCGGGTCCGGGCATGGCCCAGCAAAAGCCGGGCGCTTATTGTGCTGCGCGCTGCCCCGTGATGCGTGCCATCAGGAACCAATGGCGCCCGATGGCGCGCCTGTTGAGCCGGGTGGAGTGTTGTCCATCTGACCTCCTGATGTGTTCACGTCACGACGGAGAGCCGGCGCCTCAGCCTCCGTCAGATAAAGGAAACCGCTTTCGCCCGGCGCTGTCAAGGGGCCTCTCACGCGGCGTCGCATTGCCTCGTCTCCTTCGGGCTCTCCAACTCTACACTGGGATTTTCGGCTTCGACGTCGAGGCTCCCGGGACCGCAGGTCACGACAAAGATCCCGCCACAAATCCACTCGAACCGTGCAACGCCTCCACGGCTCATGGGGGACAGGATCTGCACCTTCGCGGGCACGGCCCTTCGCACTGAGCGCGGAGGTCGCGATGGTGCGACGCGTCTTAGCCGTGGAATGGCGCTCGCAGTACTCTTTGGGCCCGCGTGGTGAGGACCGTCAACGGGTCTTGGAGTCTCGAGGAGGAGCCGCCATGCCTGTGTACGAGTATTACTGTGACAACTGTCGACGGGACGCGAGCATCACCCTCTCCATCAGCGAGCATGACAAGGCGAAGGCCGCCTGCCCGCAGTGCGGTAGTACAGGGCTGCGCCCGTTGGTGAGCCCGTTCTTCTCTCAGACGTCGCGCAAATCCTGATAGACCTGAGCTCCGGAAGCTCGGGGACCGACGACGGAAAAGCCGGTCCGGCCGGCAGGTCGCTAGACACCATGCGGCGGAGCTGACCCTCACAGGGGAGGAGGCTCAGGCGATCCCGGTCGTCGTCAAGGGGCGCGTGAGCGAACCGGCGAACTCATGCTCGAGATGAAGCCCATCGGCCACGTCGCGGACTGAAGCCGTTACTTCTTGCCCGTGAAGAACTCCTTGATGTTCTCACCGCTGAACTTCGCACCTTCCACGACGGTATGGCCGACACCGGCGAACATTTCCCTGAACCCCAGGCCAACCTCACCCCGCCCGATCTGCTTGGCGCCCTGCTCGACCCGCTTGGTCGCCTGGTCCACCTTGGTCTTGTCGGCGGCGGCGGCCGTCCCCCACGAGAGAGCCAGGGCCGCAAGAAGTCCGGGAACGATCCACATCCCGCGAAGTCTCCGTATCATGACGTACCTCCGTCAGTCGCATGACTCACAAGCTCATGTTTTCGTCGGTTCCGCCGGCGCCCGCCCAGCTCGGCGCCGCCTTCAAACAGAGGTGTACGGGGCCGGGCTCTGCGGCGGTACCTGGTAGAGGTACTCGCGCAGATGCTGGACCTCCTCCTCCCGGTCCCGTAGGACGGCTCGCGTCAGGTCACGGATCGAGATCATGGATAGCATCTTCGATCCGCTCGTCACCAGAAGGTGTCGGATGC
>JBKOVG010000100.1:0-4323 GCA_046723845.1 Candidatus Methylomirabilota bacterium | reverse complement strand
GTGCTGATCCACCAGGCGGTGCGCAGGTAGTCGCGGCCTTTCGCGAGCATCAGGCCCCACTCCGGGGTGGGCGGCTGGGCGCCCAGGCCGAGGAAGCCCAGGTAGGCGGCGGAAAGGATGGCCGTGGCGAAGAAGAGGGTGGACTGCACGAGGAGCGGGGGGAGGCAGTTCGGCACCACGTGACGCCAGAGGACGCGGCTCTCGCGGGCGCCCGAGGCCCGCGCGGCCAGCACGAACGGTGAGGGTGAGAACGGCGAGCAGGCGCGTCATCCGGAGACCCACCCGCCGCTCGGATGCAGGATCTGTCCGGTGAGATAGCCCGCCTCCTCGGAGGCGAGCACCACCGCGCAGTACGCCACGTCCTCCACGCTGCCAAAGCGCCGGAGGGGCAATTCGGCCAGCCGTCGCGTCCGGTACTCCGGCGTCATCACATTCTTGCTCATGTCCGTCTCGATGCCGCCGGGAGCGATGGCATTCACCGTGATGCCGTGGCAGCCCACCTCGGAGGCGAGCGCGCGCGTGAGCGACTCCACCGCGCCCTTGGTCGCCGCATAGGCGGCGAAGCCGCCCCCGCCCACCGCCCGCTGGGCGAGCTGGGTCGAGAGGTTGATGATGCGGCCGTACTTCTGCTCGATCATCACGGGCAGGGCGAGCCGCGCGCACTGGATGGTGCCCGTCACGTTGATGTCGAGCATGCGGCGATAGCCGTCGGGATCGACCTGGAGGAGCGGGCCGCGCACCATGATGCCCGCGTTGTTCACCAGGATGTCGAGGCCGCCAAGACGGTCCACCACGGCGCCGATCATGGCGCGAGCCTCGGCCTCGCTCGCCACGTCGCCGCGGATGGCGAAGACCTCGGCCCCGAGGCCCTTCGCCTCGGCCACCGCCTCGTCGGCCTGGCGCTGGCTGGCGAGGTAGTTGAGAGCGACGCGGGCGCCCTCCCGAGCGAAGGCCATCGCGATGGCGCGCCCGAAGCCGCGGCTCGCCCCCGTGACGAGGGCGCGGCGCCCTTCTAGCTTTCCCCCCATCAGCGCGCGGCGCTCTTCTGGCTCTTCTCCAGCCAGAACGTTGCGAGGTCGATGGGCTTGGGCCACCACACGTCCTTCTTGCCGAGGATGCGCTGGATGAGTCGCTCCACCATGCGCATGCGCGAGGGCCGGCCGATGACCTGGGGATGCCCGAGCCAGTTGTAGAAGCCGCCCTCCTCGTACAGGCCCTCGAACTCCTCCGACCAGATCTCCCACACGTCCTCCTGGCTCCAGATCCCGTTGCCCACGGGCGGATTGGAGCTGAAGAGGAAGAAGGGTGCGTCGTTGTTGCACCACGAGGTGGGGAACTCCACGAGCGGGCCCCGCGAGGTCTCGATGCAGTACGGCAGGTCGGTGTCGAGCGCGTTGCTGTGATAGACGAAGTCGTGCTTCTTGAGCAGCTCCATGGTGTGCTTGCTCGGATCTGCGGAGGGCGAGCGCGAGCCGAGGGGCTTCACTCCCAGCACCTTCTTGAAGATGTCGAGGCTCTTCACGAGAAGCTCCTCTTCCTCCTCGCGGCTCTTGAGCGAGGAGGGGCGCTCGTGGAGGTAGCCGTGCTGGCCCACCTCATGGCCGCGCCGGACGATGTCTTCGCAGAGCGCGGGATAGCGCTCGACGATCCAGCCGGGGATGAAGATGCACGTCTTGATGTCGTAGCGGTCGAGGAGATCGAGAATGCGCGGCATGCCGGTCTTGGGTCCATAGGAGCCCATCGACATGTGGAGGAATCGATCGGCGAGGGCGGGGTCGCGCTGGATCCACGGCGACTCGCCGTCGAGGTCGAACGTCATCATGATGGCGCAGCGGGCACGGTCGGGCCAGATCACGGGTGTCGTCATGGTGCAGAAGAATAGCCGAGCGAGTGGGGGACCGCAATCCTCGCCGGACCATATGATGGCTGGCCGTTGACGAGAATCAGCCCGTGGCGGAGGATCGACGAGTTATGTCCGGGTCCCCTGCGTCCCTCTCTACGCGCGGCATCGTGCGCCGCTACTACGGGGTCTGGCTCGTCTATGCGCTGGCGGGCGGATTCCTCGGGGGCGTGTATCCGCTCTTCCTGCGCTCGCGCGGCCTCAACCAGCTCGAGATCAACAGCGTGCTCGCCGTGTACTTCGCGGTGAGCCTCCTCTTCGACGTGCCCACGGGCGCCTTCGCCGATGCCCTCGGCCGGCGGCGGAGCTTCATGCTCGGCTGCCTGCTGCGGGCCGCGGGCTTCGCCCTCTACTTCGTCTCGCACACCTACGTACTGTTCCTCGTGGCGGAGGCGATCGATGCGGTGGGGACCACCTTCTGCAACGGCGCCGTCGACGCGTGGGGAGTGGACGCCCTCGACGAAGCGGGCTTCGAGGGAACCAAGCACGGCCTCTTCTCGCGCATCTCCCAGCTCTCCAGCCTGGGCTTCATGGCCACCGCGCTCGCCGGCGCCTACGTGGGGAGCCTCGACATCGCGTGGCCCTGGCTGCTCGGCGCGGCGGGCTTTCTCCTGAGCGCGCTCGCCGGCACGTGGCTCCACGAGCGCCCGCGCGCCGCCGGACCACTCGGCCATCGTGCGGTGCGGAGCTCGATGCGAGCGCAGGTCGGCGCGGGCCTGCGCCAGGGCTTCGGCCTTCGCGTCGTGCGTCTATTGAGCCTGGCCGAGGCCATCGCCCTCGGCGCCATGGCGCCCTACTGGGTCGAGTGGCCGCTCCTCTTCAAGGACGGCTACGGCGCCGGCGTGTGGGCGGTGGGCTGGGTCTTCTGCGTCCTCGCCATCGGCCGCATGCTGGGCTCGGAGGCCTCCGCGCGGATCGTCGTCGTGCCCGGGGAGCGCCCGCGCCTCGTGGCCGCCCTCACCGTGGCCACCGGCCTCTCGCTCATGGGCGCAGGGTTCCTCGCGCACCGGCCAAGCCAGGCCCTCGGACTCCTGTTCCTCATGAACGCCTTCCAGGGCGCGCGCGAGCCCCTGGCCCAGGCCTGGTTCAACGAGGAGGTCTCCGCCGATGTGCGCGCCACCATGCTCTCCTTCCGCGGCATGATGGCCACGGCGGGCGGCGCCCTCGGGCTCCTCCTCGGCGGCTACGTGGCGGATCTCCGCGGCATTCCCTTCGCGTGGAAGATGGCGGGCGCGCTGTATCTCCTCGCCGTCCCCTGCTACCTCGCTCTCCGGTCGCGTGGGGATCTCACCCTGGAGGCGCCAGGCTGACCTCGCGCGTTTGACCTTCCGAAATCTCTCTGGCACGATCGACGCGATGATGCACGAGGACAGCAGCCGGCGCGCATTCCTCACGCTGTCCACCGTCGGTCTCGGAGGACTGCTGATGCCCGACCGATCTCGCGCCAGCACTGTACTCGAGCGGCGCATCCCCAAATCGTCCGAGCCGCTCCCCGCGGTGGGACTGGGCACGTGGCAGGCCTTCGACGTGGGCGGCGACGGACGCGGCATGGCTGAGGCCAAGGAGACCCTCCGGGTCTTCGTGGCGGAGGGCGGCCGCGTCATCGACACCTCGCCGATGTACGGCTCCGCGGAGTCCGTCACCGGCCAGCTCGCCATGGAGCTGCATGTGGGCTCGAAGCTCTTCGTGGCGACCAAGGTGTGGACCACGGGGAAGCAGGCGGGCGTCCGTCAGATGGAAGAGTCCATGCGACGGCTCCGCGTCCAGCGCATCGACCTGATGCAGGTGCACAACCTCGTGGATGTGCAGACGCAGCTCGCCACCCTGCGTGACTGGAAGACGACGGGCCGCTTCCGCTATATCGGCGTGACGCACTATCATTCGGGCGGCCACGCCGAGCTGGAGAAGATCATCGCGCGCGGCGACGTCGACTTCGTGCAGGTGAACTACTCGCTCGCCGAGCCTGAGGCCGACCGGCGACTCCTGCGCGTGGCCGCGGACAGCGGCGCCGCCGTCCTCGTGAATCGCCCCTTCGCGGAGGGCGCCATGTTCGGGCGGGTGAAGGGGCGGCCGCTGCCGGACTGGGCGCAGGAGACGGGCAGCGCGAGCTGGGCACAGTTCTTCCTCAAGTGGATCCTCGCCCAGCCCGCCGTCACCTGCGTGATTCCCGGGACCCGCAACGCGACGCACGTGGCCGACAATCTCGCCGCCGCCTCCGCTCCTCTCCCCGACGAGGCGATGCGGCGGCGCATGCTCGAATACTTCACTTCGCTCTAGCGGGACCCGAGCCCGCCATGGCGGGCCGCTGACGCGCCTTGCGGAACGAGGTGCTACGGCCGCGGCGGGGGCGGGTGATTCGCGATCCAGTGCTGGGCGATGTCGATGCGCCGACACAGCCACACCCGGTCGTGCCGCTCGACGTG
>JBKOVG010000104.1:0-15683 GCA_046723845.1 Candidatus Methylomirabilota bacterium | reverse complement strand
GCACTCCCATGTAGCCCTCGGTCTCCACCGGGCCGGGGGCGATGCAGTTCACTCGTATGCCCTGGCGGCCCCAGGCCATGCCGAGGGCGCGGGTGAAGTTGATGACGGCAGCCTTGGCCGTGCCGTAGTGCGACATCATGGTCGAGCCGTACACGCCCGCGATCGAGGACACGTTGATGATCACGCCCCCGCCGCCCTGGGCCATCATTTGCTTGCCCGCCCACTTGCAGCCGAAGAACACGCCGTTGACGTTGATCTGGATCACGGTGTTCCAGCCGTTGGCGCTGATGTCCTCGACCTTGGCGCGGAAGGACGCGCCCGCGTTGTTGACCATGATGTCGACGCGCCCCATCTCCTTCGCGGTGCGCTCGACCAGCGCCTTCACCGCCTCTTCCTGGCGGACGTCCACGACCTCGCAGAAGGAGCGGCGCCCGAGCTTCTTGATCTCCTCCACCACGGGATCCAGGTTCTCCTTCTTGCGGCTGCAGATCACGACATCGGCGCCGGCCTTGGCGAATTCCACGGCGATGGAGCGGCCGATGCCCACGCCGCCTCCGGTGACGATGGCGACCTTCTTCTCGAGCGAGAACGGCGACGCAGCCATGATGCCTCCTGTGCGGGGTGAGGGTGCGCGGGGACGCGCGGATTATACCCAAGCCCCGGGCGCCGCGCTCTCGAAGCGCATGGCCACGCCCGTGCCGGGATGGACGAGGCCGAGCCGGGTCGCGTGGAGGCACAGCCGTCGGAAGGGGCCCGCGGGTCCGCCGTGCTCACGGTCGCCGACGATGGGATGGCCGATGGCGGCGAGCTGCACGCGGATCTGCCGCCGCCGCCCCGTCCCCAGCGAGAGCTCGAGCAGGCACGTGTGTTCGCCCTGCGCGAGCCGCCGGTAGCTCGTGATGGCCGTCTTGCCCTTCGGGCTCAGCGTGGTCTGCACGCGCAGGCTCCGATCCTCCACGAGCCGGCTCTCGAGCGTGCCCGTCTCGCGCCGCACCCGTCCGCTCACCAGCGCGACGTAGACGCGCTCCACGCTCCGGGCCTCGAACTGGGCCTGGAGTTGACGCTTGGCCGCCTCCGACTTGGCGAAGACGAGGAGACCCGACGTCTCGCGATCGAGGCGGTGCACGATGAAGGGGCGCGCGCGCGGGCGCTGGGCGGCGAGATAATCCCAGAGGAGACGATAGGCCGTGCGCTGCCGCTCCCGCTCGGAGGCCACGCTGAGGAGTCCCGGCGGCTTGTCGACGACCACGATGTCCGCATCCTCGTGGACGAGGCCGAGGCCGCGCGGGAAGGGGACGCGGCCGCGCGTGCCGAGAACGACGCGGTCGCCGCCGCCCACCATGACGCGGCCGTCGCGGCACACGCGACCGTTGAGCTCGACCCTGCCCGACTCGAGCCACTGCTTGAGGCTCCGGCCCGAGGCCTCGGGAAAGAGCCGCCGCAGGGTGGCGGTCAGGGTCGCTGCGTCACTCACTTCTGAGCACGGCGAGCGGACGCTTGCCGAGCAGGCGGAAGGTGCCGAGGAAGCCCACGCCGAGCGCGAGGGCGGAGGAGGCGACCAGACCCCAGGCGAGCGTTCCCAGCGAGCCGCCCCAGCGCACGTCGAGCACCCAGTGCAGCACGCCCGCCGCGAGAGCGGCGGCGAGCACGGTGCCGCCGAGACCGGCCGCCGCTCCCAGGAGCGCGTACTCCACCGCGAAGACGCGGGCGACGAAGCCGCGCGTGGCCCCCAGCGCCTTGAGGATCACGCTCTGGTAGAGCCGCTGGTGGCGGCTCACTCCGAGGGCGCCCGCGGTGACGATCAGGCCGGTGGCGATGCTGACGCCCGCGAGGAGGCGGATGGCCAGCGCAATCTGGTCGAGCACGCCCGCGATGCGCTCGAGCACCTCGCGGATGGGGATGGCCGTCACGTTGGGGAAGGCCGCGGTCACCGCCGACTGCACGGCGAGCTCGTCGGCGGGAGGCACGCGTGCGGTGGCGAGCCAGGTGGTGGGAGCGCCGTCGAGCGCGCCCTGGGAGAAGATGACGAAGAAGTTGGTGTTGAAGGTCTGCCACTCGACCCGCCGCAGGTTGAACACGCGCGCGGTCACCGTGACGCCCTGGATGTCGAAGCCGAGCGTGCTCCCGATGGTCACGCCAAGGTTCTTCGCGATCTCCTCCTCCACGGAGATGAGCGGCTCCCGCGCCGCCTCCTCGGACGTCCACCAGCGTCCCGCGACCACGGGATTCTCCGGCGGGGCGGTCGCGGTCCAGGTGAGCACGTACTCGCGCGAGAGATACCACACCTCCTCGCGGCGCTGACGCGGGTCGCGCGACACGGGCGCCCCGTCGATCGAGGCGAGGCGCGACCGAACCACGGGGGTGAGGATGGGCTCGCGTCCCGTCCGCTCGGTGAGGAGCTGGCGGAAGGCCGGGGCCTGGTCGGGCTGGATGTCGATGAAGAAGAAGGCGGGCGCCCGCGCGGGGCCCCGATCGGCGAGCTCCGCACGCAGGCTCTGCTCGAGCAGGGCCACCGCCACCATCAGCATCACGGCGAGCCCGAGGGAGACCAGCACGGTCGTCGCATGCGAGCCGGGGCGGTGCAGGTTGGCCACCGCCTGGCGCCACGCGAGCCAGCGCAGCCGGGGCAGGCGGCGGGCGATTTCGATGACGAGCCGCGCGCCGGCGCCGAGGAGGATCAGGGCCGCAATGAGACTGCCGATGAAGATCGCCCCTACCTTCAGCGAGCCCGCTTCCCAGACGGAGAGCGCGCCCAGGCCGATCACGATGGGCAGCACGGCGAGCCACGGGCGACGGCCCGGCAATCGGGGCTCGACGTCGTGACGCAGGATGAGGGCGGGCGGGACGCGCCGGATGTCGAGGAGCGGCCAGAGCGCGAACAGCAAGGTCAGGCCCGTGCCCATGGCCAGGCCCGTGCAGATGGCGCGCATGGAGAGCGCGGCGTCGAGGGGCACGGGCATGAGGGGCGAGAGCACGGGCGCGAGCGCCCACTGCACCGCGCTGCCGATGATGGCGCCGAGGAGGCTGCCCCCTAGTCCGAGCAGCATCGTCTGGAGCAGATAGGCGGCGAGAATCGCGCGCCAGCCCACGCCGAGGCACTTGAGCACGGCGATGGTCTCGAGCTTGCCGTGCACGAAGGTGCGCACGCTCGTGGCGACGCCGATCCCGCCCACCATGAGGGCGACGAGACCGGTCAGTCCCAGGTACACCGTGAGCTGCCGCCAGAAGCGCCGCACCCCGGGCTGGGCCTGCGTGTACGTCGTCACACGCACGCTGGGATCGGGGAGACGGGCGGCCAGCGCGTCCTTGAAGGCCTCGGCGGGCGCTCCGGCGGGGAGACGAAAGAGCAGGCGGTGGCGCACGCGGCTGCCCGGCCGCACGAGATGCGTGCCCTCGAGGTCCCGCGCGTCGATGAGCACGCGCGGTCCGAGCGAGAAGACGCCCACCGCGCGGTCGGGCTCCTGGCGGATGACGCCGCTCACCGTGAAATCGCCCTCACCGATCCTGAGACGATCGCCCACGCGGAGGCCGAGCCGCGTGAGCAACGACTCGTGGACGAGAGCCCGCCCGCCCCCGATGAGCGACGCCAGCGGGGCGGCGGGCTCCGTGACGAGATCGCCGTAGAGCGGATAGCCCGTTCCCACCGCCTTCAGCTCGACGATCTGGCTCTTGCCGCCCGCCGCCGACATGGCCACGAGCTCGCTGACGGGCACGCGCTCGGTGCCGGGGCGGCTCAGGGCGGCCACGATGCTCGCGGCCTCCGCGGAAAGCGGCTGGGCGCTCCGGATCTCCACGTCGCCTCCCATGAGAGCGCGGGCGGAGCGCCCCACCGTGCGCTCGAGGCTCGCCGCGAAGCTCCCCACGGCGACGAGGGCTCCCACGCCCAGCGTGATGCAGGCCACGAGATAGGCGAAGTGGCGCCCCGCTCCTCGCGTCTCCCGCCACGCGAGCCTCGCCACGAAGCTCATGCGAGCCCGCCGTTGTTCAGCTCGTCGGTGGCGACGCGCCCGTCGCGGAGCGTGATCACCCGGCCGGCCAGCGCGGCGAGAGCGGGATCGTGGGTGACCAGCACCAGCGTGCTGCCGAGATTGCGGTTCAGCGCCACCAGGAGATCGATGATCTGCTTGCCGGTGGCCGAGTCGAGATTGCCCGTGGGCTCGTCGGCCAGGAGCAGCGTGGGCCGTCGCGCCACCGCGCGCGCCACCGCCACCCGCTGCTGCTCACCTCCCGAGAGCTGCACGGGGTAGTGATGTCCCCGCTCGCCCAGGCCCACCTCGTCGAGGAGGGTCCGCGCCCGCTCGAGCGCGCGGGCATCGCCGCCGAGCTCGAGGGGCACCGCCACGTTCTCGAGGGCGGTCAGGGTGGGGATGAGATGGAAGGACTGGAAGACGTAGCCGATGGCGTCGCGCCGGAATCGTGCGAGGTCGTCCTCGGCGAGGGCGGTGAGGTCCACGTCATTGACGACGATGCGGCCCGTCGTCGGCCGGTCGAGACCCGCGATGAGACCGAGCAGCGTCGACTTGCCGCTGCCCGAAGGCCCCGCGATGGCCACGAACTGGCGCGCGGGAATCTCCAGCGTCACATCGGTGAGGACGTCCACGGGCCGGCCGCCGCTCTCGAGGCGCATGCCGAGGCTGCGGACGCTGATCATCACACGGCCCATACTACACGCAGGAGAGCGACGCCGCCTCGCGCGCCCTTGACAGGCGGCGGCCCGTGTTCGAGGATGGCGAGCCACATGCAGCCTCCCATCACCTGGCCGCCCGCCGTGAAATCCGCTGTGTGCATCACCTTCGATCTCGATGCGGAGACCGCCTGGATCTCCCGCGACCCCGCGAACATCGATCGGATCAGCGTGATGTCCCAGGGCGCCTACGGGCCGAAGGTCGGGGTGCCGCTCATCCTCGACTTCCTCGACCGCAACCACCTCACCTCAACCTTCTTCGTGCCCGGCTGGACGGCGGAGCGCTGGACGGACGTGGTGGCGGAGATCCACCGCCGCGGCCACGAGATCAGCCATCACGGCTATCTCCACGAAGGGCTCGAGGGCAAGTCGCGCGACGAGGAGGAAGCGATCCTCACCGGCAGCTCGAAGATCCTCGCCGACATCACCGGCGCGCTTCCGCGCGGATACCGCGCCCCGCTCTACGAGGTCACGGCGGAGACGGCAGGGTTGCTCGCGAAGCACGGCTTTCTGTACGCGAGCAACCTCCAGGACTCGCTCTGGCCGTATCGCCACCCTGGCACGCCCTCGCTCGTCGAGTTGCCCGCCTCCTGGATCCTCGACGACGGCCCGTTCTTCGCCTTTGGGCTGCGCCCGAACCTCTATCGCCAGATCTTCCCGCCATCGGCCGTGCTCTCCGTGTGGCGCGACGAGTTCCTCGGGATCCACTCCGTGGGCGGGCTGACCATGCTCATCCTGCATCCCCAGTACACGGGCCGCCCCTCGCGCCTCAACATGCTGCAGCAGCTCGTCGATCAGATGCGCGATGCCGGAGACGTGTGGTTCGTGAACGGCCTCGAGCTCGCCCGCTATGCCCTCTCCGACGCCGCGGGCATCGGCTCCGACGGCCGGCCGCGCCCCTAACCCGCCCCTGACGAATACCGCCGCGTGCGACCGGGCCGGGTGGCGGCGGGAGGGGGAGCGCTCCGGCGGAGTGGGACCCCCTCGTCCTGTGCGCCGCCCGGAGGGCGGCGAATCAGGCGAGCGGGTGACGCAGCTGGAGCGCTCCCCCTCCCCCGACGACGGGACCCGGCCCGCCTCGCCCCGATAGTTTCGTGAACAGGGCACGGTGGCGGACCCGTCCGCGAGCCGTACTACACTGCGAGCATGCGACCACTGGCGGCAGCCCTTATCGCGGCGCTGCTCGTGGTCGCGCCCGCCCAGGCCGCCGAGCGCGTCATCGTGGCGTTCGGCGACAGCCTCACCGCCGGCCTTGGCGTCACCCCCGAGGAATCCTACCCGGCGCGCCTCCAGGTCCGGCTGCGTGCCGAGGGATACGCCTATCGCGTGGTCAACGCGGGCGCCTCCGGTGACACCACGGCGGGCGGGTTGCGTCGGGTGGACTGGGCGCTCAAGAACAAGCCCGACATCGTCATCGTGGCCCTCGGGGCCAACGACGCCCTGCGCGCCCAGAACCTCGCCTCGGTTCGCCAGAACCTCGATGCGATCGTCGCGCGCTTCCAGAAGGCGGGCGCCCGCGTGCTCCTCGCGGGCATGGAGGTGCCGCCCAACTACGGCGCACAGTACGCGGCGGACTTGCGGACGGTCTACGCGGAGGTGGCGCGCAAGCGCGGGGTGGCCTTCATGCCCTTCCTGCTCGAGGGCGTCGCCGGCAAGCCGTCACTGAACCAAGCGGACGGCATTCACCCGACGGCCGAGGGCTACATCATTGTCGTCGACCACCTCTGGCCCTACCTCCAGCCCCTCCTCACACGCTGACGCGGATCAGTCGCGGCGGCCGCCCATGAAGCGGAGCAGGAAGAGGAAGAGGTTGATGAAGTTGAGGTAGAGGGACAGGGCGCCCAGGATGGCGTACGAGCCGAGCTTCTCCGTGGGGAGGGAGGTGGCCATCTGGCGTAGGCGCTGGGCGTCCCACGCGGTGAGCCCGGTGAAGACGATGACGCCCACCACCGAGATGAGGAACTCGAGCGCGGCGTTCCGCCAGAACATGGCGAGCACCGAGGCGAGCACGAGGCCGACCAGCCCCATGAAGGCGAACTGGCCGACTCCGGCGAGGCTCCGCGAGGTCGTGGTGCCGTAGAGGGCGAGGGCGCCGAACATCCCCGCCGTCACCACGAAGGTGCTCACAATGGAGGCCCCCGTGTAGGCGATCAGGATCACGGACAGCGTCACCCCGGTGAGGGCGGAGTAGAAGATGAACAGCCCCGTGGCCGTGCCGGGGGCGAGTCGATCCACCCGCGCGGAGAGGAAGAACACCACCCCGAGCTGGACCAGGAACAGGGCGAGAAAGAGGAAGTGGTTGGCGACCAGCGTCCCGATGAGGGCAGGGGACGAGGCGATGGCGTAGGCGACGAAGGCGGTGACGCCGAGGCCCACGCACATCCACCCGTAGACGGCGCGGAGGAAGGTGGTGACGCGTTCGGCGTCGGCCGCGGGAAAACCGGATGCCCGGTCGAGTGGCTCCATGGTTTGTCCTCCTTAGCCGGACAGGATACCGCATCGGCCGCGCGCCGTGACTGGTTGATTCACAAGACCTGATCGCCTACCATGACGATGGTACCGACCCGATCGTGAAGCGAACCACCACCCCAACAGGGGGTCCCATGGCTACACAGACCCAGGGCTTCTCTCTGGACGCGAAATACACCCAAGAGACGGGTCGTATCTATCTCTCCGGCATCCAGGCTCTGGTTCGTCTGCCCCTCGATCAGCACCGCGCCGATCAGCGCCGAGGGCTCCGCACCGCCACCTTCATCTCCGGCTACCGCGGCTCGCCCCTGGGCGGCCTCGATCAGACCCTCCAGCGCGAGCGCAAGCTGCTGGAGGCGCATCACGTCGTCTTCTCCTCGGGGCTCAACGAGGATCTCGGCGCCACCGCCATCTTCGGCAGCCAGATGGTCGGCCTCTTTCCGCGTCCCAAGTACGAGGGCGTGCTCGGCATGTGGTACGGCAAGGCGCCGGGGGTGGACCGGACGGGAGATGCCTTCAAGCACGCGAACTACGCGGGGGTGGGGAAGAACGGAGGCGTGCTCGCTCTCGTGGGCGACGATCCGCTCTCCAAGTCGTCGACCCTACCCAGCCACTCGGAGGTGGCGCTCTACGACGCACTCATGCCCACGATCTTCCCCGGCAACGTCCAGGAGATCCTCGATCTGGGTCTCCACGGCTTCATGCTTTCGCGTATCTCCGGCCTCTGGGTGGGGATGAAGATCGTGACCAACGTCGCCGACGAGGCGGCCACCGCGGAGACCTCGCCGGATCGGGTCGCGCCGGTCACTCCCACCGTGGAGCTCGACGGGCGCCCCTTCCAGCACGCCATCAACGTGAACCTGATCCCGCCTTACGGCCTCGACATGGAGCGCACGCTGCACCATGCGCGGCTCGAGCTGGCCCGGCTCTACGCGTACGAGAACAAGCTGAACCCGGTCACCGTGCCCACGCCCGACGCCTGGCTCGGCATCATGACCACGGGCAAGACGTACTACGACGTTCGCCAGGCCCTCCTCGAGCTGGGCCTGGACGACGACGCCCTCCGGCGCTACGGCATCCGCATCCTCAAGATGGGCATGCTCTTCCCCATGGAGCCGCGCGCGGTGCGCGACTTCGCGCGCGGGCTCGAGGAAATCCTCGTCGTCGAGGAGAAGCGCTCCTTCATCGAGATGTTCGCCAAGGACGTGCTCTACGGCATGCCCGATCGCCCGCGCATCGTCGGGAAGCGCGACGAGGAGGATCGGCTCCTCGTCCCCATCGTGGGCGAGCTCGATCCGGACACCATCGCGCGCGCCATCGCCCGCCGCATCGCGCGCAAGGTGCGGGTGGAGTCCGTGGAGGCGCGTCTCCGCCACCTCGACGAGCTCAAGCAGCGGCCCAAGCCGCTGTCGCTGGCCCGCACTGCCTATTTCTGCTCGGGCTGCCCGCACAACCGCTCCACGGTGGTGCCGGAGGGGGCGGTGGCCGCCGCGGGCATCGGCTGCCACGGCATGGCCATGGGCATGGATCGCGGCATCATCGGCGTCACCCACATGGGTGCCGAGGGGGCGCAGTGGGTGGGCATTGCCCCCTTCACGGAAACGCCGCACCTCTTCCAGAACATCGGCGACGGCACCCTCTTCCACTCGGGCAGCCTCGCCATCAACTACGCCATCGCGGCTGGCGTCAACATCACCTACAAGATTCTCTACAACGCCGCGGTGGCCATGACGGGCGGCCAGGACGCGGCGGGTGCCCTGCCCATTCCCGCGCTCACCAGACGGCTCGAGGCCGACGGGGTGAAGCGCATCATCATCACCACGGATCATCCCGAGAACTACAAGGGCGTGTCCATCGCCTCCAACTGCGAGGTGTGGCATCGCGACCGGCTCCTCGAGGCCCAGTCGGTGCTGGCGGTCATCCCCGGCGTAACCGTGCTCCTCCACGATCAGCAGTGCGCGGCGGAGAAGCGGCGCCTGCGCAAGCGTGGGCGGCAAGCCGATCCGCAGACGCGCGTCTATATCAACGAGGCGGTGTGCGAGGGCTGCGGCGACTGCGGCCGGAAGTCGAACTGCCTCTCCGTCCAGCCCGTCCAGACGGAGTTTGGCCGCAAGACGCAGATCCACCAGTCGTCCTGCAACAAGGACTACTCGTGCCTGCTCGGCGACTGCCCCTCGTTCCTCACCGTGGAGCCCGGGGGGGAGACGGCGGTTCGTCAGCGGCGTCTCACGCCGCTCGACGCCCTCCTGCCCGAGCCCGCGCTGCGCGTGCCGTGCGACGGCTTCGCGCTCCACATGATGGGGATCGGGGGCACGGGCGTGGTCACCGTCAACCAGATCCTCGGCACGGCGGCCATGCTGGATGGTCGCCACGTGCGCGGTCTCGATCAGACCGGCCTCTCCCAGAAGGGCGGGCCGGTGGTCTCGGACCTCCGCATCGATTCCCGGCCCATCGAGATCTCCAACAAGGTCTCGGCGGGTGGCGCCGATCTCTACCTGGGCTTCGATCTCCTCGTGTCCACGGATCCCGTCAACCTCGACAAGGCGGAGTCGGGCCGCACCATCGCGGTGGTCTCGACGAGCAAGATTCCCACCGGCCGCATGGTCGTGGACACCACGGTGGAATTTCCCGAGCTCGGCGGCACCCTCATGAGCATCGATCGCGTGAGCCGCAAGGACGCCAACGTCTACGTGGACGCCCAGGCCATGGCCGAGGGCCTCTTCAACGACCACATGGCGACCAACTTCATCATGGTGGGCGCGGCCTATCAGGCGGGCGCGCTGCCCATCAGCGCGGACTCGCTGGAGCAGGCCATCCGGCTCAACGGCGTGAGCGTGGACATGAACCTGCTCGCCTTCCGCTGGGGGCGCATGGCCGTGGTCGACGCCCGACGTGTCGAGGCCGCCGTGCAGACCGCCACCGGCAAGGTCGAGACCCCCCGCGTCCTCAGCGCGGAAGCGCTGGCGCTGGTGAACGCGACGGGCGCCGAGGGCGAGCTGCGCCGGCTTCTCGAGATTCGCGTCCCCGAGCTGATCGCCTATCAGAACGCCGCCTATGCCCGCCAGTACACGGAGTTCGTGACGCGCGTGGCGAGGGAAGAGGCGCAGAAGACGCCGGGGCGCACCGGCCTCTCGGAGGCGGTGGCGCGGCATCTTTTCAAGCTGATGGCCTACAAGGACGAGTACGAGGTCGCGCGGCTCCATCTGAGCGCGGCCCTCGCCGCGGAGCTGCGCACCCGCTTCGGGCCCTCCGCCCGCTACTACTGGCACCTGCATCCGCCGCTCCTCCGCGCGCTCGGGCTCAAGAAGAAGATCCGGCTGGGCTCGTGGTTCACCGGGGCCTTCTCCTTGCTCGCCGCCCTCAAGGGCCTGCGCGGCACCGCCCTCGACGTTTTCGGCTATGCCGAGGTGCGCCGCGAGGAGCGTGCGCTCATCGGGGAGTACCGTGCTCTCGTCGAGCGGGCCGTCGCCATGCTCTCAGCGGAGCGTCACGACACGGCGGTGGCGCTGGCCGAGCTCCCCGACATCATCCGCGGCTACGAGAGCGTCAAGCTCGACAACGTGAAGCAGTTCCGCGCTCGCGCGGCCGAGCTCGCGGGCCGGCTCGGCTGAGCCCCCCGCTCCTGGAAGAGAGCGTCACGGATGAGGCGATGCCTGCGTGTCCTGAGCGTCGTGCTCGTCCTGGCGGGCGGCACGACGAGCGCGGCAGATTCACCCCTCCGCGGCCAGGCGGTGCTGAGGGACAAGAGCGGCCAGCAGGTCGGCACCGCCACCTTCACCGAGAGCGCGGACGGCGTCCGCATCCAGGGCACGGCCTCCGGCCTTCCGCCCGGACCGAAGGGACTCCACGTGCACGCAGTGGGCCGGTGCGATCCGCCGGACTTCGTCTCCGCGGGGGCGCATTTCAATCCCACTCGACGCACGCACGGGCGGCTCGATCCTGACGGCGCGCATGCGGGCGATCTTCCGAATCTCGTGGTCGGCGCGAGCGGGAGCGGAAGCTTCGACGCGACGACCCAAGCCGTCACTCTCGGGAGCGGTCCGACGGGCTCGCTCTACGGCGTGGGCATCGGATTGCCCGACGGACGCCCGCGGCCGCACCACGCTCCCGAGTTCGAGATGAACGAGGCGGGGCAGCCCGCAGGCCTTCGGGTCGCCCTCGGCGTGATGCTCCGCGCCCTAGCGCCCTAGGCTACGAACATGCGTAGCGCGAGGCGGCCGGGGCCTGTCGTCGGGGGAGGGTGCGCTCATGCTGCGTCATCCGCTCGCCTGAATCGCAGCCCTGCGGGCTGCGCGCAGGACGAGGGGGTCCCACTCCGCCTGAGCGCACCCCTCGCCCCGACGCCACCCGGCCGGTCGCACGCGCAGCACGCGTGAATAGTCCAGGCTCGCCCCTCCCTCAGTGTCTTCGACCTTCCCCGGTCGAAACCGCTGCGCGTCGGGTCACGCCGAGGTGCAGACAAACCTCCGAGGATGGGATGTGCCGCTCCGAGCGCCGGCTTCGCCGGCGCAATCGAAGGGGGAGGTTCGGAAGGGGGGCGCAGCCCCCCACCGAGCTTTATCGATCGACCTCGATACGGCAGGTGGCACCCTTGGCGCGCTCGTAGGCTTCCATGCGGCTCTGCGCCGCCGGTCGGCCCGCGGGTTGCTCGAAGAGCGGCCGCGCGTAATCGGCCTTCACCGCGTAGTTGAGGCTCTGGGGGAGCGCTCCCGTCGCCATCAGGAAGGACACGTCGTCCACGGAGGCCGACACGATCCCCACGAGCTGCCCCTGGGCATTGACGAGCGGACCGCCGGAGTTGCCCGGCTGCACGGGCACAGTGATCTGCAGGTAGGAGGTCTCTTTCCCATGCCGGAGCGCGCGCTCACCGTTCCCTCCGTGAGCTTGGGCTCGGCCCCGAGCACGGCGCTGATGGGGTAGCCGATGGTGAAGATGGGCTCGCCCGCCCGCGTGCTGCGGGCGGGCACGAGGGAGAGATAGGCCGTACGCGACGAGGACCCCGGCGGTGACCATGTCGAGCCGTCGGGGGGCCGTCGCGTGATCGTTATCCTCCTCGGCCCTGGGAGGGGCCGGACGCCGGATCCGGATTGGGCCCGGCCTTGATCGCGGATTCGCGGGCCGTGGAGGCGAAGATACCACGCGTCATCAGCGCGTCGGAAATCCGGGCGCGCTCCTCGTAGGTGCGGGCGCGCGCCGCGTGCACGCACCCGCTCTCCGGCTCGGCGGCCGCCGCCCAGCCCACGAGGTGACAGGCGAGCGCGTGACGTCCCTGCTCCGCGAGGGTGAGGGCGCGCTCGGCGAGCGCCTCCGCCCCGCCCGCGAGAGCGGCCACCTCGCGGCCGAGCTCGGCCGTGCGCGCGGGCTTGAGGTGCGCAGGCTCGCCGTCCCACCAGCCGCCGTAGAGACGCCAGATGTTGCGCACGACGTATTCCGGCTCGTTGCAGACCGCCTGCAGGTACGGGCGCTCCGCCAGGTGGGCGGGCGGCTGCACCTCGGCGAGGATCCGATCGAGGCCGAGTCCCGCGTTCATGCGCACCACCGTCTCGCGCTCCAGCGTCTCCAGCCACTCCGCGGTGTCCTCGAGGGCCCGGCGCACCCGCGCGGCGCCGAGGACGGGCATGCCGTGACCGGGCACGAGCAGCTCCGCCTCGCGCCGCCATGGCGCGCAGCGCCCGCGCCCACTCCGCGGCGTAGCGCTGCACCTTCTGCGGATTGCCCGCGTTGGGCGCGACCAAGAGGAAGAGGTCGCCGGTGAAGAGGATCCGCCGCGCCGGCCACCAGATCCAGGTGTGATCGTCGGTCTCTCCCCGCGCGTGCGTCAGCTCGAGCTGCAGGTCGTCCACCGCCAGCCGATGGGTCGCGTCGTAGACCACGTCGGGATGGTCGTAGGCGGTGGGCCAGGTCGCAGGGATGGAGAACTGGCGCGAGTTGTCGCCCATGCGCGAGGGACGCTAGCACAAGGCGGCGAGCGGCGGCAATTGCGCGTGGCACGCCCGTGGAGGCGTCCCACCCCATTGACAGCGGGAAAGATTTGGGGATAATCGGTCAACCTCGCAGCCCGCGAGCACGTCTCGCCCTTGTCGCAACGCAGCGGAGGACAGACCATGACCCGCTCCCGAGCGCGTATTGTCGCCCTCGTGGTCGCCGTGGCTCTCGTGGCGGCGACGCGGGCCTCCGCGCAGTCGCCGAGCGCGACGCCTTCGGGACAGATGACCTGGGCCTCGCACGTGGCGCTGGCTCCCACCTGGTTCGACCCCGCGGAAACTTCCGGCATCATCACCCCGTTCATGGTTCTTTATGCCCTCCACGACGCCCTCGTGAAGCCCATGCCCGGCAACGCCATGACGCCGTGCCTTGCGGAGTCGTGGACGGTGTCCAAGGACGGCCTCACCTACGAGTTCGTCCTGCGCAAGGGCGTCAAGTTCCACAACGGCGAGACCATGACGGCGGAGGACGTCAAATTCTCCTTCGAGCGCTATCGCGGTGCCTCCGCCAAGGAGCTCAAGGGCAAGGTCGCACGGGTCGAGGTCGTCGATCCCCTCCGCGTGCGCTTCGTCCTCAAGCAGCCGTGGCCGGACTTCCTCACCTTCTACGCGACGCCCGCCACCGGTGCGGCGTGGATCGTCCCGAAGAAGTACGTCGAGCAGGTGGGAGACGACGGCTTCAAGAAGGCGCCCGTGGGCGCGGGCCCGTACCGCTTCGCCTCCTTCAAGCCCGGCGTGGAGCTCACCCTCGAGGCCTTCGAGGGCTACTGGCGCAAGACCCCCTCGGTGAAGACGCTCGTGTGGAAGGTCATCCCCGAGGAGTCGACCCGGCTGGCCGCCCTCAAGCGCGGGGAGGTCGACGTCGCCTACAGCATCACGGGGCCGCTCGCCGAGGAGCTCAAGCGTACCTCAGGCCTCACCCTCACCCCCACGTCCTTTCCCTTCACCATCTGGATGGTCTTCACCGAGCAGTGGGATCCCAAGTCGCCGTGGCACGACAAGCGCGTGCGGCTGGCCGCCAACCTTGCGGTGGACCGCCAGGGCGTGAACCAGGCGGTGTACCTCGGCCTCGCCAAGCTCTCGTACAGCTTCGTTCCGCAGGGGCTCGAATTCTACTGGGCACCCCCGCCCTATCCGTTCGATCCCAAGCGCGCGCGCCAGCTCCTCGCCGAGGCGGGCTATCCGAACGGCTTCGAGGCGGGCGAGCTCTCCGGGGACATGGTCTACGGCACCGCGATCGGCGAGCCGGTGGTGAACTATCTCCAAGGGGCGGGCATCCGCCTCAAGCTCCGTCCCCTGGAGCGCGCAGCGTTCTACCAGGAGCTCGCCGACAAGAAGCTGCGCTTCGTGGTGCAGAACGGCAGCGGCGCGCCGGGCAATACGGCCACCCGCGTGGAGGTCAACGCGATCAGTGGTGGCCGCTACGCCTACGGGGCGTACCCGGACATCGACGGGCTCTTCTCCGAGCAGGCCAACGAGATGAACCCGCGGGTGCGGCAGCAGCTCCTCACCAAGATCCAGCAGATGATCCACGAGCGGGTGATGTTCGGGCCCGTGATTGAGCCCGCCTTCCTCAACGGGGTGGGCCCGCGGCCCGCAGTGAGCGGCCTGGGCCTGATCAAGAACCACGCCTACTCCGCGCCCTACGAAGACCTCAAGCTGAAGCCCAAGTCATGAAGCGATTCATCGTCAAGCGCCTCGGCTACGCCATCCTCTCGCTCTTCCTCCTCTCGCTGACCATCTTCCTCTTCGTGCGCCTCACCGGCGATCCCGCAGTGCTCCTCGTGGAGCCGGGGGCGAGCAAGGACGACCTGGCGGCCGTCCATGCCCAGCTCGGCCTCGACCGGCCGCTGTGGGTGCAGTACGGACAGTTCATGTCGAGCCTCTTGCGCGGCGATCTCGGCAACTCGTTCTACTACCGGACGCCCGTCCTCGAGCTCTATCTCTCGCGTCTGCCCTACTCGCTCCTCCTCGCCGCGGCCGCCATGGTCTTCTCGCTCCTCGTGGGCATTCCCAGCGGCATCCTGGCCGCCGTGCGCGTGAACCGATGGTGGGACAGCGTGGGCAAGATCTTCGCGCTTCTCGGCCTGTCCTTGCCGTCCTTCTGGGTCGGCCTCGTCATGATCCTCTTCTTCTCCGTCTATCTCGGCTGGCTCCCCTCGTCCGGCTCGGGCTCCGCCCTGCACGTGATCATGCCCGCCTTCGCGCTCGGCTGGTACTTCGCGGCCGCGCACATGCGCCTCACCCGCTCGTCCATGCTCGACGTTCTGGGCTCGGAATACGTGAAGCTGGCCCGCCTCAAAGGCCTGCCGGAAGCGCTCGTGATCAGCAAGCATGCCTTCAAGAACGCGCTGATCCCGGTGCTCACCCTCGCCGGCATCAACCTGGTGATCATGGTCAACGTCGCGGTGGTGGTGGAGACGGTCTTCGCGTGGCCGGGGGTGGGACGGCTCCTGTACGAAGGCATCGCCTTCCGCGACTTCCCGGTGGTACAGGCCACCGTGCTCATGGGCGGAGCGATGATCGTGGTGGTGAACTTCTTCGTG
>JBKOVG010000084.1:0-8217 GCA_046723845.1 Candidatus Methylomirabilota bacterium | reverse complement strand
GCGGTGGTGGTGGAGACGGTCTTCGCGTGGCCGGGGGTGGGACGGCTCCTGTACGAAGGCATCGCCTTCCGCGACTTCCCGGTGGTACAGGCCACCGTGCTCATGGGCGGAGCGATGATCGTGGTGGTGAACTTCTTCGTGGACATTCTCTATGCCGTCATCGATCCGCGCATTCGCTATGAGAGGTAGTGCGCCATGAATGGTAGCCGAGCGGCGTCCCTCACCGTGGCCTGGCGCTTCTCCGCGCTCCGCGTGGAAGGCTTTCCGTGGATTCCCACGGCCATCCTCAGCACCATCGCCCTGGTGGCCATCTTCGCCAACGTGCTCGCCCCCTACAATCCCGAGATCGGCGTGCTGGGCGACCGCTTCCGCCCGCCCGCGTGGCAGGCGGGAGGGAGCGAGGCGCACCTCCTCGGCACCGATCACGTGGGGCGCGACGTGCTCTCGCGCCTGATCTTCGGCGCGCGCGTCTCCATGGTGGTCGGCTTCACCGCCGTCATCGTGGCGGGCATCCTCGGCACGGTCCTCGGGATCGTCTCCGGCTATCTCGGGGGGTGGGTCGACCAGGTGATCATGCGCGTGACCGACACCTGGCTCGCCTTGCCCGCGCTGACCTTCGCCATCTTCCTCGCCGCGGTGGTCGGCCCGAGCGAGATGAACATCGTCATCATCCTGGGCGCGGTGTACTGGACGCGCTATGCGCGGGTCATCCGGGGCGAGGTGCTCTCCCTCCGCGAGCGCGACTTCGTGCGCCTGGCCATCGTGGCGGGTTGCTCGAAGAAGACCATCATGCGCCGGCACATCCTCCCCAACGTGCTCAACTCCGCCATCGTCCTTGGCACCCTCATGCTGGGCGTGGTCATCGTCACCGAGGCCGCGCTGTCCTTCCTGGGGGTGGGGGTGCCCCCGCCCAAGCCGGCGTGGGGGCTCATGCTCGCCGACGGGAAGAAGGGCCTCATGGCGGGCTACTGGTGGCTCACCGTGCTCCCCGGCCTCTGCATCATGCTCATGGTCCTGTCCGCCAATCTCCTGGGCGACTGGCTTCGCGTGAAGCTCGACCCGCAGCTCCGCCAGTTGTGAGCGCGCTCCTCGAGGTCTCCGGGCTCTGCACCCAGTACGTGAGCGCGCGCGGCACCCGCGTGACGCGCGCAGTAGACGACGTGTCGTTCACCCTGGAGGCCGGCCGCACTCTCGGCATCGTGGGCGAGTCGGGCTCGGGCAAGACCACCCTCGCCCTCACCCTCATGCGCCTGCTCCCGCCCGCCGCGCGGATCGCCGGGGGCTCCGTGCGCTTCGGCGGCGAGGAGCTCCTCACCAAGCCCGAGACCGCGATGCGGGCCATCCGCGGCAAGCGGCTGGCCATGATCCTCCAGGACCCCATGGCCTCGCTCAACCCGCTCTTCACCGTGGGGGACCAGATCGCGGAGACGCTGCGCGCCCATGAGTCGACTCCGCGCCGCGCCGCGTGGACGCGGGCGTGTGAGCTGCTCGCCGCCGTCAACATCGCGGCGCCCTTGCGGCGGGTGGGGGAGTACCCGCACGAGCTCTCGGGCGGGATGCGCCAGCGCGTGGTGGGGGCCATCGCCATCTCGTGCGGGCCGCAGCTCCTCATCGCCGACGAGCCGACGACCAGCCTGGACGTGACCATCCAGGCGCAGTACCTCAAGCTGCTGAGCGACATCCAGCGCGCGCGCGGCCTCGCCATGATCTTCATCACCCACAATCTCGGCATCGTCGCGCGCATGTGCGACCAGGTCGCGGTGATGTACGCGGGCCGCCTCGTGGAGGCGGGGCCGGTGCGGAGCATCTTCAACGAGCCTGCGCACCCGTACACGCGGGCCCTCATCGAGTCCATCCCCAAGTTCGGCGATGCCGCCGAGCGCCTCACCGCCATCGAGGGCCAGCCTCCCGATCCCGCTGCCCTGCCGCCCGGCTGCGCCTTCCATCCACGCTGCCCGTACGTGATCGATCGGTGCCGGGCCGAGGCGCCGCCCGAGAGCCAGCTCGCCCCGCAGCATCACGCCCGCTGCTGGGTCGCCGCTCCCGCCACCATGGGTGCCGCCCGCGGATGACGCCGCTCCTCGAGGCCCGCGGCCTCACCAAGCATTTCACCGTGGGTCGCGGTTTCCTGGGCCAGGCCGGGGGCGTGGTGCGGGCGGTGGACGACGTCGCGTTCGCCATCGAGCCTGGTCGTACCCTGGGCGTGGTGGGAGAGAGCGGCTGCGGCAAGACCACCACCGCCAAGCTCGTGCTGCGCCTCGAGAAGCCGACGGCGGGGCAGATCCTCTTCACCAACCAGGACGTGGCCGGCCTCGAGGGAGAGGCCCTACGCGCCTACCGCAAGAGTGTGCAGGCGGTCTTCCAGGACCCGTTCGCCTCGCTGAACCCGCGGATGCGGGTCGACTCGATCATCGCGGAGCCGCTCATCACCCACGAGCGCCTCGACGCGCCGGCGGTGGCCGCTCGGGTGAGCAAGCTCCTCGACGTGGTCGGGCTGCCCGCCCGCTCCCGCGATCTCTTCCCCCACGAGTTCTCGGGGGGCCAGCGTCAGCGCATCGCCATCGCGCGCGCCCTCGCCCTGTCCCCCCGGCTCGTGGTGCTCGACGAGCCCGTGTCGGCCCTCGACGTGTCGATCCGTGCCCAGATCCTCAATCTGCTGCGCGATCTCCAGCGCGAGCTTGGTCTCGCCTATCTCTTCATCGCCCACGACCTCGCCGCGGTCGCCCACATGAGCCACGTCATCGCCGTGATGTACCTCGGCCGCATCGTGGAGATCGGCGAGGCGCTGCGCGTGGCCACCGCGCCCCAGCACCCCTACACGCAGGCGCTGTTCGCGGCCGCCCTCCCCGCCCATCCCGACGACCGCCGGGATGAGACCGTACTGATGGGCGAGGTGCCGAGCCCGCTCAATCCGCCCGCGGGCTGCCGCTTCCATCCCCGCTGCCCGAAGGTCATGCCCGTGTGCTCGCAGGAGGAGCCGAAGCTCAAGCTCGCCGAGGGACGCCAGGTGGCCTGCCACCTCTTCTAGCTTGACAGCCGCTGTCTCCGCTCCCAGTATCGCGTCCGTTCGCTGCCCATCCCGCTAGAGAGGAGCGCGCTCGCCATGGATCTCGAGCTCAAGGGCAAGGTCGCCATCGTCGGCGGAGGCAGCAAGGGCCTGGGCCGCGCCTGCGCGGACGTGCTGGCGGAAGAAGGGGCGTCGGTGGCCGTGTGCAGCCGCAGCCAGGCTGACCTCGAGCGGGCGGCGCAGTCGATTCACGAGGCGACGGGGGCGGAGGTCCTTGCCCTCGCCGGCGATCTCGACCAGGTGGAGACGGTGCGCCACCTCGTAGCGGCCACCGTGGAGCGCTTCGGGCGCCTCGACATCCTGGTGAACAACTCCGGTGGCCCTCCGCTCGCCCGCGCGCTCTCCGCCACGGAGGAGCAGTGGACCACCGCCGTGCAGCGCTCCCTCGTCTTCTTCGCGCGCATGTGCCGCGAGGCCGTCCCCCACATGAAGCGCCAGGGTGGCGGGCGCATCATCAACGTGCTGGCCAGCACGGTCTATCAGCCGATTCCCAACCTCGCCCTCTCGGGAGCCACGCGCATGGGCGTGGTCGCCTTCGCCAAGAGCCTGGCCGACGAGGTGGGGCGCGACGGCATCCTCGTGAACAACGTGTGCCCCGGCTCCATCCTTACCGAGCGCATGCTCTCCAACGTGACGGCGCGGGCCAAGGAGCTCGGCATCTCGGTGGACGAGGCGCTCGCTCAGCGGGCCGCGGAGACGGCCATCGGACGCATCGGCGATCCGCGGGAGATGGCCTACCTCGTCGCCTTCCTCGCCTCGGGCAAGGCGGGGTACATCACGGGCACCACCATCCTCGTCGACGGCGGTCTCGTGCGCTCGGTGCTCTGACGGTGACCGCGGCCGCGGAGGTCGACGCCGCCCTCGCGAGGTTCGCCGCTCTCGATGAAACGGAGCTGGGGCGCCCCTGGCCGTTTCGCGACAAGCCGGCCGACGTCCGCTACGCGATCTACCGGACGCTAGAGGACGCCCAGGAGTCGTACGTGCGGCTCGCCGCGCAGCCTCACCCTGAAGCGCGGCGCATCCTCGCCCTCGCTCAGCGCGCGTTCGGCGACCTCCACGGCCTCCTCGTCGGCCTGCCCGCGAATCTCCTGGACCGCGCCCCGCGGGAAAGGGAGTGGTCGATCCGGGAGACCCTCCGCCACATCATCGTGATCGAGGGACGCTACGCCGTGCAGACGCTCTACGCGACGGAGCGCGCCGATACCGATCCCATGCGCGTGGCCGACGACCGGATGCCCACGCCCGCCCAGGTCGACGTGACCGGCGGCCTCGCCGACATGGTGGGGCGGGTGCGGGCGGTGCGGGCGGAGACGCACCGCCGGCTCGACGCGCTGTCCGCCGCCGCCATGACTCGTCCCACGCAGTGGATGCACTTCGAGGTGGACGTGCGCTTCCGCCTCCACCGCTTCGCCGCGCATCTCATCGAGCACGGCATCCAGTGCGAGAAGACGCTGGCCGCGCTCGGCGTTCCCCTCATGGAGGGCCGCCTCATCGTGCGCCGGCTCACGGCGCTCCTCGGCGAGGTGGAAGGACTGGGCGGGGGCGCCGAGGCGCGCGTCCTCGAGGAGCGTCTGGTGGAGCGCGCCGCGTCGCTGGCCACGGCCTGAGGGGAGACCGATGCCTGCGCGCGCCGGCGCGGACTTCCTGCGGGGCCTCAAGGACGACCGCGAGATCTGGGTCGGCAGCGAGCGCGTGCGCGACGTCGCCGCCCATCCCGCCTTCGTGGGCGCCGCCCGCTCCCTGGCCGCTCTCTTCGATCTCCAGCACGAGGCCGCCGCCGTCTGCCTCATGCCCGATCCCGAGACGGGCGAGCCCATCAACGTCAGCCACATCATCCCGCGCTCGCGGAGCGACCTCGAGCGGCGCCACGCCTGCCTCGAGCGCCTGGCCGAGTTCAGCGTGGGCATCATGGGCCGCACGCCGGACTACCTCAACGTGACGCTGGCCGGCTTCGCGGGACGTGCCGACGAGTGGGCCGCGCACGGCAACGAGCGCGGCGCAGAGTATCTCGTCGCCTTCCAGAAGGAGGCGGCGCGGCGGGATCTTTCCCTCACCCACACCATCGTGCAGCCCACCATTGACAAGGCGCGCGGCGACGTCCCCAGCCCGGGCGACGAGGTGGCGCTCCACAAGGTGGGGGAGACGGCGCACGGCATCCTGGTCCGCGGGGCGCGCATCCTCGCCACCCTCGCCCCCTTCTCCGACGAGCTCTTCGTCTATCCGGGGGCGCCCCTTCTTCCGGGCACCGAGGCCTACGCGCTCGCCTTCTCCATTCCCATGGCCACCCCCGGGCTCAAGTTCCTGTGTCGCGACAGCTACAGCGTGGCCGGCAACGTGTTCGACCATCCGCTGTCGAGCCGCTTCGACGAGCAGGACGCCTTCGTGATCTTCGAGGACGTGGAAGTGCCGCGCGAGCGCGTGTTCATCGACGCCAACCTCCCCGCCTACAACAGCGTGATGACCACGGGCTGGATGCCCAACATCATGCAGCAGACCTCGATCCGGGCCCAGACCAAGCTCGAGTTCGCCTGGGGCCTGGCCACCCGCATGGCCGAGGCCATCAACGCGGGCACGGGACCGGGCGGGGAGATGCTCGGCGAGATCTGGAGCTACGGCGAGATGGTGCGGGCAGGCGTGCACTCCGCCGAGCAGGGTGCCTACGACTGGGGTGAGGGGGTGTGGTTCCCGGACGGGCGTCCCTTCCGCGCCCTCCGGGGCCTGCTCCCCCTCTGGTTCCCCCGCGTGAACGAGATCATCCGGCTGCTGGGCTCGCACAATCTCCTCGCCGCGCCCTCGGCGGCCCAGCTCGCCGACCCCGGCCTGCGCCCGCTCATCGAGCGCTTTCTGCACGGGGCCAAGGGCATCACCGCCGAGGAGCGCGCGCGCATCTTTCGCCTCGCCTGGGACTTCACGGGCAGTGCGCTCGCCGGCCGCGGGGAGCAGTACGAGCGCTTCTATCTCGCCTCGAGCGGGCGCGCCTTCACACGGGCCCAGGCCTACGCCTCGCCCGATCGGGCCCGGCGTCTCCTCGACCGCTTCCTCACGGAGGAGCTGTCCTGACGGGGACTGGACGCCGGCGCGGTTCATTGCCTAGACTAGGGGCCTTCGCGTACCCGTCGCTCCGAGGAGGCAGGATGCCGTCGCCCCACCACCGAGCTCACGCAGGAGGTCGACCATGAGCGAGACCAAGAGTCTCTTCCGCCAGCGCCTCGAGGCCGCCGTCCAGGCCAAGCACAGCCGCATGAATCCCTTCACGGAAAAGTGGGTCAAGGGCGAGCTCAGCCGTGAGCAGCTGGGAGCGTGGGCCTGCCAGCACTACCAGTATGTGTCGCAGTTCGCACGATGGTGCGCCGCCGTCTACGCGGAGTGCCCGGACGCGGACGCCCGCGATTTCCTGCTCGAGAACATCATCGAGGAGGAGTCGGGGGTGAAGCACGTCGATCTCCTCATCCGCTTCGCGGAGGCGTGTGGGGTGAGCCGCAAGGAAGTCGAGACCAAGCAGCAGCTGGCCACCACGCGCGGGCTCACCGCGTGGTGCTACGAGACCTCGCAGCGCCCCTTCCACATCGCGGCCGCCGGGCTCCTCGTCGGGCTCGAGTCGCAGGTGCCGGGCATCTATCAGCGCAACCTTCCCCCCCTCAAGGCGCACTACGGCTTCAACGACCACGAGGTCGAGTTCTTCGCCATCCACATCGAGGCCGACGAAGTGCACGGCGAGCGGGGCTATCAGATCGTGGAGCGGCACAGCACCACCCTGGAGAAGCAGGACGAGGCGGTGGAGCAGGTACGCCAGGCCACGGAGATGCGCTGGCAGTACATGACCGGGCTCCATCGCGCCTACGTCCTCAAGGAAGAGCTGTGAGCTGATCGCCCGTGGAGGTCCGCGCCGGCACCCTCGCCGAGGTCCCCACGGGCGCATGCAGGCTGGCCGACGTCGATGGCCGGCGGGTGGTCCTGGCCCGGGTCGGGGAGCACGTCTATGCCTGCGCCGAGACGTGTCCGCACCGGGGCGGTCCGCTCGGCGAGGGCAAGCTCACAGGGGCGCGGCTGACCTGCCCCTGGCACGGCTGGATGTTCGACGTACGCACCGGCGCCTGTCTCCTCCCGGCGCGCGGCACCGCC
The DNA here is from genome assembly GCA_046723845.1 of Candidatus Methylomirabilota bacterium. Classification (GTDB taxonomy): domain Bacteria; phylum Methylomirabilota; class Methylomirabilia; order Rokubacteriales; family CSP1-6; genus AR37. The sequence continues at coordinate 1,028 of JBKOVG010000084.1, read as the reverse complement.
GTCGCCACCTATCCGGTGCGGGTCGAGGGCGACGAGATCTGGGTCGACGTGCCGTGAACCCGAGCCAGGAGGGCACTCCGGCGTGATCACCGTCAAGCGGCTCACCCTGGAAGACGCGCGCATCATCCTGGACGCCGCCGAGGCGAAGGCCAGGGAGATCGGCGTCCTGGAGACGATCTGCGTCTGCGACGACGGCGGTCATCCCATCGCCCTCCATCGGATGACCGGCGCGCGCCTCACCGGGGTGGAGATCGCCATGGCCAAGGCCTTCACAGCCGCAGGTCATCGGCGTGCTACGCACAAGTTCAACGCCCCGCCGGGCGGTCCCGCTCTGCCCGGCAACGAAGCCTTCGGGATCCAGGCCATGCACCCGGGCAAGTTCGCCATCTTCGTCGGCGGATTTCCCATCGAGGTCGACGGCGAGGTGGTGGGCGGGGTCGGGGTCAGCGGAGGCAACGGCGAGCAGGACACGCAGGTGGGGGAGGCGGGCATCGCCGCCTTCCTCCGCACCCTCGCGCGCTAGCTCACGAACATGCGGAGCGCGAGACGGGCGAGGCCCGTCGTCGGGGGCGGGGGAGCGCTCCAGCTCCGTCACCCGCTCGCCTGACTTGCCGCCCTGCGGGCGGCGCACAGGACGAGGGGGTCCCACGCCGCCGGAGCGCTCCCCCGCCCCAACGTCACCCGCCCGGTCGCACGCGTGGCACTCGTGAAGAATCCGCGCTAGAGGCGCAGGAGCGCGATCACTCCCACGGTGGCCATGGCGTTGCCCGCGCTGTGCGCGATGATGCCGGGCCACAGGCTGCCCGTTCTCTCGTAGGCGAGCGCCCACAGGGCGCCGCTCCAGAACACCGCCACGAATCCCAGCACGCCGTAGCCGTGCGCAAGGGCGAAGACGGCGGCGGATACCGCGGCGGCGGGCACCACGCCGAAGCGGGAGCGGAGGGCCGCGTACAGGAGGCCGCGGAACGCCACCTCCTCGCCGAGGGGAGCCCAGATCACGCTGTCCACGGTCTCGCGCGCCACTAGCC
>JBKOVG010000193.1:0-21451 GCA_046723845.1 Candidatus Methylomirabilota bacterium | reverse complement strand
GGGGAGGGGTGCGCTCGCTGCGTCACCCGCTCGCCTGAATCGCAGCCCTGCGGGCTGCGCGCAGGACGAGGGGGTCTCACTCCGCCTGAGCGCACCCCTCCCCCCGACGCCACCCGGCCGGTCGCACGTGCGGTGCTCGTGAGTCATCCGGGCCAGCGCCGCTCAGAAATTCCAGTGCAGGACGTCGCGCACCACGCTCCAGCGTGGCGTGGCCAGCGTCCGCGGCTGGCCGACCAGCCAGTAGCTGATCTCGCGCGCGCATGCCGTCGGCCTTGCGGAGATTCAGCCAGTAGCTGACGAAGTGCACCATCTCGTCGGAGTGGGGCGGCATCAGGTAGGTCAGGAGGAAGGGATTGCCCACGTCCTTGGGCACCACCGCGGCGATGCCCGGATGGGAGCGGGCGAGCGCTCCCGCCTGCTCGAGCGTCCAGATTGCCGCGTCGATCTTCGAGAAGTCGGGGGCCCACGAGGATGCCTGCCGCGCCGCCCACCAGCACCCACGAGGCGAGGTTCATGGCGTCAGGGCGAGACTCTACGCAGGAGCCGGCGCAGGGTCAACGAGCCGGCTACACGCGCGGGACGGTGGAGAGGGCCCGGGGGTGTGGGCGCCGCCAGAGGCTGGCGCGCCAGGTGAGACCGATGAGGACGGTGCAGCCGAGGCCTGTCGTCACCAGCACGGTGACGGTGAGGGGGAAGCCCAGGCGATCGATGAGGGCGCCCGCGAGCATGAGCCTAGGGGCAGGCCGTAGACGGCGAGCATGCGCACGCCCATCACGCGGCCGCGAAAGCGATCGCCGGAGGTGCCGAGCAGGTCGGCGGTCATCGAGATCATGGCCACGCTCTGGGCGAAGCCCGCCGCGAAGAGCAGGCCGAGACCCAGCTCGAGGCTTCTCAGGTGCGCGAACACGAGGAGGAAGGCGTACCAGAGCGCGCTCCCCACGAGAGTGGAGCGCGCGGGCTGGCGCGAGCCGCCCGTGACGGCGATGGTGGCGGAGGCGCAGAGGGCACCCAGCGAGAAGCTGGCCACCAGCCAGCCGAGCCCTCGCGCGTCGACCTGATAGATCGTCCTCGCCACGTAGGGGAGGAGGCCGTGCGTCGTGGGATAGGCGGTGAGGTTGACGAGGAAGGCGAGCCACATCATCCCGACCAGGGCCGGCGTCCGCAGCACGTACGCCACGCCTTCCTTGAGATCGCGCCAGCCCGACGAGCGAACGACGGCGGGCCCCGCGCCGGCGGCGAGCTCCGCGGGATCGGGCACGGGCCGCCGTCGCGCGATGCCGAAGGTGAGGGCGAGCCCGGCCAGGTAGAAGACGGTCACCGCGAGGTAGGCGAAGCCGACGCCCAGAGCGGTGGAGAGGCTCGCCCCCACGAGGGCGCCGGTGATCCGCGCCGCGTCCGTGATGGCGCGCGACATGCCCACCGCTCCTCCCACTAGCGAGCCCGGAATGGTCTCGCCGATGAGCCAGTTGCGCATCACGAGATCGTTGGAGCGCACGATGCCGACCAGACCCGCGAGCACGAAGACCCGCGCCGTGGTGAGCGCACCCGTGAAGGCCAGGATCGTGAAGAGGGTGGCGAACCCCGCGTACGTCGTGCGCATGGCGCACAGCATGAAGCGGCCGCCCAGCCGGTCGCCCAGCACGCCGAAGAGCGGCGAGGTGAGCGTGCCCGCGAACTGCAGGGAGGCGAAAAGGGTCAGAAGCAGGACGGAGCCGGTATGCACCATGACGAACCAGCCGAGGATCAGGGTCTCCATCTCGAAGGCCCAGGAGGTGAGGAGATCGGCGGGAAGCTGGAAGCGGAAGCTCCGGACGCGAAAAACGCTCAGGATCAACGGACGCGGGCTCTCCTCGTCGAGATGGCGGCGGCGCTGCTCAAGTACGCGCCATGAGCCTACACCAAACCCTGCTATGATCGTGGGCACGTTCATGCCCTCGTCCCGCGTCTTCTACGGCTGGTGGATTACCGCCGCCTTCTCCGTCATGGTCTTCGTGTCGGCCGGGGTGCGCCACGCCGTCGGGCCCTTCCTCAAGCCCATGATCGCCGACCTCGGCGTGGACCGCGCCGCCTTCTCCCTGGTCATCGCCCTGGGGCTGCTCCTCTACGGGCTCTTCATGCCCTGGGTGGGCGCTCTCGTGGACCGCTTCGGTCCACGCATCGTCACCTCGGCAGGCTCGGTGCTCCTCGCCGTCTCCCTCGCCCTCACCGGGCTCTGCTCCAACCTCTGGCAGCTGGCGCTCGTGAACGGTGTTCTCGCCTCCCTGGGCCTGTCCGCCGTGGGTCCCGTGGTCGCCAACGCCGTGGTCAGCCGCTGGTTCATCCGCCGTCGCGGCACCGCCATCTCCATCCTGGGCAGCGCGGCCATGACGGGCATGAGCCTGCTCGTGCCGGTGGTTGCCTGGCTCATCATCGCGATCGGGTGGCGGATGACCTACGGGGTGATCGGCCTCGCCGTGCTGCTGGGCGTCCTGCCACTGTGCCTCTTCGTGATCCGTGAGTCTCCCGAGGCCGTCGGACTTATCCCAGACGGCGATGCCGCCCGGGCGGATGCGACGGCGGTGCCGACCACGCGCACGCCCGTCGCCACGGCCATGCGTACCCTCGCCTTCTGGCAGCTCGCCGGCTCGTTCTTCACTTGCGGCTTCTCCATGAGCCTGATCTCATCCCACGGCGTGCCCATGCTCACCGACCACGGCTACACGCCGATCTTCGCCTCCTGGATCGTCGGGCTGCTCGGCGCCTCGAGCATGGTCTTCACTCTCGGGCTTGGCGCGATGGCGGACAGATGGGGGGCCCGCCCCGTGCTGGCCGGCGTCTACGCGGGACGTGCACTCATCTTCGCCGGGCTCTTCCTCGTGCGTGACAATCCGCTGGCCATGCTCGCCGTGGCCATCCTGGGCGGCATCACCCTCGCCGGCTCGGGGTCCATGACCTCGATGCTCACCGCGGACATCTACGGCCGCTACTCGGTGGGATCCATCCTCGGCATGATCTTCCTCGTGCACCAGACGGGCGCCGCCCTCGGCTCCTCACTGGCCGGCCGCCTCTTCGAGTCGACGGGAGGCTACGGGGCGGCCTTCGCAGTCGCCTGCGCGCTGCTCCTCTGCGCGGGCTTCGTCAGCCTGCGCGTCGACAACGGCACGCGCGTCTTCCGGTGGGCCACACGCGGCGCCAGCGCCTGAGCACGGCGCGCCGCCGACCTTCCCTACTCCGGCAGTCCCTCGATGGCCCAGGTCGCCACCTGCAGTGCGTCGGGGGCGCCGAGGCTGCCGAGCCAGCGGCGATAGATCGCGATGACCTCACCCGAGCGGTAGAGCCTCGCCAGCGAGCGATTCACGGCGATGCGGAAGTCAGGATCGTTCCGCCGGAACATCAGCGCATAGGGCTCGTAGGAGAAATAGCGATCCACGAGGATGAAGGTGCCGGGATTCTTGGCGGTGAGCACGAGACCGATCAGGATCTCGCGGTCCGAGGCGTAGGCGTCCACCGTCTTCTGCTCGAGGGCGGTGCGGCCGTCCGCGTGGTCCTTGACGGGGATGAGGGTCACCGTGGTGGACGACTTGTCCGTGGCCTCCTTGAGCACGCGTTCCGTGGTCGTCCCAGGGATGACGGCGATCTTGAGGCCGCTCAGGTTGGCGGTGGCCGTCTCCTTCAAGGCGAGGAGGCTCGCCCCCGTCACAAAGGTGGTGAGGCTGAAGTCGACCTGGGCCTGGCGGCTCAGGGTGTTGGTGGTCGAGCCGCACTCGAGATCGATGGTGCCGTTCTGCACGGCCGCCATGCGGCTTTCCACGGTAACCTGCGTCCACTTCACGGCCAGGTCGGGAATCTGGAGATCACGCTTCAGATCGTCGGCCACCCGCTGGCAGAGATCGACGGAGTAGCCCGTGGGCTTCTGGTCCGTGCCCACGAAGGAGAAGGGCACGGAGGAGTCGCGATAGCCGAGGTTGATGGTCTTCGTCGCCTTGACGCGATCGAGGGTGCCGCTCGCCGCCGCTCCTGACCCGCCGCTCGTCGAGGTGGAGGCGCAGCCCGCCGACGCGAGGAGCACCACGAGCATCCCGATCACCGCGCGCATCGTCATCGCGTCCGTCTCCTGGTGGTGAGTGCCGCGGGGAAGTTCAGCGGGCCGGCACCATGTCGGCGAGCCACTCCAGCTCGAGATCGGCGAGCTTGGCGCGCGTGGGATAGCCCGTGGCGGGATCGCAGCCGGCGATCCGGTAATACGTGTCCCGCGCGTGCTCGAACTCCTCGGCGGTGAGGGCGACGCCGGCCGTCGGCCCCTTGCCCGCGAGAGGCTCGAAGAGCTTCTTGGGCAGCGTGTCGGCGGCCTTGCCGATGCGCTCGCGCGCGTTGAAAGCACGCAGGAGATTGATCCGCCGCTCGCCCACCCGCATGAGCTCGCTCATGCTCGCGTCCCAGCCCGTGCCCGCCTGCACGAGCTCGACCGTCTCCTTGGGGCCGTAGAGCTGCCACGACGGTCCCCACACGAACTGGCAGAGGCCGAGGGTGTCGAGAGCGGAGTAGAAGCACTGGGTGGTATAGGCGAAGCGGACCTTGTCGTCGGAGAGGTCACGCAGGTCCAGGTCGCCGAAGTCGCCGAGCTCGGCGAGGCGGCGGCGCTGGAGGCTGCCCGGCTTGGCCCTCAGCATCGAGTCGTGCTCGGAGGACTGGTGGTCGGCGCCGAAGGCGTTGACGGCGTAGATGAGGCCCAGGGAGCGCTTGTGCTGCGGCATGTGCGCCGGGAGCTCCTGGCCCTTCACGGTGACGGTGAGATCGACGGCGGCCTGTCCCAGCGTCTTCGCGGCGCGCAGGCTTCCCTCGGCGAGCAGCGTGCCCACGCCCTTGCGGAGCGCGATGGCCTCGATGGCGCGCAGGACGGACAGCCCGTCGCCGAACGCCAAGCTGAGTCCCTGGTCGTCGAGGAGGCCCTTGGCCTTGGCCTCCATGGCCCACGCGATGGTGGCGCCGGCGGAGATCGTGTCCATGCCGAACTTGTTGGCGTCGGCGGAGGCCTTGGCGAGGAGCTTGAGGTCGCCCACGCCACACATGCTGCCGAAGAAGGTGAGCGTTTCGTACTCGGGTCCACCGTACACCGGATCGACGTCGAGTCCCGGCTCGTGCACCTCGACTACGCGCTTGCACTTGACCACGCAGGCGTAGCAGGTGTCGCGCTCCTTGAGGATGGTCTTGGCCATCGTCGAGCCGTCGATGTCCTTGCACTCCTCGAACGTTCCTTCGCTGTAGTTGCGCGTCGGCTGGCCGCCCATCTTGTCCTGGATGGCGAGCACGCCCGACGTACCGAACTCGCCGAACCACTTGATCCCCGGGTTGGCTTCCTCCAGCTCCTTGAGCCGCTTCACGAGGCCGCGGAAGGCCTCGGGCACCGCGGGCTTCGGCGACTTGCTGCCCCGCACCACCACCGCCTTGAGCCGTTTCGAGCCCATGACGGCGCCGAGGCCAGTCCGGCCATTGGCGCGATTGACCATGTTCATGATGGCGGCGAAGCGGACGCGATTCTCGCCGGCGGGGCCGATCTGGGCGATCTCCACCTTCTGATCGCCCAACTCCTCCTTGAGGAGCGCGTCCACCTCGGCGGTGACCTTGCCCCACAGATGCGTGGCGGGCCGGAGCTCGACCGTGCCGTCGTGGAGCCAGAGGTAGACGGGCTCCTTCGACTGGCCGGTGAAGACGAAGGCATCCGCCCCCGCCGCACGCATCTCGGCGGGGAAGAATCCGCCGCACTGGCTGTCGCCGATGGCGCCGGTGAGCGGCGAGCGCGCGCACGCCGTCATCCGACTCTGTCCCGAGATGGCGAGGCCAGTGAGCGGGCTCACCGCCATCACGAGCACGTTGTCGGGGCCGAGCGGGTCGGCGCCGGCGGGCATCGTTTGCAGGAGGAGATAGGCGGCAAGCGCGCTACCTCCTGGATACTTGCGATAGACGTCCTCGGGAAGGATCTTCGACTCGACGGAGCCGCGCGTCAGATCGACGTGGTACACGGTGGCGGTGAGTGCCAAGGCTCGGTTCCTCCCGTGATGGTGGTGTCGAGACGCGGTGCAGTGTACCGCAACCCGGGGACCGGGCGGACGATGGAATGCGCGTGGTATCCTGCCGCCGGGAGGAACGAGGCCATGCTCACCAGGGAAGAGAACCAGCTTCTCACGAGGACGGGCCCCGGCACGGCGATGGGCGCCCTCCTCCGCCGCTACTGGATTCCCGTCGTGCAATCCGGCGAGGTCGAGGCGGGCGGGCGCGTGAAGCGCGTGCGGCTCCTCGGCGAGCCGCTCATCGTCTTCCGCGGCACGAGCGGGCGCGCGGGGCTCATCGGCGAGTTCTGCCCGCATCGGGGCGCCTCGCTCTACTTCGGGCGTGTGGAGGAGGCGGGCATGTCCTGCGCCTATCACGGCTGGAAGTTCGGTGACGACGGCCGCTGCCTCGCCATGCCGAACGAGCCGCCCGAGTCGAGCTTCGCCTCCAAGGTACGCCACGTCGCCTACCCGTGCGAGGAACGCGGCGGCGTCATCTTCGCCTACATGGGGCCGGGCACGGCGCCGCCGCTGCCGCAGCTCGAGTGGACGCTCCTCCCCGAGTCCCACACCCTGATCTCCAAGCGGGTGCAGGAGTGCAACTGGTTTCAGGCCCTCGAAGGCGGCATCGACTCGAGCCACATCTCCTTCCTCCACGCTCCCCTCAGCCACGAGGACACGGAAATCGCGCAGGAGATGGACCGGGCGAGCTTCGGCGTCGGCGAGGCCGTGCAGACCGCCGACCGCGCCCCTCGCTTCGAGGTCGTCGACACGGACTATGGCGCGATGATCGGCGCGCGCCGGTCGTGGACGGACGGTCAGTACTACTGGCGCATCACCCAGTTCCTCATGCCCTTCTACACCATGCCCCCCACGGACCGTGGCGAGCGGACGACCCAGTCGCACATCTGGGTGCCCATGGACGACACCAACGTGGTGAACTGGATGGTCACGTGGCATCCCGACCGGCCGCTCACGAGCGAGGAGCGGGCGCTTCACATCGCGGGCAAGGGCGCGCACGTCTGCGACTACGCGCCCGCCACCTCCCAGGCCTACGGCGACGTGCGCACCGCGGCCAACCGCGACAACGACTACGGCATGGACTGGGAGCTCCATCGCACGCGCATGGTCTGCGGGATTCCTGGCTTCGGCGTGCAGGACCAGGCGGTACAGGAGAGCCAGGGCGCGCTCGTGGACCGCGCCCACGAGCGCTTGGGTTCCAGCGACACCGCCATCATCCACGTGCGCCGGAAGCTCCTCAATATGGCCAAGGCCCTGCGTGACCGGGGCAACGTGCCGGCGGAGAAGCCGGAGTCCTTCTGCGTGCGCTCGGCCTCCGTGGTGCTGCCGCCCGAGGCGAGCTGGGTCGAGGGCGCCCGGGCGCGCGTGCTCGTCAAGCCGGGCGCCCACCTCACCCTGGCCTGATCGCTCGTGCCTCCGCGCATGGCCGGCCGCGTCGCCCTCGTCACGGGCGGGGGAGGGGGCATCGGCGAGGCGACGGGCCGGCTCTTCGCCGAGGAGGGCGCGGCGGTGGCCCTCGTCGACAGCGATCCCGCCGCCGTCAAGGACGCCGCGGCCGGGATCACGCGCGACGTGAAGGGCTCCCGCGTGATCGCGCTGAGCGCCGATCTCATCCGCGAGGCGGAGTGCGAGCGCGTGGTGGCAGAGACGCTCGCCACGCTGGGCGCGCTACACACCCTGGTCAACGTGGCGGGGGTGAGGCTCTACACCGCGCTCGCCGAGGCAGACGCCAAGGGCTGGGAGTTCATCCTGGGCGTCAACGTGCTCGCCACCGCGTATAGCAGCAAGGCGGCGCTGCCCGCCCTGCGCAAGAGCGCGCGGGGCACCATCGTGAACCTCTCGTCCGTCTACGGTGTCAAGGGGCGGGCGGGCATGGGCCAGTACGACACGACCAAGGCGGCGGTGCTCGGCTTCACGCGCGCGCTGGCCATGGAGGAGGCGCCGCACGGGATCCGCGTCAACGCGGTCTGTCCCGGCGGGACGATCACGCCGTATCACATCCGGCGCGCGGCGGCCCAGGGCGTGTCGGAGGCCGAGATGCGGACGCAGCGCACACACGACAATCTCCTCGGGCGCTGGGCGGAGCCGCGCGAGGTCGCCTATCCCATTCTCTTCCTGGCCAGCGACGAGTCCTCATACATCACCGGCGCCACCCTCATGGTGGACGCCGGCAAATCCATCATGTGAGGGCCATGGACGATCAGAAAAAGAGCTACGGCTGCTGCATCGCGGGGGGCGGGCCCGCCGGCATGATGCTGGGTCTCCTCCTCGCCCGCGCCGGCGTGGACGTGCTGGTGCTGGAGAAGCACGCGGACTTCCTCCGCGACTTCCGCGGCGACACCATCCATCCTTCGACGCTCCAGGTGGTCTATGAGCTCGGCCTCCTCCCACAATTCCTCGCCCTGCCGCATCAGGAGGTGCAGGTCCTGGGGGCGCAGGTCGGCGGTGTGTTCGTTCCCATCGCCGACTTCACCCACCTCCCTACCCACTGCAAGTTCCTCGCGTTGATGCCGCAATGGGACTTCCTCGATTTCCTCGCGGGCTACGGCCGCCGCTACCCATCGTTCAGCCTCTGGATGCGCGCGGAGGCGCAGGCCCTGATCGAGGAGAACGGCCGCGTAGTCGGGCTGGAGGTGATGACTCCCGAGGGCAAGCGCGACGTGCGCGCCGACCTCGTGGTGGGCGCCGACGGCCGGCATTCCCTCGTGCGCGAGCGGGCCGGTCTCTCCGTGCGGGAGTTCGGGGCACCCATGGACGTCGTGTGGTTCCGGCTCAGCCGAATGCCCGGCGATCCGCAGAACACCATGGGCCGCTTCGACCCGGGCCGGATCTTCGTCCTCATCAACCGCGATACCCACTGGCAGTGCGCCTTCGTGATTCCCAAGGGCGGTTTCGAGAGCATGCGCGCCGGCGACATCGAATCGTTCCGCGAGAGGGTCGCCACGGTGGCGCCCTGGGCGGGGGATCGGGCGCGCGAGCTCGCGAGCTGGGACGACGTCAAGCTCCTCACCGTGCGCGTGGACCGGCTCGAGCGCTGGTACCGACCGGGCCTCCTCTGCATCGGCGATGCCGCGCACGCCATGTCGCCGGTGGGGGGCGTGGGGATCAACCTCGCCCTGCAGGATGCCGTGGCCACGGCCAACCTCCTCGCCCGTCCCCTGGCTCAGGGGTGGCTCACCCTGCGGCATCTCGCGAGGGTGCAGCGGCGCCGCGAGTGGCCGACCCGCGTCACGCAGTGGATCCAGGTGCAGGTGCAGCAGCGCATCATCGCCCCCGTGCTCGGCCGCTCCGCGTCGATTCAGCTGCCGCTGCTCCTACGGCTGCTCGATCGCTATCCTTTCCTGCGCCGCATCCCCGCCCGCCTCATCGGCCTGGGCGTGCGCCCCGAGCACGTCCGCTCGCCTATCGCGCCGCACCGCTGATCCCGTTTCGCGATCAGAGGGCGAGGCACCAGCTCTCGATGGCCTTACGCATGGCCTCCGGCTGCTCGGTGGGAATCCAGTGGTGCGCCTCGAGGCGGATGGTGTGCAGACCGTGGAGCGCCTCCAGGAGACGGCGGGTCACGACCGGATCGCTGAATCCTCCGTCCGTGGTGAGCAGGGCGAGGGCGGGCGCGCGAATCGCTCTCAGGTCCGGCATGGGCCCGGTGACCGCGATGAGCGCCTGCAGGTACGCCGAGGTCGCCGTCATGCGGAGATCGGCGAGGGGCGAGGCGTAGCTGGCGAGGGCCTCGCTCGATCCGAGCTGCGCCATGCGAGTGCGCGTCTCCCGGTCGAGCGCCTCGAGATCGAGCGGCGGCAGGCGCCGGCGGTGGAGGCCGAGCGCGTTGAGGGCCCTGATGACGCGGGCGAGGGGAACGCAGAGGGGCCGGATTTGGGCCAGCCGGCGCATGCGGCCGATGAGGGCGGGCCGGAAGAGCGGCTCGATGAGGATCAGCCCCGCGGTCTCTGCCGGCCTCCGCACGGCGAACTCCGCCCCGATGTCGGCGCCGAAGCAATGCCCCGCGATGACCACCTCGGCATAGCCCTCGGCACGGATAATGGCGGAGAGGTCGTCGCACCAGATGCCCATGTCGAGCCGCCCCCGGTAGAGCGACAGGCCGTGGCCACGGAGGTCGAGACGCAGGAGATCCCACGACTCGCCGAGCGAGGTGTGAGCCACGAACTCCGACCAGCGCGTCATGTTGCTGGCCACGCCGTGGAGCAGGGCGAGGAGCCGGCGCGGCGGCCCCGGCTGCCAGATCCGGTAGACGACGGCGGCGCCGTCGGCCATCCGAAGGCTCCTGAGCTGGTCTTGTCCTCGCTGGATCGTGTCAGCGCACCGGGTCGATGCGGGTGGACATCGCGTGCTCGTCGGGGCGCGCGATCGGCGCGCACATGGGCGGGATGATAGCACCGGCCGCCGCGTTGACAAGGCGGAGCGCCGTGTGATTTCCTCTTGCCCATCGGCAGGTGGATGGACAGCGCAGCCCACCCTCCGGCGTGAGTCCGTTCACCTGGAATTCTCTTGAGGAGGAGTCCATGATGTCCATCCCTCGCGTTGCTGCCACGTGCCTGACCGCCTCCCTGCTGTGGTGTCTCGCCGAGGGCGCGCCGCCCGCGCGCGCGGAGACGACGCTCAAGGTGGTCATGCACTCCGACCTCAAGATCGTGGACCCGATCTGGACCACTGCCTACATCGTGCGGAACCACGGCTACATGATCTACGACACGCTCTTCTCCACCGACGCCAAGGGCGAGGTCAAGCCGCAGATGGTGGGCAAGTACGACCTGAGCGCGGACAAGCTCACCTACACCATGACCCTGCGCGAGGGGCTCCTCTGGCACGACGGCAAGCCGGTGACGGCGGAGGACTGCGTCGCCTCTATCAAGCGCTGGGCCCAGAAGGACACCATGGGCCAGAAGATGATGTCCTTCGTGAAGGAGCTGGTGGTGGTGGATCCGAAGACCTTCAAGATCGTCCTCAAAGAGCAGACGGGCCTCGTCCTGCCCGCCCTCGGCAAGCCCAGCTCCAACGTGCCCTTCATGATGCCCAAGCGGGTGGCGGACACGCCGGCGAGCGAGCAGATCTCCGACTTCACGGGGTCGGGGCCGTTCATCTTCAAGAAGGACGAGTGGAAGCCGGGTGACAAGGCGGTCTACGTGAAGAACACGCAGTACAAGCCGCGCAGCGAGCCCGCCTCCGGGCTGGCGGGCGGCAAGGTGGCGAAGGTCGATCGCGTGGAGTGGCGGGCCATCAGCGACCATCAGACGGCCATCAACGCGCTCCTCGCCGGGGAGATCGACTACATCGAGGCGCCGCCCCACGATCTCCTGCCCGTGCTGAAGAAGGACAGCAACGTCAAGCTCATCGACTCGAATCCCCTGGGCAACCAGTACGCCTTCCGTTACAACACGCTGGCCAAGCCCTTCGACAACGCCAAGGTGCGGCAGGCCGTCATGGTCGCCTTCAACCAGAAGGATTTTCTGGAGGCGGTCATCGGCGACCCCAACTACTACAAGCTGTGCAAGGCGATGTTCCCGTGCGGCTCGCCCAACTCCTCCACCAAGGGCATGGACGGCTACCTCGACTCCAACTTCGAGAAGGCCAAGGCTCTTCTCAAGGAGGGCGGCTACGACGGTACGCCCATCGTGTTGATGCATTCGACCGATCTCGCCGTGCTGACCAACCTCGCCCCCGTGGCCAAGAACCTCATGGAGAAGGCGGGCTTCAAGGTGGACATGCAGTCCATGGACTGGCAAACGCTGGTGGCCCGGCGCGCGAAGAAGGACCCGCCCGCCCAGGGCGGCTGGCACGCCTTCCTCACCTCCTGGGTCGCCGCGGACATCCTGAACCCGATCAGCGCGGGTTTCGTCAACGCCTCCTGCGACACCGCCATGTTCGGCTGGCCCTGCGACAAGGAGCTCGAGTCGCTGCGCGACCAGTACGCCCGCGAGACCAATCCGGCCAAGCTCAAGGCCATCGCGGAGGCGGTGCAGGTGCGCGAGACCCAGTATCCCACCTACGTGTGGCTGGGGCAGTGGTACGGCCCCGTAGCGGTGCGGAAGAACATCGACGGCGTCATCCCGGCGCCCGCCACCGTCTTCTGGGGCATCGAGAAGAAGGGGTCGTGACCGAGCGCGCGCGTCCCACCGGCGGCTGAGACGCCGGCGGGACGCGCCGTCCCATGCTGGGCTACATCGTTCGCCGCATCCTCGCCACGATTCCCGTGGTCACGGTGGTGGCGATCCTCGTCTTCCTCCTCTTGCGCCTCACGACCGGCGACCCCGCCGCGATCATCGCGGGCGACAGCGCGACGACCCAGCAAGTGGCGGAGATCCGGGTCAAGCTGGGGCTGGAGCGCCCTCTCGTGGAGCAGTTCGTGATCTGGGTCGGCCGCATGGTGCGCGGGGACTTCGGCGAGTCCTACTTCTTCAAGAAGACAGTGGCGGAGCTGATCCGCGACCGCCTGGAACCCACGGCGGCCCTCGCGGTGTGCACCATCCTTCTCGCGGTGGTCCTCGCCGTGCCCCTGGGCGTCCTGGCCGCCTCCCGGCGCGGGACGTGGGTCGATCGCGTGGTGATGGGCTTCTCCGTGCTCGGCTTCTCCGTCCCCGTGTTCGTGATCGGCTACGCCCTCATCTATCTCTTCGCCGTCGAGCTCGCGTGGCTGCCCGTGCAGGGATACCAGCGGCTCGCCGAGGGTTTCTGGGGCTTCCTCGAACGGCTGATCCTGCCCAGCTCGACCCTGGCCGTGATCTACGTCGCCCTCATCGCGCGTATCACGCGGGCGAGCGTGCTCGAGGTGCTGGGCGCCGATCACGTGCGCACGGCCCGGGCCAAGGGCCTGGGCAACACGACCGTCCTCCTCCGCCACGTGCTCCGTAACGCCGCCGTGCCCATCGTCACCGTGATCGGCCTCGGCGTCGCCCTCTTGATCGGCGGGGTGGTGGTGACGGAGAGCGTGTATGGCATTCCCGGGCTCGGGCGGCTCACCGTGGACGCCGTGCTCGCCCGCGACTATCCAACCGTGCAGGCGGTGATCCTGCTCTTCTCCGTGGTCTACGTGATGATCAACCTGCTCGTGGACCTGACCTACACCTTCCTCGACCCGAGAATCCGCTATTGAAGTCCGCCTTCAACCGGAGCGTGCTGATCGGCAGCGCCATCCTGGCCATGATCTTCCTGATCGGCCTCGCCGCGCCCTATCTGGGCACGCGGGATCCCGGCCAGATCGACCCGATCTCGCGCAACAAGCGTCCGGGCGCGGTGCGCATCCTCACCGGCGCGGACGGCCGCCAGGTCTCGACCACGTACTGGATGGGCACGGACAGCCTGGGGCGCGACGTCTACAGCCGCGTGCTCTACGGCGCCCGCGTGTCGCTCCTCGTCGGCATCTCCGTGGCCCTCATCAGCACGGCCGCCGGCCTCGCCATCGGGCTGCTCGCCGGCTACCTCCGCTGGCTCGACGGCTTCGTCATGCGTATCATGGACGGGCTCATGGCGGTGCCGGCCATCCTCCTCGCCATTACCCTCGTCTCGCTCTCCACGGCGGGGCTCCGCGCGGTGATCCTAGCCATCGTGATCCCCGAGGTGCCGCGGGTCGGCCGCCTGGTACGGTCGGTGGTGCTGTCCATCCGCGAGGAGCCCTACGTGGAGGCGGCCACCGCCCTGGGCGCGCGCACGGTGCCGCTCATCGTGCGCCACGTGCTCCCCAACGCCCTCGCCCCTCTCATCGTGCAGGCGACCTACGTGTGCGCCTCCGCCATCGTGATCGAGGCCATCCTGTCCTTCCTGGGCGTGGGTATCCCGCCCCAGACGCCGACGTGGGGCAACATCATGGCGGAAGGGCGCGCGCTCTTCCGCGTGTTTCCCCACAACATCCTCTTCCCCGGCATCTTCCTGGCCGCCACCGTGCTCGCTGTCAACATCATGGGCGACGGCCTGCGCGACAGCCTCGATCCGCGCCTCCGGAATCGCCTGTAGCGCGCCTCAGTTCCCGCGCACGATCTCGCGAGCGAAGGCCTCCAGCGCGTCCCAGTCGTACGGCCCGTTGCGAAGGGCGATGCTGAGCCGGGTGCAGCCGAGGGCACGGAACTCGTCGACCATCCGGTGCGCGTCGCGCACGGTGCCGCGCAGGTAGCCCGTGCGGTCGGCGCGATCCCCCTCGCCGAAGTGGCTGCGGAACACCTCCTCGCCGCGCGCGGCACCCTTGGCGTCGGCGCCGAGGTAGAAGCCGAGGTTGACCGTTCGCATGATCGTGCGGGGATCACGGCCCTCCGTCTCGCACCACCGGTCGAGCACCTCGCACTTGTGCTTCCAGTCCGCGGGCCCGATGTAGGCGCCGTTCCACCCGTCGGCGAACTTGGCCGCTGCCCGCAGCGTGCGCTTCTCGCCGCGGCCGCCGATCCAGATGGGAATGCGGGGCTGGAGCGGCTTGGGATAGTTGGGAGCGTCGGACACGCTGAAGTGCGTGCCCTGGAAGTTGGCGCGCTTCTGCTCGGGGTCGAGGAGCAGGCGCATGATCTGCGCGTACTCTTCCAGCATGTCCTCGCGCGGTCCGATGGTGGGGAGGGGGATGCCGAAGGCCTTGGCCTCGATGTCGTGCCAGCCCGCGCCGAGCCCGCAGTCCACCCGGCCGTTGGAGAGATGGTCGATGGTAGTCAGCGACTTGGCGAGGAGGCCGGGGTTGCGGTAGGCGACGCAGTACACGCCGCTGCCGAGGCGGACGCTGGTGGTGTCCATGGCCGCCGCGGTCAGGGTGGCGATCGCCTCGTAGCAGTCCATGTCGCCTCCGCGCGGCGGCGACTCCTGGAAGTGATCGGAGACGGAGAACCAGTCGAAGCCGTTGGCGTCGGCGAACTTCCACAGCTTGCGCATCTCGGCGAGCGGTCCGCCCATGTGGCCGATGTGGATCCCGAATTTCATATCACGCTCCTGTGGAGGGGTTGATCAGCGACGACGTGGCTGGTGAAGGAGAGATTCGCTGGCGAGCTGGCGTCGGTTGCCACGGTGTTGATGGCGCCGCCGTTGACCCCGGCCTCCTGCAATCCGAGCGAGAGCAGCACCGCCTCGGCTCTCGGCACCGCGAAGCCGGTCAGGAAGAGGGCTGCGAGGTCGGCCAGGACGAGCTTTTTCATGGGAGCGGGGTCGAGTCCAGCAGAGATCCTCCTCGCAGGCTGGGCGGGAGTCTACCAGACCCGGCGGTCGATGGTTCGGCAATGCACGGACGGGGTGCTGCCCTGTCTGGCGTGGCCGGCGCTCGAGGGGAGTGCTAGATTGCGCTGTGGCCTCGAGGGCCCTCGAGGTGACCGGAGGCGGCTGCGTCTGGCAAGGAGGCCACGGTCCGGGCCGGGGCCGATGGTGTGCCGCAGCATCAGCGTTCGCGAGGAAGGGAGGCTGTCCGATGGACTTCGAGGTCACGTACAGCGAGGAGCAGCAGCGGTTCCGCGCCGAGGTGCGGGCCTGGCTCACCGAGCACGTGGCGCCCGACATCACGCGCACGCCGACCTCGCCGGAAGACAACTACCGGCGTTACGAGCAGCTGCGCGCGCTGGGCCGCGAGCTCGGCGCCAGGGGCTGGCTGTTCCCACGCGCGCCCGTGGTCTACGGCGGGGGCGGGCTCGACGTCGACCACGCGATCATCCTCGAGGAGGAGATCGACCGCTTCGACCTTACCCTGCCGCCGTACTACGACAGCGGCGGTCGCCTGGGGGCGGCCTCCATCCTGGTCTGGGGGACGGAGGAGCAGAAGCGTGCCTTTCTGCCCCCGATCTACACGGGCGCGGTGCGCACGTGGCAGCTCCTCACGGAGCCCAGCGCCGGCTCCGACCTCGCGGGGGTGCGCATGACCGCGCTCCGCGACGGCGACCAGTACGTCCTGAACGGCCAGAAGATCTTCGTGGGCAGCGACAACGGCGCCGACCGCATCTGGTTGATCGCCTGCACCAATCCGAACGGCCGCCGCCACGAGAACGTCTCCTGGTTCATGATCGATGCGAACCTGCCGGGCATCGAGGTCCAGCCCATGCAGCTCATGGGGACGGGCGGCGAGGGCGGGGCCGACAGCGGAGTCAAGAACACGGTGTTCTTCGACGACGTGCGCGTGCCCGCCTTCGCCCTCATCGGCGGTGAGAACAACGGGTGGAAGGTGGCCAGCACGCACCTGGAGCTCGAGCACGGCGCGGGCGGCCGCATCGGGCGGAACCGGATGTGGGAGCGGCTGCTTCGCTACTGCCAGGAAACCAAGCGCGACGGCATGCCGCTCGCTCAGCACCAGGAGGTGCGGGACGTGCTGGCCGAGGTCTACATCAAGGGCGAGATCACGCGGCTCTTCGGGCTGCGCAACTTCTGGCTCGTCTACAGCAAGCGGCCGCGCTCCTACGAGGGGCCGCAGCTTTCCTACCACCGCAAGATGACCGGCCTCTGGATGACGGGGGCCATCCTCGATGCAGTGGGCCCGGCCGCCCTCACCACCGATCCCACGTGGGGATCGGCGGGCGGGTTCCTCGAGCTCCAGCAGCGCAACGGCATCGTGGCCGTGCATCCCGGCGGCACCGCCGACGTGCAGCGCGTGAGCATGGCTCGGCGCATCGGCATCGGCCGGGCGGCGGCCGAGCAAGCGGGCCGGGTGCAGTAGCCATGGACCTCGCCCTTACCGACAGCCAGGAGATGCTCAAGACGAGCGCGCGCAGCTTCATGGCGCGCGAGGCTCCCAAGGACGTGATCGTCGGTCTCGAGCGCGCGGAATCCGGGCTCGTCGACGAGCTCTGGCACAAGGCCTGCGAGCTCGGCTGGCTCGGCATGCTGGTGCCCGACGAATATGGCGGAGGGGGCGCGAGCCTTTCGGACACCGCGGTCCTCTACGAGGAGCTCGGCCGCGGCCCGCTGCCCGGTCCTTTCTTCAGCTCGGGCGTGCTCGGCGCGCTCGTAGTGCTGGAAGCCGGCACCGCCGCCCAGCGGAGCGAGCTCCTCCCGGCCGTGGCGAGGGGCGAGCGGATCCTCACCGTCGCGGTCACGGACCCGAACGCGTCCTGGGGCCCGCACGGTGTGACGTGCATCCCGCAGCACCGGCCGGACGGGTTCCGGCTCACGGGCACCAAACCCTTCGTGGCCGAGGCAACCTCGGTCACCGACATCGTGGTGGCCGCTCGCACCGGCGACGCCCCTGGGGATGTCAGTCTGTTCCTGGTGAACGCGCGCGCGCTGGGTATCTCCACGCGGCGGTTGCCAGGATTCCTCTCCTGGCACGACGAGGTCGCGCTGGAGGGCGCGCCGGCCATCCTGCTCGGCGACGCGCCGAACCGCGGCTGGGCGGCCCTCGAGCGCGCGCTGCTCCGCGCTTTGCCCGTGCTCTGCTCCTACATGGTCGGCGGGTGCCAGGCCGTCTACGAGATGTCGGTGGCGCACAGCCAGAGCCGCGTGCAGTTCGGCGTGCCCGTCGGGAAGTTCCAGCGAGTGCAGGACCATATCATCCGGCTCGTGAACCACCTCGACGGCGCGCGATGGACGACGGGAGAGGCACTCTGGAAGCTCGACACGGGACGGCCCGCCGCAGCCAGCGTGCACATGGCCAAGGCCGTGGCCAGCGAAGCCTATCTGGAGGCGTGCAACGCCGCCCACGAGGTGCACGCGGGCATCGGCAGCGCCAACGAGTACGGCCTGGTCGCCCACACGCAAATGTCGCGCTCGCTGTTCCACTACCTCGGCGAGCCGCGCTGGCACAAGCGCCGGATGGCCGACGCCCTCGAGTGGTGAGCGCCGCACGCGCGCCGCGGCCCTTCGACGGCGTGACCGTGATCGAGCTGGGCCAGTTCGTCGCGGTGCCGTACGCCGGGCAGATGCTCGCCGACGGCGGCGCGCACGTGATCAAGATCGAGCCGCGCGAGGGCGAGCCGAGCCGCCACCTGGCCCCGCTGGTGCCGGGGGAAGAGCCGGCACTTCCTCATGCGCAACCGCGGCAAGCACTCGCTGCCCTTGGAGCTCACGATTTCGCAGTGACGATGGTCACGTGCAGGGTCCGGCGGAGCGTGAATCCGAGACGCTCGTAGAGCGCGATGGCGGGAAGATTGTCGCTGAACACGTGAAGGAAGGGCTGCTCTCCGCGATCGAGCACCGCCTGCGCGACGAGCGAGACGAGATCGTGGGCGTAGCCGTGTCCGCGATGGTCGGGATGGGTGCACACCGCGCTGATCTCCGTGAAGCCGTCGATCTTCATGCGCTCGCCCGTCATCGCGATCAGCTGCCCACCCGCGCGAATGCCGAAGTAGTCTCCCAGCCAATTGGTGCGCACCGCGAACGGCCCCGGCTGCGATCGTTCCACGAGGGCGAGCATGTCCGCCACGCAGGAGTCGTCGAGACGCTCGACGTCGCGGGCCTGCAGGGGAGGGGCGACCCGGGAGGCGATCATCTGGTGCCCCGTCTTGGCGAGGAGCACCTCGAGCCCTTCCGCCGGCGGCATCGGTTCCACGCTGAAGATCGCTACGGGGTGGCCGTGCGACGCCAGCGGACGCATCGAGGCCAGGCTGGCCGGGGAGAAGTCCCGCAGGCCCACGAAGGGCGCCACGTCGACCAGGTATCGACGCGCGCGGTGGTCACCCTCGGAGAACTCGCGCTGCCGGCCGGTGAGAGCGCTCCAGACGACGTTATCAAGCGGATGTGATCCGGTGACGGGATCCGATGCTCCGGCCCGCGTGGCTCGAGAACGTGTCATGCGTGCCGGGTCGAGGAAAGAGCGCGGAGCGCGGCGAGCGTGTCCTCGGGCTCGGGACGAGTCGTGTAGTCGGGATCGCTGTCGGCGTAGCGGATCACTCCCTGCTGGTCGATGACGAATCGGGCAGGGATGGGCAGCGTCCACGAGGCATCCCCGTTGAACTTTTCGAGGTCGAGGGGAAACGTGAGGTAGAGCTGGCGGAGATAGTCCGGGAGGGCGAAGCGGAGCCCGAATCGCTCCGCCAGCTCGTTCCCGCGGTCGGTCAGGATCTCGAACGTGAGATGGCGAGTGCGGATCAGCTCCCGGTTGTGCTCGGGCAGCTGCGGCGAGATGGCGACGAGGTTGGCCCCGAGCGCTGCGAGGTCGGGCATGATCGCTTGTAGAGCCACCAGCTCCACATTGCAGTAGGGTCACCAGCGGCCGCGATAGAAGGTCACCACGAGGGGCCCACGCTCGCGGAGAGCCCGGGAATCGATCAGCTGCTCGTTCGCGTTCGGCAGCTGAAAATCTGGAGCCGGGTCGCCGATGGCGAGGACCCGCTTGGTCGCACCGGACGTCCGGAGCTCGTCCACCGCGCGGTGCATGAGGGCCAGGGCCTCGGGTGATCTGCCCGCCTCGAGGCGTGTCTGCAGGGTCTTGAGCTCGGCCTTCAGTGACATGAGCGGCTCCGTTTCCGGTGCGTGTCGTGCACCACACGATAGAGACGCGGCGGGAGGAGCCGAGGATTCCCGCTGCCTCCGTGGATCACGGCCCCGCCGGCCGGTGAGCTAGTGCGCCTCGAACCCTAGCCACTCCTCGACCGCATCCGCGAGCCGGTCGGCCCGCTCGTCGAGATCGGCCTCCGTGAGGTTGGCGATGGGGTGCGGCGTGTCCAGGAAGGGATAGCCCGGCTTCCCCCAGCTCTCGGCCATGGCGCGGCCGGTGTTGCGGAACGGGGTGGTGACGATGGCGATGCCGGGGACTCCTTGCTCTTCCATCAGGATCGTGTCGAGCACACTGCTCGAGCTACACGACCCTCAGTCGCCGATGCCGGAGATCACGAGGTCGGCCTGGGCCCGCAGCGCCTTGATGCCGGCCTCGTCGATCTCGTGGCTCGGCGAGCGCTTGCGGTTGGTCACGGTGACCTGCATGCCGTGACGCGCGGCCAACCGCTCCGCCAGCTTCCGGAGGAGGGTGTCGGAATTGAACTTGGTGTTGTCCACCAGCCCGAGCCGTAGCCCTCGGAGGCTCGCGGGTCGCGGCGCGAGCATTACCTCGCGCTCCACCGGTTTCGAAGTCGGATCGAAGAGCTTCATGCTGTCCTCCCGGGAATGTCGATGCGGGTCGTGATGCTGCGAGTCCACTTGTTGCCCCACCCGGGCAGGCAGGCCGACCAGGAGCCGGCCCGCCCACCTGCACAGGCGATCAGGATGTCCTCCGGATTCTCGAAGATGTGCCGCCACGTGGTCTCGTCCTGCGCGGTGACGGCGCCGGGGATGCGGGCCGTCCGCTTGAAATCGGCGAGCCGCCGGCGCGTGTGCTCGACGAGGAAGCGCTGCACGTCGAGACGGCTCCAGCCGGCCGCTTTCAGGATGTCCGCGTGCTCGCCGGCGAAGACGATCAGCGTCTGGTTGAACCCCTTGAGATTGGGCGAGCCCATGTTACCGAGGGCATCCGCGAAGCAGAGCAGCAGGGGCTCCGGCGTGGCCGCGAGCTGGTTGTAGACCTGATAGAGGCTGTTGGACGCCATCAAGGTGACGGCGCTGTCTTCGCGCTTGAGCCCGCGGGAAACATGGAGCGGCTCCCACGGGTGATCCTCCTCGTGCTCGGCGAAGCAGAACGAGTACTTGCCGGGGTTGCCTAGGGTGGCGCGGTCGAGGAAGCCGGGCCGCGTGTTCATGGCGTTCATCATGATGAGGCGGACCGCGCGGCCGATGGTGGCGTTGGGGCGGTGGCCCTGGCCGAAGGCGTTGTTGCCGCTGTTGATAGCAAGCTGTCTGACGATCGGCCCGTTGACGACCAGCACCATCGCCGACCCGCCGGTGCTGCTCGCCGGCCCGTGATAGGCAAAGGTGGGAGCGCAGAGGCTCCGCACCGCGGCCACTACCACGGGCATGTATGCCGGACGGCAGCCGGCCATCACCGCGTTGATGGCCGCCTTCTCGGCCACGACCTCGGTGTTGCGCCCCGCGATCTCGCCGAGGATCTCGTCGCCACGCAGTCCTGCCGCCGCCAGCATGGCCGCGATCGAGGCGTCGGTGGGCGGCACCACGGGAAGCCCGTCGGTCCAGCCCGCATCGTAGTACGCCTCGATCAGAGCCGCCGGATCTGTTGCCTCGTCGATCTCGCTCATCGTGTCCTCGGAAGAGGGCGCGGTTCTTGACAGCCCCGACGGGGGATCATACACTGCCGCTTGGGCTTGGGAGATCGTCTAATGGTAGGACGCGGGGCTCTGGACCCCGTAGTGGAGGTTCAAGTCCTCCTCTCCCAGCCAATCGCTTCGTCTCACCGACGTGGCCCCATCGTCTAGAGGCCTAGGACACGGCCCTCTCAAGGCTGAAACACGGGTTCGAATCCCGTTGGGGCCACCAAGTTGGGACGAGTTGACGCGCCTCGCCCTCGATTAGGCGATCGAGGGCAAGCGCCCCTCGGAAGTGATAGCCGCGCTGCTGATCGTGCAATGGCATCATCTCAATCTTCCCCGCCAGTAGCTTCCTCAACAGCACGCGTGCCT
>JBKOVG010000229.1:0-23186 GCA_046723845.1 Candidatus Methylomirabilota bacterium | reverse complement strand
GTGATACAGGGTAAACGAGATGAGGGTGAGGACGGCAATGACGGCCACCACCACCAGCAGCTCGATGATCGTGAATCCTCGCTGGTTCTTGACCATGACACCCCGCTCTATCGCAAAGGCAGTGCCAGCCGTCACTGCGTGCGGCGTCCCAAAAAAACCTCACAATCGAGCCATATTCGGCAGGTTTCCCCCAAGCTGGGTGTGGCTTCCTCGACAATATTTGTAGGCGAGGGGTGACAACCCTTGCTCGGCGCGGCCGACCCCCCTTGCAACCGCGTGCTAGGATGTGGCATCTCAAGGGCCGGAAACCGCGAGGATCGAGCGTGCCCATCTACGAGTATGACTGCCAAGGCTGCCATCGGCGCGTGAGTCTGCTCGTACGCTCCTTTGCGGCGGCCGGCGACCCGCGATGTCCGCGCTGTGGCAGCGCAGAGCTCCTCCGCCTCATGTCTCGGTTCGCCACCCCCAAGTCCGAAGACGCCAGACTCGAAGCCGCCGCCGACCCCTCCCAGCTCGGAGACCTCGACGAAAACGACCCCGCCAGCGTCGCTCGCTTCGTCAAGCGCATGGGGCAGGAGATGGGGGAGGACCTCGGCGACGACCTGGAGGCGGCCATGGACGAGGCCTCCGGGGAGGACGGCGAGGGCTTGGGAGACCTCGCGGGCGGCGAGGAAAGCTTCTCGGATACCGGAGCGACCGATGAAGGTTGAGGCGCTCGCCGGCTTCGAGGCCCTCGACGAGTCGCGCTGGAACGTACTGCTGGACCGCGCGCGGCATCCCTCGCTCTTCCTCACCTGGCAGTGGCAGACCGCCTGGAGCCGCGCCTTCCTGGCCGGCCGACCCCTGCAGCTCCTCCAGGTCTCGGACGACGCGGGTGCGCTCGCCGGCATTCTTCCCCTCTACGAGGACAGCCCCGGGTTACGGCGACTCGTGGGCGGCGTCGACGTCTCCGACTATCTCGACCTGATCGTGCCCGCCGGTCTCGAGGAGGAGGTGTGGGCGACCCTGCTCCAGTACCGGGCCGGAGAGACGGCGGAGTGGGATCTCCACGCCCTCCGGGGGGGGTCGCCCACCGTCGAGATCGTGCCCCGTCTGGCCGCGAGCGCCGGCCTGAACGTGACGGTGGAGCGCGAGGACCGCTGTCCCGTCCTCGAGCTGCCCGATTCCTGGGGCACGTATCTCGAGCGGCTCTCCGGCAAGGACCGACACGAGCTCCGGCGCAAGATGCGGAAGCTCGAGCGCGAGCTGCCCGGCACCTCGGTACGCTCGCACGCCAGTCTCGAGGGCTGGGACGACGCGCTGGCCGACTTCCTCCGGCTCCACCGCCTCTCCAAGGTGGGTAAGGCGCGCTTCATGGACGAGCGCATGGAGGACTTCTTCCGCGATTCGACCCGCGCGCTCGCCGCCGCCGGCTGGGGGCGGCTGTGGTTCCTCGATTGGAACGGCGCCGCGGTGGCGAGCTTCCTCTGCCTCGAGTACGGCCGCTCGATCGCCCTCTACAACTCGGGCTTCGATCCGACCCACGCCAAGCTCGCCCCCGGCCTTGTCCTCCTCGCCCACGTGATCGGCGACGCCATTGCCCGTCACGTGCCCGTCTTCGATTTCCTCCGCGGCGAGGAGCCTTACAAGTACGCCTTCGGGCCCGACCCCCAGGACCTCTTCCGCCTGCAGGTGCGCGCGTGAGCCTCCGCATCGCGGTCCTCAGCGTGCACACCTGTCCTCTGGCCGCTCTCGGCGGCAAGGAGACGGGGGGCATGAACGTCTACGTGCGGGAGACCGCGCGCGAGCTCTCGCGCATGGGGGTCAGCGTGGACGTGTTCACGCGCTCGCAGAACGCCTCGATCCCCCGCATCGCCGACCTGGGGCACGGCGCGCGGGTCATCCATCTCCCCACAGGGCCGGCCGCGCCGATCGAGCGTCACGCCATCCATCCGCACCTGCCCGAGTTCATCGAGGGCGTGGAGGCGCATCGCTGGGCCGAGGGCGTCGACTACGACGTGATCCACGCGCACTACTGGCTCTCCGGAGTGGCCGGCCTCGAGCTGCGCGAGCGCTGGGGGGTGCCCCTCGTCCAGATGTTCCACACCCTGGGCAAGCTCAAGAATTCCGTGGCCCAGGGGCCGGGGGAGCTCGAGCCCGACCTGCGCATCGACGAGGAATCGCGCATCGTCAAGGAAGCCGACCGCATCGTGGCCGCCAACGTGGTGGAGCGCGCTCATCTCGTGTGGTACTACGGGGCGGCCGCCGAGAACATCTCCGTCATCCCCTGCGGCGTCGACACCGAGCTCTTCCAGCCTATGTCCCAGGCCGCGGCCAAGGACCTCCTCGAGCTGCCCCCCGAGCCCGCCCTCCTCTACGTCGGGCGGCTCCAGCCCATCAAGGGGCTCGAGACGCTGCTCGAGGCCATGGCTCGCATCGGCGGCGGGGCGAGGCTGTACATCGTGGGCGGCGATGCGGACGAGCCGTCGAGCCCGCACGCGGCGAGGCTCCGCTCACGGGTGGCCACCCTCGGCCTCGAAGGCCGCGTGCGCTTCCTGGGCGCCCAGCCGCAGCGGCGCCTCCGCTACTTCTACGTCGCGGCTGAGGCGACGGTGATGCCGTCGTACTACGAAAGTTTCGGCATGGTCGCCCTCGAGGCCATGGCTTGCGGCAGCCCCGTGGTTGCCTCGCGCGTGGGCGGGCTGACCACCACGGTGAAGGACGGCGTCACCGGCTACCTCATGCCCGAGGGGGACGCCGCGGCGCTCGCCGATCGACTCGAGCGCCTCCTCCACGATCCGAAGACGCGCGCGCGCCTCAGCCGTGAGGCCGTGCGCTGGGCCGCGGATCACCGATGGCCCTGCGTCGCCGAGGCAGTGTGCCGGCTCTACTCCGAGATGCGCCCGCAGGCGATCTCCCATCTGAGCCGCGGCCGGTGCCAGAGCTGATGGCTCGCGGCGACGGCCCCCTCTCCGTCAACGGCCGGACCTACGCGTGGCCCACGCGGCCGCTCGTGGTCGTGTGCGTGGACGGCAGCGAGCCGGACTACCTGAAGGAAGCGTATGCGGCGGGGGCCATGCCCTATCTCTCCGGCGCGTCGGCGGCGGGGACGAGCCTGCTCGGCTCCTCCGTGGTGCCGAGCTTCACCAATCCCAACAACCTCTCCATCGTCACCGGGGTGTCGCCCGCCGTGCACGGCATTTGCGGCAACTACTTCTGGGATCGCGACGCGGACGCCGAGGTGATGATGAACGATCCGAAGTACCTCCGCTGCGACACCATCCTCGCCACCTTCGCGCAGGCGGGCGCCACGGTCGGCGTGGTCACCGCCAAGGACAAGCTCCGCCGCCTCCTCGGACACGGGATGCGCGGCATCTGCTTCTCCTCAGAACAGGCGGACAAGGTGACAGCGGCGGAGCACGGCATCACGGACGTGCTCGGCCTGGTAGGCCTGCCGCTGCCCTCCGTGTACAGCGCCGACCTGAGCGAGTTCGTGTTCGCGGCCGGGGTCAAGCTCATGGAGTCGGCGCGGCCGGACATCCTCTACCTGTCGACGACGGACTACGTCCAGCACAAGCACGCGCCGGGCACCGCGGCGGCCAACGACTTCTACCAGATGATGGACGGCTATCTCGCCCAGCTCGACGAGCTCGGCGCCGCCATCGCCATCACCGCCGATCACGGCATGAACGCCAAGACCGACGCGGCAGGAAAGCCGCAGGTCATCTACCTCCAGGACGTGCTCGACGACTGGCTCGGCGCGGGCCGCACGCGCGTCATCCTCCCCATTACCGATCCCTACGTGGTGCACCACGGCGCCCTCGGCTCCTTCGCCACCGTGTACCTGCCCGACGGCATCTCCGCCCGCTCCGCCGCCGTGAGTGTAGCTGCGCTGCCCGGCATGGACCTCGTGCTCGACCGCGATGAGGGATGCCGCCGCTTCGAGCTGCCTCCCGATCGCATGGGAGATCTGATCGCCGTGTCCGCACGGCACACCGTCATCGGCACCAGCGTGGCCAAGCACGACCTCTCGGGGCTCGACGCGCCGCTCCGTTCGCACGGCGGTCTCACCGAGCAGTCGGTGCCGCTGGTCTTCAACCGCCGCATCGGCGAGCTGCCCACCGGGCGCCGCCTGCGGAACTTCGACATCTTCGATCTCGCCCTGAACCGCGCCCAGTAATGCCGCTGCCGACCCACGCCCGCGCGGTGATCGTGGGAGGCGGGATCGTGGGGACAAGCGTCGCCTATCATCTGGCGGGGCTCAGCTGGTCCGAGGTGGTCCTCCTGGAGCAGGGACGACTCTCCGGGGGGACGACGTGGCACGCGGCGGGGCTCGTGGGCCAGCTCCGCTCCTCCAGCAACCTGACCCAGCTCATCCGCTACAGCGCCGATCTCTACAGCCGCCTCGAGGCGGAGACGGGCCAGGCCACGGGATGGAAGCGCTGCGGCAGCATCAGCGTGGCCCGCTCCGGGGAGCGCATGGTGCAGCTCGAGCGCAACGCCGCCCTCGCGCGCTCCTTCGGCATCGAGGCCGAGGTGATCAGCGCCAAGCAGGCGAGCGAGCGCTACCCGCTCATGCGCACCGACGACCTCGTGGGAGCGGTGTGCATTCCCGGCGATGGCAAGGCCAATCCCGCCGACATCACCCAGGCCCTGGCCCGCGGCGCCCGCGCCCGCGGCGCGCAGATCCACGAAGGCGTGAGGGTGACGGGCGTGCGGATCGAGGACGGGCGGGTGGTCGGCGTGGAGACCGCCGAGGGCGCCATCGCCACCGAGATCCTCGTCAACTGCGCGGGCATGTGGGCGCGAGAGCTCGGCCGGCTGAGCGGGGTGACGGTGCCGCTGCACGCCTGCGAGCACATGTACATCGTCACCAAGCCCATCGAGGGCGTGCCCCCCGATCTGCCCGTCCTGCGCGACACCGACGGCCACATCTACTTCAAGGAGGAGGTGGCCGGCCTCCTCATGGGCGGCTTCGATCCCTGGGCCAAGCCGTGGGGCATGGCAGGCATCCCTGCGGGCTTCAGCTTCGGCACGCTGCCCGAGGACTGGGAGAAGTTCGAGCCGCTCATGCGTCACGCCATTCAGCGTGTGCCCGCGCTGGAAACGGCCGAGGTGCGGCTGCTCATGAACGGGCCGGAGAGCTTCACGCCGGACAACTACTTCATCCTCGGCGAGGCGCCCGAGGTGCGGCGCTATTACGTGGGGGCGGGGTTCTGCTCGGGGGGCATCGCCGCCGCGGGCGGGGCGGGGCGCGCGCTCGCCCAGTGGATCGCCGACGACCGCCCCCCCATGGACCTGTGGCCTGCAGACATCCGGCGCTTCGCGCCGTTCCACGCCAATCCCCGTTTCCTCCGCGAGCGGGTGAGCGAGATCGTGGGCGTGCACTACTTCGTGGCGTTTCCGAACCGCGAGCTTCAGAGCGGGCGCGGCCTCCGCCGCTCGGCGCTTCACGAAAGGCTCCGCGAGCGCCGCGCGTGCTTCGGCAGCAAGATGGGCTGGGAGCGGGCGAACTGGTTCGCGCCCGCCGGCGTGATCCCCGAGACCGAGTACTCCTTCGGGCGCCAGAACTGGTTCCCCCACGTGGCCGCCGAGCACCGCGCCTGCCGGGAGGCGGTGGCGCTGTTCGACCAGAGCTCGTTCGCCAAGTTCCGCCTCGAGGGCCCCGACGCCGAGCGTGTCCTCCAGCGCCTCTGCGCCAACGACGTGGCGGTAGAGCCCGGGCGCCTCGTGTACACGGGCATGCTCAACGAGCGCGGAGGCTTCGAGAGTGACCTCACGGTGACCAGGCTCAGCGGCGACGCCTATCTCATCGTGACGGGCTCGGCCCAGAGCACCCGTGACTTCCACTGGATCCGCCAGCACATCCCCGCGGGAGCCCGCGCCGTCCTCACCGACGTCACGGGCGGCTCGGCCGTGCTCGGCGTGATGGGGCCGCGCTCGCGCGAGCTCCTTTCGCGGCTCACCCCCACCGATCTCTCGAACTCGGCGTTTCCCTTCGCGACGAGCCGGGAGATCTGGCTGGGGCGAGCGCGGGTGTGCGCGTCGCGCATCACGTACGTGGGCGAGCTCGGCTGGGAGCTCTACGTGCCGGTGGAATTCGCCGCCGACGTCTACGACGCCCTCCAGGAGGTCGGCCGGGATCTCGGGCTCCGGGATGCAGGCTACTACGCTATCGAGTCCCTGCGCATGGAGAAGGCCTATCGCGCGTGGGGGCGCGAGCTGACCACCGAGGACACGCCGCTCGAGGCAGGGCTCGGCTTCGCCGTGCGCCTCGACAAGCCCGGCGGTTTCATCGGACGGGACGCCCTCCTCGCCCAGCGTGGCCAGCCCTTGGCGCGACGGCTCGTGAGCTTCGTCCTCGACGACCCCGAGGCCTATCCACTGGGTGACGAGCCGGTGTGGAGCGAGGGGCGCATCGTAGGCTCGACGACTTCCGCGGCTTTCGGCCACAGCCTGGGCCGCGCCGTGGCCATGGGTTACGTGAAGCGGTCCGAGGGCGTCGACGAGCGCTACCTCCGCGACGCCCGCTTTGAGATCGAGATCGGCGGGACCCGAGCGACGGCGCGCGGCACTCTGCGGCCGCCATACGATCCGGACGGCGTCAAGATCAGGAGCTGAAAGGAGCACGACATGACCGAGCCCCGACGCGATCCCTGGCTTCTGACGCCCGGCCCTCTCACGACCTCCCGCACCGTCAAGGAAGCGATGCTCCGCGACTGGGGGTCGCGGGACGCGGAGTTCATCAAGCTCAACGCCCGCGTCCGGGAGCGGCTCGTGGAGCTGGCGGGCGGGGCCGGGACGCACGTCTGTGTGCCGCTCCAGGGCAGCGGGACCTTCATCGTGGAGGCCATGCTCGCCACCCTCGTGCCCCGCGAGGGCAAGGTCGCCGTGCTCGTGAACGGCGCCTACGGCAAGCGCATGGTCCGCATCTGCGAATACCTCCGGCGCCCCTGCCTGCCCATCGAGACGTCCGAGGACACGCCGGTCTCCGCCGCCGCCCTCGACGCCGCGCTCGCCGCCGATCCCGCCATCACGCACGTGGCGGTGATCCAGTGCGAGACCACCTCGGGCGTGCTGAATCCCGTGGAGGAGATCGCCGTCGTCACCGCCCGCCACGGCCGTCGCCTGCTCGTGGACGCCATGAGCGCTTTCGGCGCGCTTCCCCTCGACGCCGGCCGCGTGCCGTACGACGCGCTGGTGGCCTCGTCGAACAAGTGTCTGGAAGGGGTGCCCGGGGTGGGCTTCGCCATCATCCGCCAGTCCGCGCTGCAGGCGGCCCGCGGCCACGCGCACTCGCTCTCCTTCGACCTGCACGACCAGTGGGTGAGCATGGAGAAGACGGGCCAGTGGCGCTTCACGCCGCCGACCCACGTGCTGGCCGCGCTCGACCAGGCGCTGGCCGAGCACGCCGCGGAGGGCGGCACGGCGGGGCGCGGTGCCCGCTACGCGAACAACTGCCGCATCCTCGTCGAGGGCCTGCGCGCCCTGGGCTTCCAGACCTTGCTCCCGGACGCGATCCAGGCGCCCATCATCGTCACGGTACGCATGCCCGCCGATCCCGCGTTTCACTTCGAGAGCTTCTATGACCGGCTCGCGCGGCGAGGCTACGTCATCTATCCCGGCAAGCTCACGGTCGCCGACAGCTTCCGCATCGGCTGCATCGGCCGCCTCGGCGAGAACGAGATGCGCGGCGTCCTCGATGCCATCCAGCAGATCCTCGCCGAGATGGGCGTGACCCGCTGCGCCCCCCGCCGCCTGACGACTCCGGGCCGCGACCGAGCCCGGGAACGGTCGCCGAGACCGGCAGAGGGCGCCCCTCGGCCCCGGGCCTGAAAGCTCCCGCCCGCGCGTGTGCTAGACTGCCCGGCCATGGAGCAGGCCGGCAATGTCCTCCTCGACGTCAGAGATCTCCAGACCCAGTTCAAGACCTCGAACGGCGTGGTGCGCGCGGTCGACGGCGTGTCATGGGACGTGCGGGCTGGGGAGACGGTGGCGCTCGTCGGGGAGTCGGGCTGCGGCAAGTCCGTCAGCGCGCTGAGCATCATGCGCCTGGTATCGGCGCCGGCCGGCCGCATCGTGGGTGGGCAGATCCTCTTCAAGGGCCGCGATCTGCTGGAGATCTCGGAAGACGAGATGCGTCACGTGCGCGGCCGCGAGATCGGCATGATCTTCCAGGAGCCGATGACCTCCCTCAATCCAGTCCTCACCGTGGGACGGCAGCTCACCGAGCCGCCGGAGATCCACCTCGGCATGACGCCCGCGCAGTCGCGCGCCCGCGCCATCGAGCTCCTGGGCATGGTCGGTATCTCCGATCCCGAGCGGCGGCTCCAGCAGTATCCGCACCAGTTCAGCGGCGGGATGCGGCAGCGCATGATGATCGCCATGTCCATGGCGTGCAGCCCCGCCCTCATCATCGCCGACGAGCCCACCACTGCTCT
The DNA here is from genome assembly GCA_046723845.1 of Candidatus Methylomirabilota bacterium. Lineage (GTDB taxonomy): Bacteria > Methylomirabilota > Methylomirabilia > Rokubacteriales > CSP1-6 > AR37. Next base: position 14,766 of record JBKOVG010000229.1, on the reverse strand, counting down.
CGACGTGACCATCCAGGCCCAGATTCTGGAGCTGATGAAGGGCCTGTCGCGCCAGCTCGGGGCGGCCATGGTGATGATCACGCACAACCTGGGCGTGGTCGCCCGCTACGCGGACCGTGTCAACGTCATGTACGCGGGGCGCATCGTGGAGCGCGGCACCGCCGCGGAGATCTATGCGAACCCGCGCCATCCCTACACGCTGGGACTGCTCCGCTCCGTGCCCCGGCTCGACGAGCCCCGCCGGGCCAAGCTGCTGCCCATCCAGGGGCAGCCGCCCGACCTCACGCGTCTGCCTCCCGGCTGCGCCTTCCAGCCGCGGTGTCAGTACGCGATCGAGCGCTGCCTTCGAGAAGTCCCGCCGCTCGAGTCCGTGTCGCCCGGCCACGTCTCCGCCTGCTGGGTCGCCGCGGAGCTCAAGCAAAAGGTGACGGCGTGAGCGTGGCCGCGGTCGCCCGCGACGATCGGGCGCGCGAGGAGCCGCCGGGCCGGGAGGAGATCCTCACCGTTCGGAACCTCTCCAAGCACTTCGAGATCACGGGCGGATTCCTGGGGGGCCGGCGCGGGGTGGTGAAAGCGGTGGACGACATCTCGTTCTCCATCCGGCGCGGGGAGACGCTCGGGCTCGTCGGCGAATCGGGCTGCGGCAAGACCACCACCGGGCGGTGCGTGCTCCAGCTCGAGAAGCCCACGAGCGGGTCGATCCTCTTCGAGGGGAAGGATCTGGCCGCCGCCTCGCCCGCCGAGCTCCGCGCGGTGCGACGGAAGATGCAGGTGATCTTCCAGGATCCCTACAGCTCGCTCAACCCCCGCATGACGGTGGGGCAGATCATCGCGGAGCCGCTCGCCGTGCATGGGATCGCACCCGATCGCGCCGCGCGGGAGGCGAGGGTGAAGGAGCTCCTGGGGCACGCGGGCCTGCTCCCCGCCATGGCTCACCGCTATCCGCACGAGCTGTCGGGGGGGCAGCGGCAGCGGGTTGGCATCGCGCGCGCGCTCGCCATGGAGCCGAGCCTCATCGTCTGTGACGAGCCCGTCTCAGCTCTCGATGTGTCGATCCAGGCACAGATCATCAACCTGCTGGAGGAGCTGCAGACGGGCTTCGGCCTCACCTATCTCTTCGTGGCGCACGACCTGTCCGTGGTCCGGCATATCTCGGATCGCGTGGCCGTGATGTACCTGGGCAAGATCGTCGAGCTCACCGATCGCCAGTCGCTCTACGAGGACCCCCAGCACCCGTACACGAAGGCGCTCCTGTCCGCTGTGCCCATTCCCGACCCCGCGGTGGAGCTGACGCGGGAGCACACCGTGCTGCGCGGGGAAGTGCCGAGTCCGCTCAATCCGCCCGCGGGCTGTGTCTTCCACCCGCGCTGTCCCATCGCCATCGAGGAATGCAAGGCGGGCGTGCCCCCGCTCCGCGCCGTCCGGCCCGGGCACCTTGCCGCCTGCATTCGCGTTTAGTCGAAGAGCAGGGCGCCGCGCCTTGACAGCGAGTGGCGCGCCCGCTAATGTACGCTAACTCGCCGGAACTATTGCCGGTCTTTCCCACCGCGAGTGCGCAAGGAGGCGTTGCATGAGAAGGCCCATCATCGGGCGCATCACCAGGGGACTCTTGCTGGTCGCCGTGCTGGCGGCGCCAGTGTCCGCTCTCGCTCAGAACAAGCCCCGCTACGGCGGTGAGCTCACCTTCGTGGTCCCCTCCGAGCCGCCCTCCTTCGACGGCCATCGTGAGGAGACGTTCGGGCTCATCCATCCCATCGCGCCCCACTACAACACGCTCTTCCGCACCGACCCCACCGACAACACGGGAACGAAGGTGATAGGAGATCTCGCGGAGTCATGGCAGTTCTCCAAGGACTCGCGCACGCTGACGGTCAAGATCCGGTCGGGGGTCAAGTTCCACGACGGAAGCCTCCTCACCTCCAAGGACGTCAAGGCCTCCTACGACCACATCATCTTCCCGCCCGCGGGCGTCGCCTCGAGCCGCAAGGGCGCCTACGTGTCGGTGGAGGCCATCGAGGCCCCCGATCCGCAGACCGTGCGCTTCCGGCTCAAGTGGCCGGAGTCCTCGTTCCTCGCGAATCTCGCCTCTCCGTACAACTTCATCTACCGAGCGGAGCTCCTGGCAAAGGATCCCCGTTGGTACGAGACGCACATCAATGGCACGGGCCCCTTCAAGTTCGTGGAGTACGTGAAAGGCTCGCACTGGGTGGGCAAGAAGAACCCGGACTACTGGGACAAGGGCAAGCCCTATCTGGACGGCTACCGCGCTGTCTTCATGACCTCGTCGTCCGCCATGGTGGCCGCGGTGCGTGCTGAGCGCGCGCAGGCGCAGTTCCGCGGCTTCAGCCCCTCCGAGCGTGACAGCATCGTCCAGGCCCTCGGTAACAAGATCACTGTCCAGGAGAGCCCTTGGAACTGCGTGATCCTGGTCGCCCTCAACCACGAGAGGAAGCCGTTCGGGGACAAGCGCGTGCGCAAGGCGCTCACCCTCGCCCTCGACCGCTACGAAGGGTCGAAGGCGCTGTCCAAGATCGCCATCGTCAAGGACGTGGCGGGGATCCAGGTGCCGGGCACGCCGTGGGCCACCCCGCCCGCCGAGCTCGAGAAGCTCGCCGGCTACAGCAAGGACATAGCGGCGAGCCGGGCGGAGGCCAAGCGCCTGCTCAAGGAGGCGGGGGCGGAGAACCTCTCCTTCACGTACAAGAACCGCGGGGTGGCCATGCCCTACGAGCCCTTGGCCGTGTGGCTCATCGACCAGTGGCGGCAGATCGGCGTCACCGTCAAGCAGGAGGTGGTGGAGGCCGCCGCCTACTACGCGACGCTGCGGGGCGGGGACTTCGAGGCGGCCGCGGACTTCCAGTGCGGCTTCATCGTGGAGCCCGACCTCGACATCTACAAGTTCCAGTCGAGCTCCGTCTCGAACGCGAACTACAGCCGCTACGAAGACAAAGTGCTCGACGAGCTGTACGTGAAGCAGGCGCGGGCGGTGGACGCCGACGAGCGGCGGAAGGCCCTGCGCGCCTTCGAGAAGCGTCTCCTCGACGAGGAAGTCCACTACATCTACACGCTGCAGTGGCATCGCATCATCCCTCACAGCGCGAAGATGCACGGCTGGACCATCACTCCCAGCCACTATCTGAACCAGCAGCTCGACACGGTCTGGCTCACCGACTAGGAGATGAGCGAAGCTCCTCCCTACAACCCTCTCCCCTTACAGGGGAGAGGGCAGGGTGAGGGGCGGTGGAGCGCAGGGTCGGCCCAGCGTGAGGGGCGCTCACGCATGAGGAGCAGCATGACGGAGGACCACCGCTAGAACATGTGGAAGTACGTGGTCAAGCGCTTCCTCCTGATGATCCCGACGCTCTTCGGCGTCGCGGTGGTCATCTTCGTGCTCATGCGCATCGTGCCGGGCGACATCGTGGAGCTGCGCTTCTCCGGCGAGAGCTCCTACGCCTCCAAGGAGAACCTGGCCGCGGAGCGCGCGCGCTTCGGGCTCGACCAGCCGCTCTGGAAGCAGTTCGCCACCTGGATCTGGGGGCTGATGCGCCTCGACTTCGGCACCTCCATGTGGACGGGGGCGCCCATCCTGCAGGAGATCAAGCTCCGCTTCGCGCTCTCCCTGCAGCTCGCCATCATGGCCACCGTGGTGGGAGTGCTCATCGCGCTGCCCCTCGGGGTGGCCGCCGCCCTCAAGCAGGACACGTGGGTCGATTATCTCGCGCGGGTGGTTTCCATCGCGGGCATCGCCACGCCGTCCTTCTGGCTCGGCATCCTGATGATCCTCACCCTGCTCGTGGTCTTCCGCTGGCTGCCCCCCATGGTCTACACGCCCTTCTGGGTCAACCCGTGGCAGAATCTGCTCCAGCTCATCTGGCCTGCCCTCGCCGTGGGCTACCGCCTCTCCGCGGTGGCGACACGCATGACCCGCTCTGCCATGCTCGAGGTCCTGCGCGAGGACTACATCCGCACCGCGCGCGCCAAGGGTTTGGTGGAGATGCTCATCCTCAAGCGCCACGCCCTGAAGAACGCCATGCTGCCCGTGCTGACGGTGACGGGCATCGAGTTCGCGTTCCTCATGGGCGGCCTCGTGGTCACCGAGCAGGTCTTCAACCTGAACGGGCTCGGCCTCCTCTTCGTGCAGGCCGTGACCCGCCGCGACTACACCATGACCCAGGCCCTCGTCCTCCTGGTCGCCTCCGTCTTCATCATCGTCAACTTCTTCATGGATCTCATGTACGGCTGGCTCGATCCGCGGATCCGCTACCGCTAGCCATGGCTATCAACGTCCCCTTCGACGCCGTCGACGTCACCGCCGCCGAGGCCGCGCGGGCGGGCTGGTGGGGGGTCGTCAAGGACTTCTGCCGGCGCCGGCCGCTGGGCGCGGCGGGGGCGGCGGTCGTCCTCCTCCTCGTACTGGTCGCCCTGTCCGCCAACGTCATCGCGCCCTACGATCCCGAGAAGGTGGATTTCGGCGCCATGCTCGCGCGGCCGAGCGCCGCCCACTGGCTCGGCACCGACGCCTTCGGGCGCGATGTCCTCTCCCGGCTCATCTACGGCTCGCGCACCGCTCTCCTCGTGGGCTTCGGGGCCGCGGTGGTGGGCGCCACGGTGGGGGCGGTGCTCGGCGTGGGCAGCGCCTACTTCGGCGGGCGGGTGGATCTCTACCTCCAGCGCGTGCTCGACATCTTCATCGCCTTCCCTCTCATCATCCTGGCCCTGGCCATCGTGGCCATCCTCGGCAACTCGCTGCACAACCTGATCATGGCCATCACCATTCCCATGATCCCTCGCTGTGCCCTCGTCATCCGCTCGAGCGCGCTGAGCATCCGCGAGATGCCCTACGTGGACGCGGCGCGCGCCGCCGGTTTCGGGCACGCGCGCATCATCCTGCGCCACATGCTGCCGAACGTGATGGCGCCGTACCTGATCATGCTCACCTCGTTCCTCGGCCAGGCCATCCTCCTCGAAGCCTCGCTCTCCTTCCTCGGGCTCGGCGTCCAGGAGCCCACGCCCGCCTGGGGCCTCATGCTCCGCGGCGCGGCGGTGGACTTCGCGGAGTCCGCCCCGTGGATGGCTGTCTTTCCCGGTCTCGCCATCAGCCTCGCCGTGTTCGCCTTCAATCTCTTCGGCGACTCGCTGCGTGACGCCCTCGACCCGAAGCTGCGCACGCTCTGAGCGTCCCTCTAACGCTTGACCCCTCGAAGGCAAGTTGATACAACTACGGGGGTTTTGCCGCCCGTCGGCGATCGCCGACGAGGACACTGTGCTGCTCACAGGAGGCTGTAATGGCGTACATCATCGCGGAACCCTGCATCAATGTGAAAGACAAGGCCTGTGTCGAGGTCTGCCCCGTGGATTGCATCTACGAAGGCGAGACCATGCTCTACATCCATCCGGATGAGTGCATCGACTGCGGCGCTTGCGAGCCCGTGTGTCCCGTCAAGGCCATCTTCGCCGAGGACGAGACGCCGGCGAACTGGAAGCAGTTCATCGAGATGAACAAGCAGTTCTTCAAGGACAACCCCGGCGTCAAGCCGGCGACCAAGGGCTAGCCGCTCCTCTCGCGTTTCGTCTCCTCACGGGGACCCGGCAACGGGTCCCCGTTTTTTTGTGCCCGCGGCGGGCGCGAGCGTGGCCGTTGCCCTTCGCACGCTGCAACTGGCGCCGCGGCTATGCACTGGTGTCACGGCAGCCGCGCGGTGGCCATCCGCGCATGTGCGTGAATTACCGTGAGCGCGCGCATGGCACGTCCGTTGCCACAGAGCATGGTCATGGCCGTCATGCCGCCCGCACCGTCACCCGCGCCGAAGCCGAACGGCTTTCACGGCGCGGTGAGCGAGTTCAAGCGGCGTCTCATCGAGGCGACGCTGACCCAGTCGGGCGGCAATCGCACTCGTGCCGCGCGCGCGCTCGGCTTGCAGAGGACGTATCTCTTGCGGCTGATGCGCGAGTTCGAGGTGCGAATCCCTCCTCCGCCCGGTCCGTGGCGGCGCGGGAGCGGGGAGAACGGGCATGCCTCCTCTCCGGGGGCGGAGGCACCGCGCGCCATCGCCTCTCCGAAGGAGCGAGCACCCTAGCGCGCTGCGGATCCAAAGAGTTTGACACCCCCCGGGTCCGCGGTTTGAAATGTCCGGGTGAGTGACATCTGGATCGCCGGGGTCGGGATGACGCGCTTCGGGCGGCGCGACGAGAGCCTGCCCGACCTCATCGCCGAGGCGGGGCTGGCCGCCCTCCAGGACGCGGGCATCGAGCGGCCCGACGCGCTCGTGGTCGCGGCCATGAACCCGGAAGAATTCACCGGGGCCGGCAACTACGCCTCCCTCATCAACACGTATCTCGGCCTCTCCGACGTGCCCGCCCTCCGTGTGGAGACGGCGACCTCGTCGGGCATGGCCGCCGTCTACACCGCCTACTCGGTCATCGCGGCTGGCATGCACCGGAGCGTCCTCGTGGTGGGCGGGGAGAAGATGAGCCACGTGCCCACGCCCCGGGTGTCGGAGATCATCGGGCGCTCCGTCGATCCCCATGAGCGCACCTACGGCACGACCATGCCCGCGCTGGCCGGGCTCATCACGCGGGCGGCCATGTACAGCCGCGGCCTCACCCTGAAGGAGATGTCGCAGGTTGCGGTGAAGAACCACGCGAACGGCGCGCGCAATCCGCTCGCTCACTTCCGGGAGATCGTCACCCTCGACACGGTGATGGAGAGCCGCCTCGTCGCGGATCCCCTGCGCCTCTTCCACTGCTGTCCCATCTCCGACGGCGCCGCTGCCCTCCTCCTCACCACCGAGCCCTCGCCGGTGCGCATCGCGGGCATCGCCCAGGGCATGGACACCATGGCCGTGCGTTACCGGAGCGATCTCACCTCGTTCCGGGCCACGCAGTCGGCCGCCGTCGCCGCCTACGCCATGGCGGGCTTCGGCCCCGAGCGGGTGGAGGTGGCGGAGATCCATGACGCGTTCTCGCCCTTCGAGATCATCTCCCTCGAGGACACGGGGCTCTTGCCCGTGGGCAAGGCGGGGCGCGCCACACTGGACGGGGAGACGGCGCTCGACGGCCGCCTGCCCGTTAATCCGTCGGGCGGCCTCAAGGCGCGCGGCCATCCGCTAGCCGCCACAGGGATCTCGCAGATCGTGGAGCTCTGCTGGCAGCTTCGCGGCATGGCCGAAGGGCGCCAAGTCGCCGCGCACGTGGCGCTGGCCCAGTCCATCGGCGGACTCGCCACCAACAACTGGGTCACCCTGCTGGAGGCGCGCTCATGATGGAGCAGACCATCGCCGCCTCGCGCTGCCCTCGCTGCGCGCGCATGGTCGTCCCGCCCGCTCGCTTCTGCCCCGATCATCCCGTGGCCATGGAGCCGGCGAGCGTGCCCGGGGTGGGGGAGGTGGTGTCCTTCACCACGCTCCATTCGCCGCCCGAGGGATTCAAGGCACCGCTCCACATCGCCCTCATCGAGCTCGAGGGCGGAGCGCGGCTCTTCTGCCACGGCGCGGAGACCCGGGGCATCAGAATCGGCTCGAGCGTGGGCGTCGAATCGCTCGACAATGTGTTTTACTTCTCCCACATGAGCTTCGCGGACCGGGCGCGTCTCTTCTGGCGGCGGGCCGGGGCCAGCGGCGAGAAGGTCACGTCGATCACCAAGAGCCTGGCCAAGGGCATCTGGAGAGGACGGTTCCGTGGCGACAGCTAAGCGCAAGGCACCCGACACGAAAAAGCCGCGTCCGCCCCTGGCGGGCATTCGTGTCATCGACCTCACCCGCGTGCTCGCCGGCCCCTTCTGCTCCATGTCGCTGGGTGACATGGGCGCGGAGGTCATCAAGGTGGAGGAGCCCGGCAAGGGCGATGACACGCGCGGCTGGCCGCCCTTCACCGGAGGCGAGGCCACGTATTTCATGTCGGTGAACCGCAACAAGAAGAGTCTCACGCTCAACATGAAGACGCCGGACGGCCAGGCGATCCTGCGGCGGCTCATCGCGAAGGCCGACGTAGTGCTGGAGAATTTCCGTCCCGGCACCATGGAGCGCCTGGGCTTCGGCTACGACGCGCTCCGCAAGCTGAACCAGCGGCTGATCTACTGCTCCATTTCCGGCTTCGGCGAGAGCGGTCCCGAGTCATCGCGTCCCGGGTACGACCTCATCGTGCAGGGCGAGTCCGGCGTCATGGACCTCACGGGCTTCCCCGACGGCCCGCCTGTCAAGGTCGGTAACTCCATCGGCGATCTCGTCTCCGGCATGGCTGCGGCCCAGGGTGTCGTGCTGGCGCTGCTCGCACGCGCGCGGACCGGTAAGGGGCAGAAGGTCGAGATCGGCATGCTCGACGTGATGGCCTCGCTCCTGACCTATCAGGCGGGGCTCTACTGGAACGCCGGCGGCAAGCCGACCCGGCGCGGCAACCAGCATCCGTCCATCGTGCCCTACGAGGTTTTCCAGGCGCAGGACGCGTACCTGACGCTGGGCGTGGCGAACAACTCGCTCTGGGAGCGCATGTGTCGCGCTATGGGCCGCGAGGATCTCGCGAAGGATCCGCGCTTCGACACCGAGGCGAAGCGGGTCACGAATCGCGAGGCGCTGATCCCGGCCCTCAACGCCGAGTTCGGCAAGCGCCCGGCCTCCGACTGGCTCGAGAAGCTTGACGAGGCCGGCGTGCCGGCGGGGCGCATCAAGACGGTGGGCGAGGTCTGCGAGAGCGCGCACCTGCGCGCCCGCGGCATGTTCGTGAGTGTGCAGCATCCCAAAGCCGGCTCGGTCACGGCCATGGGCTTGCCCATCCGACTCTGGGACACGCCGGGCACGGCCCAGGCGCCGGCGCCTCTCCTCGGCCAGCACACCGACGAGATCCTGACGTCCCTTCTCAAGATACCGAGGGCGAAGGTCGACAAGCTGCGCGGGGCGGGGGTCGTCTGAAGCACCTCGTTCCGCCCTGTCGCATCGCGCGAACCGGCACAGCCCTCCTGGAGGTCGCATGAGATCTCGTCTCGTACGCGCTGGGATCCTGCCCGTGCTCCTGCTGCTCTACCTCGCCCGCGTCGGGCCTGCGGCCGCGGCTCCCGAGGGCACGCTGACGTGGGGGCTTCACGTCACGCTGGCCGCGCGCTGGCTCGATCCCAGCGATACCGAGGCCTTCATCAATCCGTTCATGGTGCTGTACGCGATCCACGACGCCCTGGTGAAGCCGATGCCGGCCGGCGACAACACCCCGAGCCTGGCCGAATCGTGGACGATGTCGAAGGACGGCCTCACGTACGAGTTCGTCCTGCGCAAGGGCGTGAAGTTCCACAACGGCGAACCCGTGACGGCGGAGGACGTGAAGTTCTCCTTCGACCGGTACCGGGGCGCTGCCGCCAAGCTCCTCAAGGACCGGGTGCGCGAGGTCCAGGTCGTCGATCCCGGCCGCGTGCGCTTTCATCTGAGAGAGCCGTGGCCGGACTTCATGACCTTCTACGGAACATCTGCTACCGGGGCGGCGTGGATCGTACCGAAGAAATATGTGGAGAAGGTGGGTGACGACAGCTTCCTGAAAGCGCCGGTGGGCGCTGGGCCCTATCGCGTGGTGAGCTTCTCGCCGGGCGTGGAGCTGGTGATGGAGGCATACGAAGGCTATTGGCGCAAAGTCCCCGCCGTCAAGCGGCTGGTCTTCCGGAGCATGCCCGACGAGACCACACGCGCCGCCGCCCTCAAGGCGGGCGATGTGGACATCGTGTATCTGCTGAGCGGGCCGACGGCCATGGAGGTCAAGCGGACGTCGGGACTCCGGCTGGCTGCCGCCATGCCGCCCGGTGTCGTCTTCCTCGATCTGCCCGAGCAGTGGGATCCGAAGTCGCCGTGGCACGACCGGCGGGTGCGGCTGGCGGCTAGCTATGCCCTCGACCGCAACGCCCTCAATCAGGCCGAGACCCTCGGGCTCTCGCGCCCGACCGGAGCCCTCATCCCGCGGGTCCTGGACTTCTCGCGGGCCTTCGACCCGCCGCCATTTGATCCCGCCCAGGCCAGGAAGCTCCTAGCCGAGGCGGGATACCCCAACGGCTTCGACGCCGGGGACCTGACCCCGTTTCCGCCCTTCTTCTCGCTGGCCGAGAGCATCGGCGGGTATCTCCAGACAGTCGGTATCCGGACGCGCCTGCGCACCATGGAGCGCGCGGCCTTCCTCACAGCGTGGCGCGAGAAAAAGATCAAGGGCGTGATCATGGGACTGGGGGCCCCCGCCGGCAATGCGGCCACGCGCATCGAGGTCTACGTGACGAAGAACGGCATCTACGCCTCGGGGGTCGTGCCCGAGATCGAGGATCTCTACCAGCGTCAGGCCCGTGAGCTCGACCGGAAGAAGCGCGAGGCCCTGCTCGGCCAGATCCAGCAGATCATGCACGACCGGGTGCTGCACGTGCCCATCTACGAGCTGGCCTTCTTGTGGGGCATCGGACCGCGCGTCGAAGAGGCCTGCGTGGACCACATCAAGGGCTTCTCCTACTCCGCTCCCTACGAAGACCTCAAGATCAAGCCCGGGCGGTGACCTGGCTCACCGCGAGAATTTTTATGGCCGTCGGGATAGGCGGCAAGGCTTCGCCGCCTATCATCTGGCACTGGCAGCGCCGCACACCAAGGTAACTGGCCCAGACTGAGGAGGAACGCGGACAATATGGGGCGAGATCAGAGATGGAATATGCAACCTGCTGCTGCAGCGTCTGCTGTGCTATGCAGCGGGATATGCAGGTCTGTCTACTTCTAGTTCGGCTGCCGAACTCGATAGCATGGCGAGCCGGGAGATCGGGATGAGCCAACAAGAGCAATGGCAGGTAGGCGCCGGTGCGCCGGAAGCCTACGAGCGGTACATGGTCCCGACCCTCTTTGCCCCATGGGCCGCAGATCTTGTTGAACGGCTTCCCCTCCACCCAGGCGGACACGTGCTGGATGTGTCATGTGGGACGGGCATCGTCGCACGCCTCGCGGCTCACCGCGCCGGTCCTAATGGAACCGTCACGGGGCTGGATCTCAACCCAGGCATGCTCGCGGTGGCACGCTCGCTCCCGCTAGCGAAGGACGTGCGAGTGGAATGGCAGGAAGGCAGTGCGGTGGCCCTCCCCTTTGCAAACGCCGCGTTCGATGTGGTGCTCTGTCAGCAGGGGCTGCAGTTCTTTCCGGACCGCCTCGCAGCCCTCCGGGAGATGCACCGGGTGCTGGTGCCGGAAGGACGGCTCGGGCTCAGTGTGTGGCGTCCCATTCAACACAATCCGTACATTGCGGCCCTGGGAAACGCGGCCGAACGGCACGTGAGCGCTGAGGTGGCAGCGGGCTTGCGGACGGTGTGCGCCCTCGGCGATGCAGATGCCCTGCGGTCCCTCCTCCTCCAAGCAGGGTTCCGGGAGGTGCGCATCTCTATCGCGATCCTGGTGATGCGTTTCGCCTCGGTGGATGCGTTCGTGCCAGGGCAATTCGCGGCAACTCCTTTTGCCGGAGCCGTCGCGGCACTCGACGCGAACGCCCGCGCCGCGTTGCTCGAGGACGTGCGCGTGGCCCTCCGGCCGTATACGGACGACACGGGAATAGCGGTGCCGAATGAAGCGCATGTCGCTATCGCTCATACGTGAGCCGTGGGGGAACCGAGATCGAACGCGGCAACCCTGGAGAGCCGAACAAGACGCTACAGGCGACGGGCAACAGCCTCGCTCGTCCCTCGCTCCGGCTGTTCCCGCGCCTGAGCGCTAACGTTCGGCGCACGATGAGGGCGATTGTGCAGTTGACTGATTACCATCGCTGGCGTCGAGCTCGGCAACTGGCGCTATCGGTGCGACTCGACGCGCTCATCCTCGTGTTCTTGTTCCTATTCGCTCCCACAAGGTTCGTTGCGCTGTCCGCTTCCCCAGCCCAAGCGCAGGAGCAAAAGGCGGCGAAGGTCTACCGGATCGGGTTCCTGCGCGCGGGCCAGCCGCCCAAGGTCTGGGTCGAGGCGTTTCAGCAAGGTCTCCGTGAGCGGGGATACGTCGACGGCCAGAATGTGGTCATCGAATTCAGGTTCACCGATGGCAGCCTCGATCGGCTTCCACAGCTTGCCGAAGAGTTGGTGCGTTTGAAGGTCGACGTCATCCTGGCTTCGTCTTCACCACCAGCGGTGGCAGCCAAGAGAGTGACCACGTCGGTGCCTATCGTCTTTGTGAACGCCGCCGATCCGGTGGAGGTCGGCCTCATTGCCAGTCTGGGACGCCCGGCGGGCAACCTCACAGGACTGGCCCTCATCGCTGCCGAGCTCGCCGGGAAGCGTCTGGAGCTACTGCGGGAGGTCGTTCCGAAGCTCAGGCGAGTGGCAGTACTCTCGCATCCGGCGACTCCGTCCAGCCCGATACAGCTCAAAGAGGCAGAGGCCGCGGCGCGCACGCTAGGGATGCAGCTTCAGCCGGTGCCGGTCCGGGGTCCGAATGACTTTGATTCCGCATTCAAGGCTATGCACGGGGTCGACGGTCTGCTGGTATTGGACAGTGGCGTTTTCACGACGCATCGCACTCGACTCGCGGAGTTGGCGGCCACGAGCCGGCTGCCCGCGATCTACGGGTACAGGGAGGTCGTGGAAGTCGGAGGCCTCATGTCATACGGTGCAGACTTCCCGGACATGTACCGGCGCGCCGCTACGTACGTGGACAAGATCTTGAAGGGCGCGAAGCCCGCTGACCCCCCCGTCGAGCAACCAACGAAGTTCGAGTTCGTGCTCAACATGAAAACCGCGAAGGCACTCGAACTCACCGTCCCGCCACCAGTACTGGCGCGGGCAGATGAGATCATCCAGTGACTCGGCTGGGCGGTACCTCGGGCTTCACGTTGAGGAACGGTACTGGGGCGCCGAGCATCGCAGTGCAGCGCCCCGGGGGCTCGCGGTGCTCGCCTCCCGACTGCTGAACCGCAACGTTGGAAGTACGGAGAGCGCATAGAAGATACCCAGCCGTGCTGAATTGGAAGGAGGTCCCGTCCGATACGCTTGTGGCGATGCCGTCGACGGGGGAGGCGCAGCCGCTCCCTCGTGAGACGTAGCCCCACTGGGCTCAAGCGGCTCCTGGCTTCTCTGGCGCATGGTTCTCTTATGTCGGCGGCCCTCTCGCTACGTCGACCAGCACACTGTCCACAGGGCACGTGCAGGGCTACGTTGACGTTGAGCGTACAGCAACGACACCACCTTCCTTGCGCTATTACCGCCATTACTACGTGCAAATGGTCGATGGCAGAGTCTCCCATGCTGGGCCGATCAAGGAGCTCGAGTACGAGCGCCACCGAGCAGAGAGGCCAGAATGGCTCGCTTCCTACGTCACCCGATCGGCATCGTCGGGCTGACGGTCAACATCCCGCTAGACCGGACCGCTTGGCTCGCATGCGCTCGCCGCGGCCGGCCCCTGCGAACGTGAGCCCTAGGACGCGATCATTCCGGCCGACCGCCTAAGCTGAGACGCTACCCGCGGGGCCCAAACTTGACACTCGGGGCGAGGGAGGGAGATGATGATCGTCCCATGCCGCGGGAGATCAAGGTCTACGACACCACGCTCCGAGACGGTACCCAGGGCGAGGGCGTGTCCTTCTCCATGGAGGACAAGGTCCGCATCGCCCAGCGGCTCGACGCCCTCGGCATCCACTACATCGAGGGGGGATGGCCGGGCTCCAACCCCAAGGACCTGCGCTTCTTCAAGCGGGTGCAGGACGCGGTGTTCAAGTCCGCCAAGATCACCGCCTTCGGCTCCACGCGACGTCCCGGGGTGCGGCCGCCCGAGGACAGCAACATCCAGGCGTTGGTGGAGGCGGGGCCGCCGGTGGTCACCATCTTCGGGAAGTCCTGGGACCTCCACGTAACCCACGCCCTCGGGACCACCCTCGACGAGAACCTCGCCATGATCGGCGACTCCGTGGCCTATCTCCTCAAGCACTTCGAGGAGGTGATCTACGACGCCGAGCACTTCTTCGACGGCTTCAAGAAGAACCGCGACTACGCTCTGGCTACCCTCAAGGCGGCGGAAGTCGCAGGCGCGCATTGTCTCGTACTCTGCGACACCAACGGGGGCGGCCTGCCCCACGAGGTGGCGGAGATCGTCCGCGAGGTGAAGCGCCACGTGCGTGTGGAGACGCCGCTGGGCATCCACGTCCACAACGACACGGAGTGCGCGGTGGCCAACACCTTGGCCGCCGTCTCCGAGGGCGTGCACCACGTGCAGGGGACCATCAACGGCTACGGGGAGCGCTGCGGCAACGCCAACCTCGTGTCGATCATCCCCAACGTGATGCTCAAGATGCGGCTCGACTGCATCCCGCGCGAGAATCTGCGCGAGCTCCGCGACGTCTCCCGCTTCGTGTCCGAGCTCGCCAATCGCAAGCCGTGGGACGCCCAGCCCTACGTGGGCGACTCCGCCTTCGCCCACAAGGGCGGCATCCACGTCTCGGCGGTGCTGAAGTACCCGGAGACCTACGAGCACATCGATCCGGACGCAGTCGGCAACCAGCGGCGGGTGCTGGTCTCCGAGCTGGCCGGGCAATCCAACGTGCTGTGGAAGGCCCGCGAGTACGGGATCGATCTCGACAAGAACACGCCGGAGGCGCGGCGCATCCTCGAGATGCTCAAGCAAATGGAGGACGAGGGCTTCCAGTTCGAGGGCGCCGAGGCCTCGTTCGAGCTCCTGATGGAGCGCGCTCTCGGCAACCACCGCCCGTACTTCGAGCTGCAGGGCTACCGGGTGATCGTGGAGGAGGCCGCGGGCGACGGCGAGCCGGTGGCCGAGGCCACCGTGCGGCTGCGGGTGAAGGG
>JBKOVG010000273.1:0-6394 GCA_046723845.1 Candidatus Methylomirabilota bacterium | reverse complement strand
CTCCCTCACCCCGCCACAAGCTGATGGTAGGCGCCCTCGGCCACCCGATCCCAGGGACCGACGAGCGCCTGGAACTTCGTAAAGGACGCATGGACCTTCCTCGCCATGGGCGTCTTTTCCGACTCTTCCCTGTTGATCTCGACGGCGAGCTTCTTGAGATCGCGGAGCACCGGGGTGGGAATTTGGATCACTTCGATTTTTTTGGACTCCGCCCTGAGGCGCGCGAGGGCCATCGCGTTCTTTTCATGGAAGAGAGCGAGACCGTAGACCTGCACGGCGGCGAGCGCATGGTCGAGCGTCCGCCGCAAATCGACGGGCAGCGCATCGTGCGCCTTCTTGTTGAAGGCGAATTCGACCACTGTCCCCGGCTCGTGCCAGCCCGGATAGTAGTAGTAACGCGCCGTATTGTGGAGGCCCAGCTTCATGTCATCGTGCGGTCCGACCCATTCGACCGCGTCGATCACGCCCCGTTCAAGCTCGGCGAAGATCGCCGAGGCCGGGGTCAGGACCGTGGTGCTTCCTGCCCTGACGTAGACCTTGGCGCCGAGGCCCGTGCCAATACGCATCTTGAGCCCCTTGTAGTCGGCCATGGTGCTGATCTTTTTCCGGAACCATCCGGCCATCTGCGGGGCAAACGACGGTCCGGGCCGCGGTACGAGATTGAAAGGAGCGTACGTCTCCTCCCAGAGCTTGAGCCCGTCGCCTTGATGGAACCAGGCCGCCATGCCCTCGGGATTCATGCCGAAGGGAATGGTGGAGAACCACTCGACCGCGGGTTCTTCTTCAGGCCCTTGCTGACGGTATTTCCGGTCGCTCCAGTAGTACGAGGCCGCCATGTAGGCTTCGATGGTGCCCCGCGAGCAGGCGTCGAAGCATTCGAACGGCTGCATGATCTGACCACCCGGGAAGACCTCGATCCGGAACCGTCCCCCGCTCGTCTCCTCAACGATCTTCGCCAGCTGCTGAGACGCGCCGAGGTGCACGTCGAGCGACACGGGAAAGGCGGTGGACATCCGCCACTGGACCTTCGGCTGCGCAATCACATAGGGGGCATCGACGATGGCGGCGGTCGCCGCGGCCGCCATCGCACCGCTCGCTGATGCCAGGAACCTGCGTCGTTCAGTCGTCACGCAGCCCTCCTCATCCGACCACGAGCTGCTGGTAGGCGCCCTCGGCGACGCGGTCCCACGGGGCCACCAGGGCCTGGAACTTCGTGAACGACGCGTGCACCTTCCGGGCCATGGGCGTCTTCTCTGATTGCTCCTTAACGACTTCGACCGACAGCCTCTTGAGATCGCGCAGCACCGGCACGGGGAACTGGACGATCTCGACCTTGCCCTTGAACTCGGTCTTGAGTCGCTCCAGCGCGATCGCGTTCTTGGCGTGGAAGTCCGTCAGGCCATAGACCTGCGCGGCGGCGGCGGCGTGGTCGAGGATCCGCTGTAGATCGACGGGGAGCGCCTCGTACGCTTTCTTGTTGAATCCGAACTCGCTCATGGTGCCGGGCTCGTGCCATCCCGGGTAGTAGTAGTACCGCGCGGTCCTGTGGAGACCGAGCTTCATGTCGTCGTGCGGCCCCACCCATTCGGCCGCGTCGATCACGCCTCGCTCGAGCGCGGCGTAGATCTCAGCGGCCGGGGTGAGGACCGCCGTGGTGCCCGCCCTCCCGACAACCTTACGGGCGAGGTTATTGCCAAGACGCATCTTGAGCCCTTTGAAGTCACCGACAGTGTCGATCCTCTTCCGGAACCATCCCCCCATCTGCGGGGCAAACGCCGTGCCGGGGCGCGGCACTAGGTTGAAGGGGGCGTACGTCTCTTCCCAGAGCTTGAGCCCGTCGCCCTGGTAGTACCAGGCTGTCCTGCCCTCGGGATTCATCCCGAATGGGATGGTATTGAACCACTCCATCGCGGGCTCCTTCTCCCACCAGTAGGACGAAGCAGCCATGAATGCCTCGATGGTGCCCTTCGACGCGGCATCGAAACAGTCGAGCGGCTGCACGATCTGGCCACCCGGGAAGACCTCGATCCGGAACCGCCCGCCGCTCATCTCCTCGACGATCTTTGCCAGCTGCTGGGCTGACCCCTGCAGATGATCGAGCACCGGGGGCCAGGCCGTGGACATCCGCCACTGAACCTTCGGCTGCGCGATGACGTTGGGGGCATCGACGATGGCGGCGGTAGCCGCGGCCGCCATCACACCGCTCGCCGTCGCCAGGAACCTGCGTCGTTCAGTGGTCACGCTGCCCTCCTCATCCCGCCACGAGCTGATGGTAGGCGCCCTCGGCCACGTGGTCCCAGGGAGCCACCAGCGCCTGGAACTTGGTGTAGGAGGCGTGCACTTTGCGGCTCATGGGGGTCTTCTCGGATTCTTCCCTCACGACGTCGGCCGCCAGCTTCCTGAGGTCGCGCAGCACCGGCGCCGGGAACTGGACGATCTCGACCTTGCCCTTGAACTCCGTCTTGAGGCGCTCGAGCGCGATCGCGTTCTTCAGGTGGAAATCGGCGGGGGCATAGGCGTGCACAGCCGCCACGGCATGGTCGAGCATGCGCCGCAGGTCGACGGGAAGCGCCTCGTACGCCTTCTTGTTGAAGCCAAACTCCTCCACGGTGCCCGGCTCGTGCCAGCCCGGATAGCAGTAGTAGCGCGCGGTCTTGTGCAGCCCCAGCTCCATGTCGTCATGCGGTCCGACCCATTCGGCGGCGTCGATCACGCCCCGCTCGAGCGCGGCGTAGATCTCGCTGCCCGGGGTGAGCACCGTGGTGGCGCCCGCCTTGGTGTAGACCTTGCCGCCAAGGTTCGGAATGCGCATTCTGAGACCCTTGAAGTCACCGACCGTGCTGATCTTCCTCCGGAACCATCCGCCCATCTGCGGGGCGTTCGAATAGGCGGGACGCGGTACGAGGTTGAGCGGGACGTACGCTTCCTCCCAGAGCTTGAGGCCGTCGCCCTGGTAGCACCAGGCCGCCATGCCCTGGGGGTTCATGCCGAACGGGATGGTGCAGAACCACTCGATCGCAGGCTCCCTTTCCCTCCAGTATTGAGCCGTGCCCATGTAAGCCTCGATCTTGCCCTGGGAGGCTGCCTCGAAGCACTCAAACGGCTGCATGATCTGACCGCCCGGAAAGACCTCGATCCGGAACCGCCCACCGCTCATCTCATCCACAATCTTCGCTAGTCGCTGGGCCGATCCCTGGAGCTGGTCGAGCACCGGAGGGTACGCCGTGGACATCCGCCACTGGACCTTCGGCTGCGCGATGACGTTGGGGGCGTCGACGATAGCCGCGGCGGCCGCGGCCGCTGCCACCGCCCGGCCCCCCGTGGCGATGAATCTGCGTCGGTCGGCCGTCATGGGAGTCTCCTCACCCCGCCACGAGCTGATGGTAGGCGCCCTCGGCGATGCGGTCCCAGGGGCCCACCAGGGCCTGGAACTTCGTGAAAGACGCGTGGACTTTACGGGCCATGGGAGTCTTCTCCGATTCTTCCCTGATAGCCTCAGCCGCAAACTTCTTGAGTTCGCGCACCACGGGCGCCGGAATCTGGATTTGGAACCACTGGATCGCGGGCTCCCTCTGCGCCCAGTAGAATGGCGCGGCCATGAAGGCCTCGATGGTGCCTTTCGACGCCGCGTCGAAGCACTCGAGGGGCGGCATGATCTGGCCGCCGGCGAAGACCTCGATGCGGAATCGCCCACCGCTCATCTCCTCGACGATCTTTGCGAAGTATTCAGCGGTGAGCTGCACGTCGAGGGAGCGGGGCCAGGCCGTGGACATGCGCCACTGGACCTTCGGCTGCGCGATGACGTTGGGGGCATCAACGATCGTGGAGCCAGCGACGGCCGCAGCCACCCCGCTCGCAGTCGCGATGAATCGGCGTCGTTCGGTCGTCACGCTGCCCTCCTCACCCTGAGACGAGTTGCTGGTACGCGCCCTCGGCAACCCGATCCCAGGGGCCCACCGGCGCCTGGAACTTCGAGAAGGACGCATACACCTTTTTCGCCATTGGGCTCTTCTCCGACTCCTCGCGGACGACCTCGGCCGACAACTTCCGCAGATCGCGCAACGCGGGCCCCGGCAGGGGAGCACCTCGACCTTGCCCTTGAAGTCAGTCTTCAGCCGTTCCAGAGCCATCGCGTTCTTCGTGTGGAAATCGGCGAGCGCATACGTGTGGACCGCGGCCGTCGCGTAGTCGAGCGTCCGCCGCAGGTCGACGGGGAGCGCCTCGTAGGCCTTCTTGTTGAAGCCGAACACGATCAGGGTGCCGCTGTCCTGCCAGCCCGGGTAGTAGTAGTAGCGCGCGGTCCTGTGCAGGCCGAGCTTCATGTCGTCGTGCGGCCCGATCCATTCGGCGGCGTCGATCACGCCGCGCTCAAGAGCAGCGTAGATCTCGCTGGCGGGCGTCGCGACCGTCGTGCCCCCCGCCCGTGTGATAACGGGGCCCCCGAGGCCCGCGATGCGCATCTTGAGCCCCTTGAAGTCACCGATCGTCGTGATCTTCTTCCTGAACCATCCCGCCATCTGCGGCGCTATCGGCACGCTCGGGCGCGGCACGAGGTTGAAGACGCCATAGGCTTCCTCCCAGAGCTTCAGCCCGTCGCCCTGGTAGCACCAGGCGGTCATGCCCTCGCCGTTCATGCCGAAGGGGATGGTTCCGAACCACGAGAACGCTGGCTCCTTCGCTGCCCAGGTCCAGCTGCTAGCCATGAACGCCTGTATGCTGCCCTGGGCCGCGCCGTCGAAGCAGGCATACGGATCCATGATCTGGCCGCCCGGGAATACCTCGATCCGGAAGCGCCCCCGCTCGTCTCCTCGACCACCTTCGCCAGTTGCAGGGCCGCGCCGTGCAGCACGTCCAGCATCGCGGGGTAGGCGGTCGACAGGCGCCACTGGACCTTTGCCTGGGCAATAACGGAGGGGGCGTCCGGGATGGTGGATACCGCCGCGGCGGCCACGATGCCGCTGGCTCTCGCTATGAAGCGGCGACGTGGGCTGGTTTGGCTTCGCTTGCTTGAATCTGAATCAGGGTGGGCCATCGGCAGGGCAGATGTGCCCTCCCCCTGGCCTGGGCCGAGTGGTTCCGGAACCGAACTCTCCATTGAGTGCTCCTCTAGCTCTGGATCGGGGCTTGAGGCGAGTCCTTCGAAGCGCGCCGCTATAGCCCATTTCCGCCGTAGAAGAGCCTCTCAGGCTCTTCATTCCTGCCCCTACAGTCTCCCTGCCGTCAGCCGGCCACGAGGGCCGGTAGGCGCCTTCCGCGACGTGATCCCAGAGACTGACCGTTGCCTGAAATCTCGTGAAGGAGGCGTGGGCCTTCCTGGCCGGGGGTGTCTTCTCGTATTGCTCCCTGATGACCTCCACCGACCACCGCGGCCGCCGTCATCGCCGCCAGTGTGCCCATCGCCGTGACCAGGAACCTGCGTCGCTCGGCACCGATGGCAGTGGTCGTGGCCGCCACCACCGTCCCTGCCTGGGTCATGGACCGTCGGCGCCCGGGGCTCAACCGTGCTCCGCCTTGACCAAGGCGAGGTTCGAGGGCTCGCCGGGACGCCGATGGTCGAGGAAAGGTGTGCTTACTGTCTGTAGAACAGACCCGAGGCGGAGCAGGACATCCCGTCGACTCACCTGCAGCGGCCGGTACGCGGTTGCTCCATCGCGATCGCGGCACCTCGTCACGGCGGGACGATCATCATCGACGCCCGTCGGCCTCTCCGGTTCGATCGCGCGAGTATAGGCGGCACGCCTCCCCTGGTCAACGGGGATCGTGAGACCCAACCGGTGGCCACGTCACTTGTCTCCAGCAGCGTGCGTCAGAGCTCGTCGGAGCCTGGACTCGCGCCTGACGCGTGGACTATACTCGGCCGATGTCTGCAACAACGAGGAGCGAGTCATGAAAGCCACGCCGAAGCAGCCCCCCGCGAGATATAGCGATGGCCATCCCCTCGACGAGGTCCACTACCTCGAGTCCAAGATCATCCTCAAGGGGGACCGGTTCACGTCCGTCGACAGTTTCACCGATTTCGCCAGGCTCGTGCGGCGCGCCGCGGACGATGTGAACATCGACTTCTCGCGCAAGGGCTTCAAGGACGCGCTCCCCAAGATCCGGGAGGTCCTCTTCCTGGACACTGCGGACTTCCGGCTCTACAACAACGCCTTCATCCTGCGCCGGCGGCTCGCGTACGAGCACGGTTTTGCCGCCGGGCCGCCGGAATTCGTCTTCAAGTTCCGCCATCCGGATCTGCAGATGTCCGCGGCGGTCGACGTGCGGCCCAAGCTCCGGAGCGATTACGAGATCAAGTTCAAGGCGGAGGCGCTCCCGCTGAAGGATCAGCTCGGAGGGATGCGGCTCCTCTACTCCCACAACGTGGAATTCGTCCTGAGCCGTGATCGCAATAGCG
>JBKOVG010000014.1:0-16121 GCA_046723845.1 Candidatus Methylomirabilota bacterium | reverse complement strand
TACGTGTACCGGTCCGTGGGGCATCACCAATGGCCACATCGGTGAGCCGTGGCCGCCACGGTGACCGTAGGGCGGCCCTTGCGAGCTCACCGCGCCTTCCAGTTCGGCTTCCGCTTCTCCGCGAAGGCCCGCGGTCCTTCCACGGTGTCCTCCGACCGCCGCATCCGCTCCGCCTCCGTGTAGTTGAGCTTGAGCGCGATGTCCAGGGGATGGCCCAGGCCCATGAGCGCCGCCTGCTTGCTGGCGCGGATGGACAGGGGCGCGCACTCCAGGATCTCGTTGGCCCACTTCATCGCCGTGGATATGAGCTCGGTGCGGGGCACGACCTCGTTGACCACGCCGAGGCGGTGAGCCTCCTGGGCGGTCATGTGGCGGCCGGTGAGGATGTAGCCCATGGCGATCTTGTGGGGGATCATGCGGAGCAGGCGATGCACGCCGCCGGCGCCGGCCATCAGGCCCACGCGGGGTTCGGGGAGGCCGAGACGGGCGGAGTCGGCGGCGATGATGATGTCGCAGGCCAGGGCCATCTCGAAGCCGCCGCCGAGGGCATAGCCGTTGACGGCGGCGATGATCGGCTTCCAGTTGCTCGTGCGGTTGGCGAGGCCGCCGAAGCCGCTCTCGGCCATGCGCACCATGTCGCGGCCGTGCTCGGCGGTGAAGCGCAGGTCGTTGCCGGCGGAAAAGGCCTTGTCGCCGGCGCCGGTGAGGATGCCCACCCACACCTCGGGATCGCGCTCGAAGTCGTTCCAGATCTCGTGGAGCTCGAAGTTGGCCGGCGGGTGGAGCGAGTTCATGCGTTCGGGGCGGTTGATGGTGACGACGGCGATGCGGCCCTGCTTCTCGTAGGTGGCGAACTCGTAGGCCATCGCGGTCACCGTCCCTTGAACGCCGGCTTGCGCTTTTCGACGAAGGCGGCCGCCGACTCGCGGAAGTCCTCGGTCAGGTGCAGGCCCCGGCCCTGCGTGTAGAGCTTGGACTGGCGCTGCATCTCGTTGACGAACCAGCGCATGACGCGCACGTTGGCGCGCACGGCCAGCGGCGGATTCTCGATGATCTGCTGGGCGAGCGCCTCCGCCGCCGGCATCAGCTCGGCCCGCGACACCACCTGGTTGACCATGCCGTGCTGGAGCGCTTCCTCGGCCGTGAACATGCGGCCGGTCAGGGCCACCTCGTTGGCGAAGCGGCTCCCCGTCCAGAACCACGTGGCGACCCAGTGCTGTGCGCCGCCGAGGCCGCGCTGCACCTCGCGAATCTGGAACTGCGTCCCCTCCGCGGCCACCACGAGGTCGCAGGACTGGGAAAGCGAGTAGCCGAGCCCCAGGGCATAGCCGTGGACGGCCGCGATCACCGGCTTCCAGTTCACGGTGTCGGCGAGGCCGTTTTCGCGCGAGCGGCGCCCGGCCGGTCCGCCGAGCCGCCGCATCTCCTCGGGCGTGCGGAGCTGGCGCTGCTGCACGTCGGCGCCGGAGCAGAAGGCGCGGCCGGCGCCGGACAGGATCGCTACCTGCAAGTCGGGATCCGCGTCGAACTCGAAGAGCGCGTCGTTGACCTCCTCCACCAGCTGGTCGGTGGCGGCGTTGAGTTTCTCCGGCCGGTTGAGCGTGATGCGGCAGATCGGTCCCGACTTTTCGTAGAGCACCGTCTCGAACTTCGGCGGTGGCTGCTGACTGGTGGGCATGGTCGGCTCCTCCCTCGGTGATCGCGGCTGGACGTGGCGGAGGGATTCTACTGCCGGCGGAACGTGCAGGGCAACGACGCCCGGCCGTCGGCGCTGGCGCGTCAGGTCGCGCAGCAGCTCGTCGCTGAGGCCGTCGGGGCCACGGCTCTGGAAGGCCACCTCGAGCGCCTTGGGCAGCTCGGGGCTCAGCGTGCCGCGGAGGCGCGCGTAGATCGCGCTCTTGCCGCCCGCGCCGAGCAGGACCAGATCGCTGATGGTCGAGCTGCCCTCGCGGACGAGCACGACGGTGGAGCTCCCCGGCTGGCGCGTGCGCACCACGGCCATCGGGGACCTCTTCGTGCCCCTGTCGATGGAGCAGATCTATGCCCGGCGCGCGGCGGAGCAGGGCACTTCCAATCTCCTCGTCCAGCGCGCCATACGCGACCACAACCACTGCGGGTTCGCCGTCGCCGAGGAGGAGGCGGCGTTCGCCGACCTGGTGAACTGGGTGCGCAACGGGGTGAAGCCGGCCGGTGACGACATCCTCAAACCTGACACCGTCGCCGATCCAAAGTTCGGCTGCCAGTTCTCGGTGCCGGGGCATGCGGGTTTCCCGGCGTGTACACCGTGATGACCAGGGGCTAGGCGGCGCGCCCCTCGGAGGCCTTCCGTAGCGGCTCGATCTCGATCTTCTTCATCTTGAGCATGGCCTCCATGACCCGGTGGGCCTTGGCTGGATCCTTGTCCTGGAGCAGCTCGCCCAGGATTCTCGGGACAACCTGCCAGGAGAGGCCGAACTTGTCCTTGAGCCAGCCGCACTGCACTTCCTGGCCGCCGGCGGAGAGCTTCTGCCAGTAGTGGTGGACCTCGGCCTGCGTCTCGCAGTTCACAACGAAGGACACCGCCTCAGTGAACTTGAACATCGGCCCGCCGTTCAGGGCGACGAAGCGCTGGCCCTCCAGCTCAAACTCCATGGTCATGACCGAACCCTTGGGCCTGCCCGCGGCCTTGGATCCCGCCTCGTCGTAGCGGGTGGTGCCGGTGATCTTCGAGTTGCTGAAGATCGATGTGTAGAAGCTCACGGCCTCCTCTGCCTGCGTGTCGAACCACAGGAAGGGGGTGATCCTGTCGAGTGCCTTCGGCATGAAATGCCTCCTGTTCGGCTGAGATCGTCTGCTGATTGGTCGATCGGCGCGTGGGAGGATCGACAGCCCATGGAGCTTCCGCCAAGCAGCGGCAACGTCGCGATGCCGATCCCGCACGCCTATAGCGCCGGTCACTCGCCATTCGCCCGGGCCCTGCCTCCACCTCGCCAGGCTGGCACCCGGGGCACGGTCCAGCCGCCTTGCATGTCAGCCACTAAATAGCTGATATTGCAGCACTTGTATGTGGGTCGCTCTGTGGTTGTGTGAGATTTGTTGTTTATCTGTGATTAGCTAGTGATATAAGTGGGTTAGATAAGTCAAGGAGGAGACCCAATGGCTCCAGTCCGGACGGCGCCTCGACCCGATCTCGAGGCCTTCGACTACGCGACGCGGACTCCCTTCAAGGTCGTCGCGAAGGAGCTGATCGACATCCTAGGCGCCAAGCTCGTGGCGTACATCGCCGGCGTTCGCGAGGCGCGCGCCGTGCAGCAGTACGCGCACGACAGCCGGAGCCCTCGCCATCCGGCCATCGAGCCGCGGCTGCGTCTCGCGCTGCGCGTGGCCAGGTTCATCAGCCAGCACGACAGCAAGGAGATCACGCAGGCCTGGTTCATGGGGTTGAACCCGCAGCTCGACGACCGCTCGCCGGCCCGCCTCTTGCGCGAGGGCGAGATCCACGAGGTCGGCCCGGAGATCGTGGCAGCGGCACGCGCCTTCGTCGTCGGCGGATGACCGACCTCCAGGGCATCCGCCCTCCCTCGCGCGTCACGCGCATCGGTCGTCGGCCCAACCCGTGGGCCTGGCCTCCGTGGGAGGCCCAGCACTCCGACGCCACTTTCGGCAACCGGTGGGACGACCCCGAGGGCATCTATCGCGTGCTCTACGCCGCCACGCAGCTCGAAGGCGCCTACGTCGAGGTGCTCTCGCGCTTTCGGCCCGATCCGGCCGTGGTCGCCGAGCTCGCCGAGATCGACGGATCCTCCGAGGAGTACGGGATCGGCATCGTCCCCTCGAAATGGCTCGAGGCGCGCGCCATCGGGCAGGCCTCCCTCACCGGCGTCTATGCCGACGTCGGTCACGCTCGGTCGCTGACGTACCTCCGCGCGGCCATGGCCTCGCGCATCGTCCACTACGACGTCGGCGACCTCGACGCCGCGGCCATTCGTCTCTCGGCGCCGCGTCGCTTCACGCAGGAGATCTCCAACCACGTCTATCGGCTCTCCCTGCCGAGCGGGTTGCCGAAGTTCGCCGGCATCGAGTACGAATCGCGCTTCGGCGACAACTACCAGAACTGGGCGATCTTCGAGCGGCCGCGCCAGCGGCCGATCACGAACCCGAGGATCCGGCCCATCCGCCGTGACGATCCGAGCCTCCACGCGGCGCTGGCGTCCCTGGGGCTGAAGCTCGCCGACTGAGCCATGCAGCAGCTGAACGGCGAGCTCCTCTTCTCTCCGTCCGACTTGAGCGGTTTCCTGGCCTGCGAGCATCTGACCCAGCTGGAGCTGGCCGTGGCTCTCCAGGAAGGCCGGCGCCCGAGCTACGAGAACGCCTACGCGGAGCTGCTCCGCCGCAAGGGCGAGGAGCACGAGCAGGCCTTCCTCGCCGCGCTTCGTGACGCCGGCCACCGCGTGGTCGAGGTCCGCCGGGACGGGCTGCGCGACTTCGAGGGCGGCGCCCAGCGCACGCTGGAGACAGTCCGCGAAGGCGTGGACTACGTGTACCAGGCCGTCTTCTCTGCGGGTGGCTGGCGGGGTATCGCCGACTTCCTGGAGCGCGTCGACCGGCCGTCACGCCTGGGCGCGTGGAGCTATCAGGTCCTCGACACCAAGCTCGCGAGGCATCCACGGCCGGAGCACGCGCTCCAGCTGTCCTTCTACAGTCAGGCGCTCGAGGAGGTGCAAGGGCTTCCGCCCGAGGTAGCCTACATCGTCCTCGGCACCCGCGAGCGCGTTCCCGTGCGTCTAGTCGACGTCACCGCGTACTACCGGCGCGTGCGCCAGCGCTTCGGATCCGCGGTGGCCGCTCGATCGCGTACGGGGCCGTACCCCTGCCACCATTGCTCGTTCTGCGATTTCCGCGCCCTCTGCGACGACCGGCTGGAGCAGGAGGATCACGTCGTCCGGGTCGCCGGCATTCACCGCGATCAAGTGAAGCGGCTGTTCGCCGGCGGCATCGAGACGCTGACCGCGCTCGGGGAAGCTCGCCCGGGCAGCGCCGTCGTCAGGATGGCGGCCTCGACCTTCGAGGGCCTGCGCGAGCAGGCTGCGCTCCAGCTCATCCGGCAGCGCTCGGGCTCGCTCGAATGGCGCGCGCTTCCCGTCGAGCCGGGGCGCGGATTCTCCGATCTGCCGCGGCGCTCCCCCGGCGACGTGATCTTCGATCTGGAAGGCCACCCGTTCTTCGAGCCGGCCCGCGGCCTCGAGTATCTCTTCGGCGTCCTCCTCCTCGACGGCGCCGAGCCTCGCTACCAGGCGTTCTGGGCCCACGACCGCGACGGCGAGCGGCGGGCGTTCGAGGCCCTGCTGGACTTGGTCCACGCGCGGCTCGAGCGGTATCCCGATCTCCACGTCTACCACTTCAGCGGCTCGGAGCCGAGCACGCTCAAGCGACTCATGGCCGAGCACCTGACCAGGGACGCACAGGTCGACGATCTCCTGCGGCGCCGCGTGTTCGTGGATCTCCATGCCATCGTCCGGCGCGCCCTGCGCGCGGGCGTGCCGAGCTACACGCTCAAGGAGCTCGAAGCACTCTTCGGCTTCACCAGAAACGGCGCCGTGCGCTCGGGAACCCAGGCCATCCTCAACTACGAGCGCTGGCTTCACGGTAAGGACCAGGCGCGGCTCGACGAGATCTCGGCCTACAACGAGGAGGATTGCCGCGCCACCCTCGGCCTGCTCGACTGGCTGCACCAGGCGCGGCCCGCGGATCTGCCGTTCCTGGAGCCGCCCGCCGTGCCGCCGCCCTCGCCCGAGGCCTCCGAGGCCCTGGATGCCCGGCAGCGGCTACGCGCGGAGCTCGTGACGGGCGCGGAGCCGGGCGCGCCGCACTGGATCGCGGGCGAGCTCCTCGAGTACCACCGTCGCGAAGCCCGCCCCGCCTGGTGGGCCTACTTCGACCGGCTCGGCAAGTCGCCGGACGAGCTCCTCGAAGACTCCGAGGCGATCGCGTACCTCACGGCGGATCCCCATACGCCGCCGCAGCAGCGGAAGAGATCGCTGGCGTACACGCTCAGGTTTCCGCCTCAGGATCACAAACTCCATCCGGGACAGACGGTCTGGGACCCGGCCACGGGCAGAAGCGCGGGAGAGATAGTCAGCATCGACGACGTGAGGGGGACACTGGAGCTCCTGCGCGGCCCGAAGTCTGCCTCCACGCCGCTCCCGAGCGACATCGTGGCCGGTGGCCCGATCGAGGATCGCACCCAGCGGGATGCCGTCCTGCGCGTGGCCGAGTCGATCCGCGCGGACGACGGTCGCTATCCGGCGCTCCGGGCCATCCTCGCTCGCGAGCGACCCCGCATCCGCGGCCTCGCCGACGGCGCTCCCGTGCAGACCACGGATCCCGAGGAGATGAAGACGCATGCGCTCGGCCTGGACGGAAGCTACCTCTTCCTCCAGGGCCCGCCCGGGACGGGGAAGACGTGGACGGGGGCGCGCATCGTCGTGCATCTCCTGGCCGCGGGGCGCCGCGTGGGCATCGCCGCGCAGAGCCACAAGGCGATCCACGTTCTGCTCGCGGAGGTCGAGAAGGTGGCCCGCCAGAGCGGCGTGCATTTCAAGGGGCTCAAGAAGTCATCATCCGGCAACTCCGAGTCCGAGTTCACCGGCGAGTTCATCAGGAGCGATCCGGACAACGCGACCTTCGCGAACGCGCCGGCCGACGTGCTGCTCCTCGCGGGGACGGCCTGGCTCTTCTCGCGCTCCGAGCTGGACGGCACGCTGGATCACCTCGTGATCGACGAGGCCGGCCAGGTCTCGCTCGCGGATGCGCTGGCCATGGGCACCGCCGCCCGCAACCTGGTGCTGCTCGGCGATCCGCTTCAGCTGGCGCAGGTCTCGCAGGGCGTGCATCCCTCGGGCTGCGGCGCCTCCGTGCTCGAGCATCTCCTCGGCGATGCCCCCACCGTGCCGGAAGACGGCGGCGTCTTCCTCGAGCGCAGCTTTCGCATGCATCCCGACGTGGCCGGGTTCATTTCCGAGATCGTCTACGCGGGACGGCTCCACTCCGACGAGTCGGCGAAACGGCGGACCACGTCGTTCGGCACGGGCATCCGGTTCGCGCCCGTCGAGCACGAGGGCAACAAGTCGGCCTCGGACGAGGAGGTCGGGAGGATCGCGCAGATGGTGGCGGGCATGCGCGGCGGTATCTTCACCGACGCCGACGGCCGCTCGCGACCGCTGCGTGACGACGACTTCATGGTCGTCGCGCCCTACAACGCCCAGGTGCTGCGCCTGCGCACGGTCCTGCCCGACGGCGTCCGGGTGGGCACCGTCGACAAGTTCCAGGGGCAGGAGGCGCCCATCGTCTTCTTCTCGATGGCCACGTCCAGCGGGGAGGACGTGCCCCGAAGCCTGTCGTTCCTCTTCTCGCGCAACCGCCTGAACGTGGCCATCTCGCGCGCCCAGTGCCTCGCCGTCCTCGTCTGCTCCCCGCGCCTCCTGGAAGCGCGCTGCCAGTCCATCGAGGAGATGCAGCTCGTCAACGCGCTCTGCCGCCTGGTGGAGTGCGCGCAGGCCTGAGCGGCTGCGATCGACGTCGTCTCAGGCCAGCGCCCGGTACACCTCCGTCTCGAAGGCGCCGAAGAGGCCAAGGGCCGTCTCGTCGTAGAAGGGGAGGACCTGGGAGAGGAACACGCCGCACACGCGCTTGCTCCGGTCGATCCAGAAGTAGGTGTTGGCGAGGCCGGCCCAGGCGAGGCTGCCCGCCGAGCGCCCCGTGGGCGCCTGCTGCGTGTTGATGAGGAAGCTCAGTCCCCACTTCTTGCTCATGCCGGGGAAGAGCTCCACGTCGCGAGACAGGCCCGGCATGGCGGTCTTCATGACGCCGATCTCGAGGGGGCCGATGTGGTTCTGGGCCATCGTGGCTACCGTCTCCGACTGCAGCACCTGGGTGCCGTTGATACGCCCGCCGAGCATGATCATGCGCGCAAAGGCGAGGTAGTCGCCCGCGGTGCCGTAGAGCCCGCCACCGCCCATGTGGAACTCGGGATCCTCGGGCAGGCCGAACTCGATGGGGGCGAGGCTCCCCTTGTCGTCGCGCTGATGCACGCTGGCCAGGCGCGCGCGCTGGCCGGAGGAGAGCTTGAACGAGGTGTCCTTCATGCCGAGCGGCCCCGTGATGTGCTCTTGGAGGTAGCGGTCGAGCTTCTGGCCGCTCGCCGCCTCCACCATCTTGCCCGCCCAGTCGAGGTTGATCCCATACTCCCAGCGATCGCCCGGATCGAAGAGGAGCGGCGTGGTGAGCGCCTTGTTGGTGCAGGTGGTGATGCCGGGCGTGTCGGTGGCCGTCTGGTATTGCGCGATGGTCGGGCTCCAGATCT
Source organism: Candidatus Methylomirabilota bacterium (assembly GCA_046723845.1). Taxonomy (GTDB): domain Bacteria; phylum Methylomirabilota; class Methylomirabilia; order Rokubacteriales; family CSP1-6; genus AR37. The sequence goes on along the minus strand of JBKOVG010000014.1, from coordinate 7,780 downwards.
CGTAGCTGTAGCCGGCGGTGTGGGTGAGGAGCTGACGGAGGGTGATGGGCCGCCGTGGCTCGCGGAGCTTGGGCTTGCCGGCAGCGTCGAAGCCGTCGATGACGCGCGCCGCGCCGACCTCGGGCACCACTTCGCGCGCGGGCTGGTCGAGGCTCAGCTTGCCCTGCTCCACTAGCTGCATGGTGGCGGTGGCGGTGATGGCCTTGGTCATGGAGGCGATCCACACCACGGTGTCGAGCGTCATGGGTGCGCTCTTGCCGAGCTCGCGCACGCCGAACGCTTTTTCATAGAGCGTGCCCTTGTCGGTGGCGGCGGCCACCACCACGCCGGGCATCTTCTTCGACTGGACGGCCTGGGTGAACACGGTGTCGACGTTGGGTAGGCTCGCCATGGTGTCGCCTCCTTGCGTGCAGTGCGGAAGGTCAGGAGCGCTCCAGATGCGGCGACCGTAACGCCGCCACGCGGACAGGTCAAGCCAACCGGGAAGCTGTGTCCCACTACTCCCCCTTTTTTCCCACCCGGGGTCATGACTCGGCGCTCCAAGTGGCCGCATTTTCGGCATCTCTGCACGTGGCACCGACATTGCTCCTAACAAGTACGGAGGAAGTAGTCTGTGACCGTGACGGTAAAAAGGGAGGGTGAAGAGATGACGAGAGTACTAGTCGTGGCGATTCTGGCAATAGCGCTTGCGGTCCCTGCGTGGCCTCACCTCGGGGCGGCGCAGTCGGGCTGCCCGGCGGAGGTGGACCAGGCTAGGGAAATGTTGAAGCAGAAGACGGCCGCGGTGAGCCCCGATGACGTCCAGGCACCTCGTTCCATGGCGGGGGCGCAACAAGACGTGCAGTCTCCTCGAGGCAATCAGAATGTCCAGTCGCCGCGGCAGAACCAGGACGTGCAGTCCCCCCGCGGCAATCAGGACGTGCAGTCACCCCGTGGGAACCAGGACGTGCAGTCGCCGAGGGGCAATCAGAACGTGCAGTCGCCCCGAGGCAATCAGGACGTCCAGTCTCCTCGCGGCAATCAGGATGTCCAGTCGCCGCGTGCTGGTGGTCCCACAGCTAGCAGCCAGACTCCTCGCTCCTCCAACGTGACCAAGGCTCAGTCGCTCGTGAAGGAGGCGGAGGCGGCGTGTAAGGCCGGCAACATGACGCAGGCCTCCAAGAAGGCCAAGAGCGCCATGGCCCTGCTGAAGTAGCAAGCCAGAGGTCAATCTGAGAAGCCCCGGGGGATCCACCCGGGGCTTCTTTTTTGACTTGCTCGAGCATCGACAGCGGGCACCCGTGCGGCTACTATTGGGAGTGTTCCTACGGGACGCGGGACGCGCGAGCCTGAGCCCCGCTAGCACGTAGTCGCGGGAGGGCCGACCACATGCTGTCACGAGAAGAGAACGAGCGAGTCACTCGGGTCGGCCCCGGCACGCCCATGGGGCAGACCATGCGCCGCTACTGGCTTCCCGCGCTCCTCGCCTGGGAGCTGCCGGAGCCCGATTCCCCGCCCGTGCGCGTGAGGCTGCTCGGTGAGGAGCTGGTGGCCTTCCGCGACTCACGCGGCCGTATTGGGCTCCTCGACGAACGCTGTCCGCACCGCCAGGCCTCGCTGTTTCTCGGGCGCAATGAGGACTGTGGGCTTCGCTGCGTCTATCACGGCTGGAAGTTCGACGTGGACGGGCGTTGCGTGGACATGATGAACGAGCCCGCAGAGCTCGAGTTCTCCCACAAGATCCGCACGGGCAGCTATCCCACGGTGGAGGCGGGCGGCATCATCTGGGCCTACCTCGGCCCAGCCGATCGGCGTCCACCTCCGCCACACTTCGCATGGACCCAGGCGCCTCCCACGCATCGCCACGTCTCGAAGGTGATCCAGGAGAGCAATTGGCTGCAGGGGCTCGAAGGCGGCATCGACACCTCGCACGTGCCGATCCTGCACCGCGTGATGACCGTGGACTCCTCGCGTCCCGGCTTCAAGCCCGGCGATCCCTTCGTGCGCGGCAAGGCGCCCACCCTCGAGCTGGACGTGACCGACTACGGCTATCGCTACGCGGGCCTGCGCCCGCTGGACGGCGGCGACATCCACGTGCGCGCGTATCACTTCATCCTGCCCTTCCACCAAATCCGTCCCGCGCGCACCGGCTCGGGCGGCCGCGGCATGTCGGGCGCCGCCGGCCACATCTGGGTGCCCATGGATGACGTCACGACGATGGTCTACAACTGGGAGCACAGTGTCACCGCACCGCTGACCGAGGAAGACCGCTTGGAGACGAGGCTCGGCAACGGCCCCATGGACGTGGACCAGACCACCTTCCGGTCCAAGCGCAACCGCGAGAACAACTACCTGCTCGATCGTCGCGTGCAGCGGACCGAGACCTTCACCGGCATCGACGGCGTCAACGTCCAGGATCGTGCGGTGCAGGAGAGCATGGGCGCTGTCGTCGATCGGACCCGGGAGCACCTCGGTCCCGCGGACCGCGCCGTGATCCAGGCGCGCCGGCTCCTCCTCCAGGCGATCGCCTCGGTGGAAGCGGGCGCCACGCCTCTTGGCATCGAGCCCACGTACTACGGGCTGCACCCATCGGAGTCGGTGATTCCCCACGGTTCCGACTGGCGGGCCCTCCTCGTCGCCGCCGAGCAGCTCGTCGCCGCGGCCGTAACCGCCAAATAGCCGTTCCCGTCCAGGCCGAGCCGGATCGTGAGCTCTCGATCCGGCTCGGTCCATCTTCAGCTGGTCACCCGCATCCGGCGACTCCTGCCCGTGACGAGCGCCTCCCGCCGGGAAGGAGCGACCGGGTAGCCTGAGCGCTCGCCCGGGTCGGCCGAGCACTCGCCCGGTCGGCGGTCACAGGAAACTGCAAGCAGACCCCGCACATGCGTGTGGGCATGGCTCTTGCCCTCTAGAATTTCGCCGCGCCAAGAAAGTCGCGGGCAGAGGAGGATGCTATGAAGGTTTCGAGTATGCTGCTCACCAGTATCGCGCTGGTGGGATTGGTCAGTGGCTGCGCAGGAGCGGGCATGAGAGCGGGCTCGTTCCCGAGAGATCAGGTTCCCGCCGAGTACGTCGAGAAGCAGCTCGCAGGCACGTGGCGGGGCTCGTTCAGTCAGCTCGAGGCGTCGCTCTACGAGGACGAGGGTGACTGCGTGGTGCAGATCAGGCCGGATGGAACGTTCACGGCGACGATCAGCCGGGCGAAGCTCGGCACGAACAACCTCGCCAAGGCCGAGAAGTTCTCCGGCACGGTCGTCTCGCGCGGCAATCGCGTGACGCTCGTGACCGCCCAGGGGCCGCGGCTGACTCTCGTACACCGCGGTGACTCGCTCTACACGGTGGCCGAGGATCCGGCGGTCGAGGCGCCGATCGCCATGAGCCTGCGCCACGAGCGTAGCCAGCTCTCAGAGTCCGGCACTCCGCCCGTCCCGCCGCTCCAGTAGCCACGACACGCCGAAGCCCAGCACGAGGCCCCAGAACGGGGCGCCGATGTTGGCCACGGTCACGTCCGCCACCGTGACGAGGAAGGCCACGAGCGCGCCCAGCGAGTGGCGTCCCGCGAAGGCGATGGTGAAGGTGCCCTGCAGCACGCGGAGCAAGGCGAGCCCGGCCAGCGCGGCGACGAAGGCGGTCGGCGTGGCGAGCATCAGGCGCGTCACTGTGGGGGCGAGCAGGCCGAAGGCGATGGCGAGGACGCCCACCGCGATCCCCGCGGTGTACTGACGCTGCCGCTCGCCCGCGCTCGAGATCACGGCATTGACCGGCCCCGTGAGACAGGTGGAGACGGTGCCGGTGATCGCGGTCACCATCGACATGGCGCCGCACGCCGCAGCGATAGCGTCCACGGGGGGATGGTGGCCGGCCGCGCGGAGGACGGCGATGCCCTGGCCGTTCTGGACGACGAGGACGGCGATCGCGAGAGGAATGACCAGCTCGACCATGGCCTGCCAGGAAAAGGCGGGCGCGTGGAGGACGGGACGCGCGAGCGCGAAGGCGCCGCCGGCGTCGGGATGGAAGGCGCCGAGCGCCCCGACCATTATTCCTCCCGCGATCATGGCTGCAATGAGCGGCGGCACGTGCCGGGACAGCCTCGGGGCGGCGCTCACGGCGAGGAACACCGCAACCATGGGGGCGGCGATCCAAAATCGATCGCGCATCGCATAGACAAGGTCGAGAGCGAAGCGCAGGAACACGCCCGAGACCATGCCCATGACCACGGGCATGGGCACCGTCTCCATGCAGCGCCGCACCCAGCCGGACAACCCGAGGACGAGCATCAGCACGCCCGTGGCGAGGAACGCCCCGACGATCTCTGCGAAGGTCAGGTGCGTGAGGCCGGGACCGACGAGCACCGTGCCGGGAATGGACCAGAGCAGCACGAGCGGCTGGCGATAGAGCCAGCTGAAGACAATGCTGATGAGCCCGTTCAGCAGGAAGCCGCCGAAGAGCCACGACGCCACGTCGGAGGCGCCGAGGCCGCCGCGGGTGGCGATGGTCAGGATGATGGCTACGGGTCCCGAGGCGGCGAAGATGAAGGCGGCGAAGGCGGTGGCGCCGTAGAGAGGACCGAAGTCCGCGACGATGTGAGGGAGCGAAGGCGGCCGCGCTGCCGGGCGCTCGATCGGGATGGCGGGCTACCTCGACGGCGGCCGCAGAGAGAGGCAGGTCACGGCGGCATTGTAGTGCGACGCGCCGTGGGGAGCCCAGCAAGTTGGGCGGGCGACCGTGCGCGGATTGACCCCGCTCGTCCGCTCTGGCACGATCGCCCGACAATGCGAGACGACTCGCCCACACGGTGAGAGAGCGCACGCTGGCGCCGACATCTCCGGGCTATCGCTGGGTCATGGTCTCGACGCTCTCCGTGACCGAGACGATCACCTGGGGTATCCTCTACTACGCCTTCGGCGTGCTCCTCGCCCCCATGGAGCGTGAGATGGGCTGGTCGCGCGCCCAGAGCACAGCCGCGTTCTCCATCGCGCTCTTCCTCGCCGCGGCCGCCGCCGTGCCCGCCGGGCGCCTCGTCGATCGAGGACGTGCCCGCGTCATGATGACGCTGGGCTCCTGCGCGGGCACCCTGCTCCTCGTGGGGTGGGCGCATGTGGAGAGCCTCCACACGCTCTACCTGGTGTGGGCGGCCATCGGCCTCACCATGGCCACCGTGCTCTATGAGCCCGCGTTCGCCGTGCTCGCCAAGTGGTTCGTGCACGATCGCGAGCGCGGCTTCACCATCCTCACCCTGGCCGCCGGCCTCGCCAGCACCATCTTCAATCCCATCTCGAGCTGGCTCGCCGGCTGGCTCGGGTGGCGGCAGGCCGTGATCGTGCTCGCGGCCTTCATGGGCGCGACCACCATCCCCATGCACGCGCTCCTGCTGCGCCCGCATCCTCGCGACCGCGACGAGGCTGCGGGTGCCACGAGTCGCCACGAGGCCACCCCGGACGTGGACGCGCGCGCCGCGCTGCGCACCGCGACCTTCTGGTTCCTGGCCCTCGCGTTCCTCATTCAGTCGTTCGCCCACGCGGGCATCAGCCTGCACTCCGTGCCCATGCTGATCGAGTGGGGCTACCCGCCCACTTTCGCGGCCACCATGATCGGTCTCGTCGGGGCCATGCAGGTGCTCGGCCGTCTCGTGTTCGCTCCCCTGCGCACGCGGCTGTCCTCGCGCACGGTGACCATGCTCATCCTCGCCTTCCAGAGCGCATCCTTCCTCATCCTGTGGGGCGTGCCCGGCATCTATGGGCTCGTGGCCTTCGTGGCCTGCTTCGGCATCAGCAACGGCATGGCCACCCTCGTGCGCGCCTCCATCGTGGCCGAGCTGTGGGGGCGTACGCACTACGGCGCGATCGCGGGCGCCCTGTCCGTGTGGTCCACGCTGGCCCGCGCCGTCGCTCCCGTGAGCATCGGCATCGCGTATTCGCTGTGGGGAGGCTACCGGCCCGTGCTGGTCGGGCTAGCCGTGCTGTCTGCCCTCGCGGTTCTCTCCGCCGGCCGCGCGCTGAGCGGCGAGGTGGCCTAGGCCGGCGGCGGCCCGAAGGTCATCACGTAGGTCGGCTGCACCTTCACGAGCACACGCACCTCGCCCTTGGGGTCGCGCAGCGGGTAGGGCGTGGTGTTGATATAGCGGTGGGCCAGCTCGTCGACGTTCTCCGTAGCCTGGCGGCCCCGGGCGGGGTCGGTCTCCTCGATGGTCTCGACCACGCGGCCGTTGATGGCGACCCAGTGGTAGGGATTCTCCGGATTCACGCACAGGATGGCCACGTCGGGCCGCGCACGCATGTTGCGGTCCTTCACCCGTCCCTTCTTGGTGTTCAGGAGGATGTGGCGGCCGTCGTGAGCCAGCCAGACTGGCGTGAGCTGGGGCAGGCCGTTCGGCTTGATGGTGGCCAGGGTCGCCGTCACGTTCTTCTCGAGCATCCAGCGGTAGGACGGGTCGAGATCGGCGATGGAGGAGATCTGCCCGCGTTTCCCCGTCTCGAAGGCGTTGTCGTTGCCCGGCATGATGACGTCGGCGGTGCGAATGGCCATGGTGTGCCCTCCTTGGCGTAGTGTTGGCCGTGACGGCATCGTAGTCGAAGGCGCTCGGGTCGGCCAGTCTCCTGTAGTATCGTCGCTCGCGGAGCGGGGACGGAGCATGGCGCGCATCGAACTCATCAACGTGTGCAAGACCCTCGGGGACCGAGGCACTCCCGGCTACGAGGTGATGGTGAACGCGGCCCATCCGGGTGCGCGCTCGGCGCCCGACCGCAGTCCCCGCGCGGCCTTCTCCATCCAGGACCTGAGCCTCACCGTGCCGGACGGCAAGACCATGGTCGTGCTTGGCCCGAGCGGCTGCGGCAAGACCACGCTGCTCAAGCTCATCGCGGGGCTCATCACGCCGGACGCGGGCACCGTGCGCTACGACGGGGTGGACGTGAAGGACGTGGCGCCGGGAGCCCGGCGCATCGGCATGGTCTTCCAGAACTACGCCCTCTATCCGCACTTCACCTCGCGGGCCAACGTGCTCTCCTACTTCCTCTTCCGGAAAAAGACGCCGGAGCTGGATGCGCTCGCCCGAGCCAAGTACGAGCGCACGAGCGAGCTCATGGGCGTGGAGCTCGAGTATCTCCTCGACCGCAAGCCCACCAGGCTCTCGGGAGGTGAGAAGCAGCGGGTGGCCCTCGGGCGATGCATCACGCGCGACGCCGCCCTCTTCCTGGTGGACGAGCCCTTCGCCAATCTGGATCAGGCGCTGCGCGAGAAGTATCGCGTCAACCTGAGGATGCTCCTGGAGCAGTTCCGCATCACCACCGTCTACGTGACCCACGATCACCACGAGGCGCTGATCCTCGCCGACCTGCTCGCCATCATGGATCGAGGACGGATCGCCCAGATCGGGACGTACCAGGACATCTATGACAGTCCGCGGAACCTCTTCGTGGCCGGTTTCCTCAACCGCCACGTGGGCACCCCTCCGCTGAGCGTGCTCGATGGCGGCGAGCTCGCCCCGCCCCTCCGTCAGCCTGGCGCCTGGATCGGGGTACGCCCCGAAGACGTGCAGGTCTCCCTCGACGCGCGGGAGGGAACGGCCGCGGGCGTGATCGCGGAGCGGCTGAGTCTGCCCATGAACAACACGAGCATCCTCACCATTCGCATGGGCAAGCACGAGGTGCACGCCTATGCCGTGCACGCCTATGCCGCGGACGACCCTCGGCTCGGCCGCGGCGCAGCCGTAGGGATGACTTTCCGGCGCTGGCACGTCTTCGACAAGCAGTCGGGAGAGCGACGGCGGAGCGTGACTAGCGGCTGATGCGTTCCTGGGCCT
>JBKOVG010000034.1:0-9606 GCA_046723845.1 Candidatus Methylomirabilota bacterium | reverse complement strand
CTCGTCCTCACCCTCACCCTCATCCCGGTGCTCGCGAGCCTTCTCTTCACGCGGCCGCCGTCGGAGAAGGAGAGCCCCCTCCTCCACTGGCTGCGGCGGCCCTACATCCCCGCCATCCAATGGTGCGTCCGCCGGCCGCTCCTGCCCATCCTGGGCGCCACCGGCCTCCTCGCCCTCGCCCTCTTCCTCTTTACCGTGCTGGGCAAGGAGTTCCTTCCCGAGCTGGACGAGGGAGACCTGTGGCTCCGCGTGAAGCTCCCCGTGGGCATCGCCCTGGAGGCGACCCGTCCCTACGTTCACGAGATCAGGGAGCGGATCGGCCGGTTTCCCGAGGTGCGGGTGGTGGTCTCGCAGACCGGCGCCCCCGACGACGGCACCGATCCCAACGGCGCCGACAACAACGAGTTCTACATCGGGCTCAAGCCGCGGGAGCAGTGGCGATTCCACGAGAAGAACACGCTCATCGAGGCCATGGCCGCGTCCCTGTCCGATCTGCCCGGCATCACCACGAACTTCTCCCAGCCCATCAAGGACAACGTGGACGAGGCGCTGGCCGGGGTGAAGGGCGAGCTCAGCATCAAGCTCTTCGGCCCCGATCTCTTCGTGTTGCAGCAGAAGGCGAAGGAGATCACGGGCGTCCTCGCCTCCATCCGCGGGGTGACCGATCTGGACTACGACCAGCTCGTGGGGCAACCCCAGCTCCAGATCGTGGTGGACCGCTCGGCGGCCGCCCGCCACGGCATCAACGTGCAGGACATCCAGGACGCCATCGAGGCGGCGACCAAAGGCCGCACGGTCAGCGAGATCTTCGAGGGGGAGCGCCGCTTCAACCTGGTGGTGAAGCTGGCCCACGACGGCGACATGCAGGCCAATCTCCGCAACCTCCTCATCAGCGCCCCGACCGGGGAGCGGATTCCCCTGACGCAGCTCGCGGAGTTCACCAAGACGGAAGGGTTCGGCCAGATCCTGCGCGACGGCAACGTGCGACGGGTGGCCATCAAGTGGAGCGTGCGCGATCGTGATATGGGCGGCCTGGTCGCCGAGGCCATGAAGAAGGTGGAGGCCGCCGTGAAGCTTCCCCGGGGCTACGAGATGGTGTGGAGCGGCCGCTTCGAGGACCAGCAGCGCGCCCTGGCCCGGCTCTACATCATCGTGCCCCTCGTCGTCTTCATCATCTTCGTGCTCCTCTTCGCCGCCTTCAACTCGGTGGGCGACGCCCTCCTCATCATGCTGAACTTGCCGTTCGCCCTCATCGGGGGCACGGTGGCCCTCTTCCTCTGGCAGACGAACTTCAACATCTCCGCCGCGGTGGGCTACATCGCCGTCTTCGGAGTGAGCGTGCTGAACGGCGTCGTGCTCGTGTCCTCCATCCGCCAGGCCCACGCCGAAGGCCTGCCGCCTCGCGAGGCCATCGTGCGAGGGTGTGTGATCCGCTTCCGGCCCATCGTGGTGTCGGCCATCGTGGCGGTGGTAGGATTCCTGCCCGCCGCCCTCTCGCACGGGATCGGCTCGGAGATCCAGCGCCCCCTCGCCCGGGTGGTCATCGGCGGGCTGATCTCCTCCACCATCCTCACCCTCCTCGTGCTGCCCGCGGTGTACTCCGTGCTCACGCGGCGGCGCGCCAACCACACGATGGAGGCGGCCTGAGGGAGGGGAGAATCAGTCAAGGCACTGGTTGATTATCAACTGAGCTGTTGATAATCTTCCCGCCAATGGACGTCGACCGGCGCCGCCTGCCCTTCGCCGACGAGGTGGAGAACCCCCACGAGGAGCTCCTCGACCGGGTGTTCTTCGCCCTGTCCGACCCGGTGCGCCGGGCCATCCTGAAACGTCTGGGCAAGCAGCACCTGCTCGTCTCCGAGCTCGCCGCGCCCTTCGACATCTCCCTCCAGGCGGTGTCGCGGCACGTCCAGGTGCTGGTGCAGGCGGGCCTCGTCCAGCAGGAGCGTACGGGCCGCATCGCGCGCTGCAGCCTCGAGCTGGGGCCGATGTTCGCGGCGGCGACCTGGGTCAACGAATACAGCCAGTACTGGCAGACACAGTTCAACGCGCTGGCGACCTGGGTCAAGAGCCTGGATCGCGGGCGGGCCCGGCCCGCCGCTCGCCGGGGCAGGGCGGCGAGGAGGAGACGATGAGATACCGGCAGGCATCACGACGGCTCATGGCCTACCGCAAGCGCATCGCCGCCCTGCGGCGGCGCATGCGCGCGGTACAGCGGCAGATCGTTCCCGAGCCGGTCGAGGACTACGCCTTCAGCACCGCCAAGGGGCCCGTCAGACTCTCCCAGCTCTTCGGCGGCAAGCGTGACCTGATCGTCATCCACAACATGGGCTCGGGCTGTCCCAACTGCACCCTGTGGGCCGACGGCTACAACGGCCTGTACGCGCACCTCGCAGATCGCGCGGCCTTCGTGGTCTCGAGCCCGGAGTCGCCGGCCGTGCAGCGGCGCTTCGCGCGCTCCCGCGGCTGGCGGTTCCCCATGGTGAGCCACCAGGGCACCACCTTCGCGGCGGACATGGGCTACCGCTCGCGCAGCGGCGGCTGGCTGCCCGGTGTCTCCGTGTTCCGCCGCACGCACGATGGCATCGTTCGCCTGAACGACACGGGGTTTCAGCCCGGCGACGACTTCTGCACCGCCTGGCATTTCTTCGACCTCTTTCCCGACGGCGCCGCGGGCTGGCATCCCCGCTTCCGCTACGCCGCCCGCTGACGGGTCGCCGAAAAGGAGCACGCTCATGACTACGCACCGCATCGTCACGCACGAGGAATGGATCGAGGCACGCCGCCAGCACCTGGCGCGCGAGAAGGAGCTCACCCGCCTTCGCGATCGGCTCGCCGAGGAGCGCCGCGAGCTCCCCTGGGAGAAGGTGGAGAAGCGCTACGTCTTCGACGGGCCCCAGGGCGAGGCGGCGTTGGCCGACCTCTTCGAGGGGCGCCACCAGCTCGTGGTATACCACTTCATGTTCGACCCGAGCTGGGACGAAGGATGCAAGAGCTGCTCCTTCTGGATCGATAACCTCGACGGCATCGTCATTCATCTCGAACATCGCGACGTGAGCTTCGTGGCCATATCGCGCGCCTCCTACGCGACCATCGAGCCCTACCGGAAGCGCATGGGCTGGCGGGTGAAGTGGCTCTCCTCGTTCCGGAACGACTTCAACCGCGACTACCAGGTCACGTCCACCGCCGAGGAGAGCGAGAGCGGCCGCGTCGTCTACAACTACTCCCCGAGCTCAGGGGCCGGCGAGCGACCCGGCCTCAGCGTCTTCTACCGCGACACCGACGGCGCCATCTACCACACCTACTCCGCCTACGCGCGAGGGATCGAGGTGGTCAACGCGGCGTACCAGATGCTGGACCTGGTCCCGAAGGGACGCGACGAGAAGGGTCTCGCGTACCCCATGGAGTGGGTCCAGCGCCACGACAGCTATGCGCCCGCGCCGGTCATGATCGGGAAGGGACCCATCAAGCGACCGTGAGGATGGTAGGATCGCGCTTCCGCCGCCCTCGCCCGTACCCGAAGTCTCCACGCTCACCCTCGTCGGCGGGGGCCTGCTCGCCCTGCTTCTCGCTCGGCGGTCATCGCGGAGACGCTCGCGGGCGATGCGACGCCACGCTTGAAGCGACGGCGCGCCGAGGCTTTCGAGGCCCGCCCACGTCTACACGGCGCTGTAGCCGCCGTCGATGAAGACGACCTGTCCGCAGATCAAGTCCGAAGCCGGCGAGGCGAGGAAGAGGACGAGGTCGGCGATCTCCAGCGGAGTCCCGACTCGATGCAGGGGAATGCGCGCCTTCACGGGGGCGCTCTTCTCCTCGTCGCTCCAGGCCATCTTCCCCATGTCGGTGAGGACGACGGTGGGCGCCACGGCGTTCGTCTGGATGTTGAACGGTCCCCATTCGGCGGCCATGACGCGCGTCAGCATGTTGAGCCCGCCCTTGGAGGAGCTGTAGGCAGCGTGCCCGTCGCATCCCACTTGGGCCGCCAAGGACGAGATGTTGATGATCTTGCCGGCCCGCTGGGCCATCATGCCCGGCGCCACGAGCTGACCCAGCAGGAACGGAGCGCGGAGATTGACGGCCTGCGTCTCCTCCCAGTGCTCCACCGTCGTCTCGAGCAGGGGCTCGCGATGGAAGACACCCGCGTTGTTCACGAGAATGTCCACCGTCCCCAGGAGCTCGATGGCCCGGGTTCCGGCGGTGCGCGGGCCCTCCACCGTCCCCAGATCCGCTTGAATCGCGATGCATCGGCGACCCTTGCCGGCGATGGCTTGCCTCGTCGTTTCGAGACCCTTGGCGTCCCGGCCCACGATGGCGACGTCGGCTCCCGCATCCGCGAAGACGGTTGCGATCTCCGCGCCGATGCCCCGTGACGCGCCCGTGACCAGGGCCCGCTTGCCCTGAAGGCTGAACCGGCTGGCGCGATCAGGCATCGGCGGTCGCCCTTGCGAGAGGACCGACGGCGGGCTCGGGAATCAGGTACGACGAGAGGTGGCGGTCGAGCGCCGCGAGCGCGTCTGCCTGAGCGGACGGGTGCCTGAAGCCGATGTGGCCATCGGGACGCATCATGACCACACCGCCCGCGAGGACGCCCACGCGCGCGGGATCGACGCTCGGGTTGTGGGAGATCTGCACGAGCCCGGACCAGGGCGCGAGCGGATCGTCTCAGCGTGACCGGACGGGCTCGTGCGCTTTCAGAAAGGTCCGGACATGCTCGACGACCTTGCGGATCGTGTCCGTGGACTCCTTCCACGGATAGATCGATGCCTCGGCGTTGGGGGCGAGGCTCACGATCTCCATCGAGATCGCGAGCGGGTGCGGCGGGATGTCGTCGGGCAGGACCAGGATCGGCGTCCGGCAGGAGCGCACGAAGTCCCGCGTCACCGTGAAGACGAAATCGGCCGGCGAGCGATAGAGGTTGTGCAGGTAGCGCTCGATCATCCCCATGGTGATGTCGGACCGCCGCGCGCACAGGGCCGGTCCCCAGTTCGTGATGTTGTTGTTCCAGAAGATGTCCGGATCCTCCGGGCGATGCCCGCTCGGCTGGCTCAGCACGGCGGCCACCACGCGCTCGGGCGCCCGCTGGAGCAGCTTGAGGATGAACGGGCCCCCGATGCAGTTGCCCAGTACGAGAAACTCGCGGATGCCCAGGTGGTCCATGAGGCCGAGCTGGTCGTCCGCGTAGGCGTCCCAGGGCTTCTCGATCTGGAGCGGCCCGGTGGACTGCCCGGGGTTGGCATTGCGCAGGTCCATGGTGATACAGCGGAAGTCGTCCTTGAACTCTTCCATCGGGTTGAAGGACGCCCCGCTCGTCCACCAGGAGATCGAGGAATTGAGACCGCCGCCCGGGATCAGCAGCAGCGGGAAACCGGAGCCGACCTCTTCATAGTGGATGTGGACGTCACCACGCTCGTAGAATGGCATCGGACTCTCCTCCTGGGTGTGTGAGTAGCCGCTCGTCTAGCGCTTCTGGCCATTGCCCGCTTCGTCCGTGCCCTTGCATATCTCTCATCTTCGACGGTCGCCGGCAATGGGGAAAATACCTGGGGCATCTCGGTTGCGTCGGCCCCGCGGCTGACATAGCATGCGCGCACGGGCAGCACCACCGCGTGACGTGCCATTGTCTCCGGAAGGGGAGAGCGCCATGCTGAGATTGCCGCGACCCATCATCGCCGCCACCCTCGTCGCGCTCGTGGGCGCGAGCCTCCTCTGGATGTCCGCGGGGCCGTCGCCGGTCACCGCCCAGGGCGCGTTCGACTGGAAGCGGTTCAGCGGCAAGCAGATCCGCTTCCTTGTCAACAGCCACGACTGGACCAACGAGATCATCCGGCCCGCGCTCCCCGAGTTCGAGCAGCTCACCGGCATCAAGGTCGCGTGGGAGATCTTCCCGGAGGACCAGTTCCGTCAGAAGCTCGCGGTGGAGATGGTGTCGGGCTCGGGCTCGGTGGATGGCTTCATGAGCCTCACCTCCTGGGACGGGCTCCGCTTCCTGAAGGCTGGCTGGTACGAGCCCATCGAGAAGTACGTGACAAACTCGGCGCTGACGAGCCCGCAGTTCGCCTTCGAGGATTTCTTTCCGAACACGCGACAGATCGCCACCGTCAACGGACAGCTCATCGGGGTGCCCCTCTACCCCGAGGTGCAGCTCCTCTACTATCGGAAGGATGTCTTCAAGGCGAAGAACGTGGCGGTGCCCCAGACGATGGAGGAGTGGGAAGAGGCGGCCAAGAAGCTCACGGACAAGGCGAACAACTTCTATGGCTTCGTATCGCGGGGCAAGCGCTCGGCCGCCGTCTACACCCTGGCGCCGTTCATCTTCAACTTCGGCGGCCAGTGGCTCGACAAGGACGGGCAGCCCCAGTTGACGACCCCCGCCGCCGTCAAGGGCCTCGAGATGTACGGGCGCATGCTCCGCGAGTACGGGCCGCCGGGCGTGGTGAACGTGCACACCTACGAGGTCGTGGACCTCATGTCCCAGGGCCGGGTCGCCATGGCGTCGGACTCCAGCAACTGGGTGTCGAGCTTCGAGAACCCCACCAAGTCCAAGGTTGCGGGCCAGCTGGGCTACGCTCGGATTCCCCGCGGGCCCGCCGGCAGCCACACGCCGCTCATCTCCTGGGCCATTTCGGTCTCGGCCCAATCGAGGAACAAGGAAGCCGCCTGGTACTTCATCCAGTGGGCGACGAGTCGCGACATGGTGCTCCGCCAGGCGAAGGCCAAGATTCCCGTGGCCCGGGAGAGTGCATGGAAGAGCCCCGAGTTCCAGTCGAGCTTGCCCAAGGAGTGGCTGGCCATGTTCCAGGCGGCGCTGCCCGACGGCTACCCGAATCAGGCCAACCCCGTGGTGGTGGCGGTGCCCGAGACGCGTGACGCCATCGGCGCGGCCATCGTGGCCGTCATCGAGGGGCAGTCTGCCAAGGATGCGGCCGAGAAGGCCCAAAAGGCGGTGGCGGAGATCATCAAGAAGACGCAGTAGGGGCGATCGTGTCCACCCTCACGTCGGGTCGGCTCGCCGCCTCGGTGCCGGCTCGCACGCGGGGGGCCGCCGTCGAGCGCTGGATCGATCGCAACCTGCGCTGGCTCCTGCCCGGGCCGGCGGTGGCGACCATGTTCCTCCTCATGGTCTTTCCACTCGTTTACACGGCCTATCTCTCGCTCCACGAGTGGTATGCCTCGAGCGTGCTCGGCCCGCGATTCATCGGCCTCCAGAACTACGTCCAGCTCTTCGCCAGGGACGAGCGATTCTGGCCCGCGCTCGTCACGACGCTCGTGTTCACGGTGGGGTCGGTCGTGCTCACGGTGACGTTGGGCCTGGGCATCGCGCACCTTCTCGTTCGCTCCTTCCCCGGGCGCGGGCTCGCGCGGACCCTGATGCTGCTCCCCATGATCGCCACACCGGTGGCGATGGCCCTCGTGTGGATGACGATGATGAGTCCCACTATCGGTGTGCTGAACTGGCTGCTCAGCCTGGTCGGGCTGCCCCCCAGCGCGTGGGTCTCGAGTCCGAAGTCGGTCATCGCCGCGCTCCTGCTCGTCGAGACCTGGATGTGGACGCCCATGACCACCCTCATCTGTCTCGCCGGACTGGCCGCCCTCCCCGGCGAGCCCTTCGAGTCGGCCCGGGTCGATGGGGCGTCCAGCCGGCAGGTGTTCTGGCACGTGACGCTGCCCTTGCTCCGGGCGACCCTCGTGGTCGCCGCGCTGTTCCGCACCATCGACGCCCTGAAGGTGTTCGACATCGTCTACGTGATGACCGAGGGCGGGCCGGGCTTTGCGTCGGAGACGCTGAACCTTTACGTCTTCCAGACGAGCTTCAAGTACCTGAACCTGGGCTATGCCTCCGCGCTCATCGTGGTGTTCTTCACCGTGATCGCGGCGGCGAGCCTGCTGCTCATCCGGGTGCGGAGAACGGCGTGGTAGCGGCCCGGCTCGCGCGACGCACCGGCTTCTGGCTCCTCCTCGGAGCGAGCCTCGTGTTTCTCCTCTTTCCCCTGGTGTGGATGGCCCTCGGCTCCTTCAAGACCCAGGTGGATTTCATGGCCTATCCGCCCAAGTGGCGCTTCAGCCCCACCCTGGCCAACTATGCGAAGGTCCTGGGCGGCAGCGACTTCCTCCGCTTCGCGCTCAACAGCCTGATCATCGCGGTCGGCTCGACGCTGCTGAGTCTCCTCGTGGGGACTCCGGCTGCCTACGGGATCGCCCGCTTCCGCCAGACTCGCCTCGGCATGCTGCTCCTGTCCGCCCGCATGGCGCCCGGCATCGCGTTCCTCATCCCGTGGTTCATCCTGTTTTCGAAGCTCCGGATGATCGACACGTACCCGGCCGTCATGCTGACCCACATGGTCGTCGTGCTGCCGCTGGTTGTCTGGGTGCTGGTGGGCTTCTTCGAGGAAGTGCCGGCCGAGCTGGAAGAGGCGGGCCTGATCGACGGCTGCACGCGGCTGGGCGTGCTGCGACGGATCGCGCTGCCGCTGGCTCGTCCTGGAATCGTGGCCACCGCGATCCTCGGCATCATCTCGTCCTGGAACAATTTCATCTTCTCGTTGGTGATCGCGGGCAACACGACCCGGACGCTCCCCGTGGCCATCTTCAACTTCGTCTCGTACGACTCCCTGAACTGGGGCGGCCTCACCGCGGCCTCCACCGTCATCACGCTGCCGGTGCTGGTGATGGCGTTCTTCGTCCAGAAGCACATCGTGCGCGGCCTGACCTTCGGCGCGCTGAAAGGATGATCATGGGCGAGCGGCTGACCGTGAGGAGCTTCTCTCCGGCTACGTCTGATCCGAGGGCTATCTCCGCACCGTGCGCCTCACGCTTTTTCCAGCGCGGCGACATCGTCAGGCGACAGCCTGACTCTTGCCGCTTGCGCGTTCTCCTCCAAGTGTTCCATCGAGCGCGTGCCGGGGATCGGAAGCATCACGGGCGAGCGGGTGAGGAGCCACGCGAGCGCGATCTGAGCCGGCGTCACGGCAAGCCGAGCCGCCTGCTCCGAGTCCCTGAATCTCTGAAGTTGGTTGGAGCACGACGTTCCGCCGCGACTCGTGGTCGGCCGACTGAGGGCCAACTGATACCCGGGATCCCGCAGCCACCGGCTTGTTAGAATCGGATCCGGTGTGAGGCTGGTGACACATGCGCGCACGATTAAGGCTACGGCGCGAAGAGGAGCGGAAAGTGTGGCGGGGCAGGCCCAAGGGGCAGCCCGCGGCGAGCGCAGCGCATTCTCGCTCGCCGGGTGGCCAGCCATCGCCCTTTCGCGCGTCTCTCCTTCTCGCCCACCGCACGCTCGGCAATCGCTGGGTGCAGCGCCACATCGTGCCGTCGGACCAGATCATCCTTCGCGATCCAAAGAAGCCGGAATCGGACAACCCGCCTACGAAGGCCGGCACGCGCCAGGTCAATGTCTCTGCCTTGAAAGGTATCGGGCCGCAAGCCGTTGTGTTGATCACCGCTGCCGCCACCTCGGCGCTAGCCGGCAAAAACCCCGAGGTTCACGTCCTCATTCACTATCACGGCCACACCGGCGGCTACGGTGACGTCGGTGGCGTCGGCGCACAACGCGCAGCGTGGGATCAGATTGGTCCGCAGATCGAAGCGACCGGACGCCCCGTC
>JBKOVG010000050.1:0-13938 GCA_046723845.1 Candidatus Methylomirabilota bacterium | reverse complement strand
GATCAGGGCGGCGTGCACGGGCGCAAGCTCAAGGTCGTGGTCAAGGACGACGGCTTCCATCCCGCGCGGGCCCTGGCCAATCTCCGGGAGATGAAGGATTCCGTCTTCCTCACCGCGGGGCTCGTGGGCTCGGCGGTGGTGAGCGCGACCCGGGACGAGATCATGGAGGCGCGCCTGCCTCTCCTCAACGCGTACGCGAGCCCTCGCCTGTGGGCGCGCGAGCCGCGGGACAAGCTCCGGTACGTCTTCATCGACTATCCCGACTACACGGACGAGGCGGACTACCTCGTCACCTACTCCGTCGCTAATCTCGGCGCCCGGAAGCTCGCCGTGTTCTATCAGAACGACGACTGGGGCCGTGGCGTCATGGAGGGGGTGACGCGCGCCCTGGGCGCCCTCGGGCCGAAGGCCACCCTGGCCGCCGCCATCGGCTACGACGTCTCCGACCGCGAGCTGAGCGCCCAGGCAAGGAAGTTCAAGGACTCGGGCGCCGACACCCTCTTCCTTGCCGCGCTCAACACGCCGTCGGCCACCCTCGTGCGGGAGATGGCCAAGCTCGGCTACCGGCCGCGCCTCGTCGGCTCTTTCACCATCGGCGATCACCTCGTGATGTACCGGCTCCTCGGCGAGCTGTGGGAGGGCGCCTACTACAGCGTCATCGGGGCGGTGCCCGGCGATCCCGAGGCGCGCGCCGTCCTCGACATCCTGATCAAGTACGAGCCGAAGCTCGAGGGGCGAGAGGCGACGGCCCTCACGGGCGCGACCAACATGATCCTGGCCGTGGAGGGGCTGCGGCGCGCCGGTCGCGACCTGACCCGCGACGGATTCGTGGAGGCCCTCGAAACCCTCAAGGGCTACACCGTGCTCGGCCTGTCGGCGCCCATCACCTTCGGGCCCCTCCGCCATCACGGGCTCAACGCCGTGCGCCTCATGCGGGCTCAGAGGTCCGCCGATCGCTCCTACATCCAGGTCGCGCCCTACCAGGTCTTCAAGGCGCTCTTCTAGGGAAGGACCCTAAGTCCTCGGATTGCCATTGCCCTCCGCTTCGGCTAGACTCGCTGAACAGTCGTTCATTCAGCGCGGGGAGGCACCATGGAGCGGCAGATCGCATACGACAAGCTGGCCCGCGAGGATCGCTTCGTCCGCATGCGGGCGCGTGAGGTGGCGGAGAGCAAGATCAGCCAGGGGCTAACCCCCTTTCCCGAGCTGTCGTCCCGGGAGTCCATCAAGGAGCGGGCGCACGGCATCCTGGTGGGCGAGCTCCAGGCCATGGAGGGCGCCGGCCGCACCGTCTACGATTTCCCCGACGCCCCGTGGGAGTTCACCATGGACATGGCGCGCCAGGTGTGGGACGAGTCCCGCCACGTGGAGATCTACATCCGCCTCGTGGAGCACCTGGGGGGCTACATCGGGGAGTTCCCCGAGACGACCATCCTGTGGCGCTGCGCCTGCGCGGAGGACGCCGCGGCGCGCGTGGCCGGGGTGAACCGGGGCCTCGAGGGTCTCGCGTGCGACGTGTTCAACCAGCTCGTCTACATCGGCAAGAAGATGGGCGATCCCGTGCTCGAGCGCGCGGTGGACTTCGTGCTCGCCGACGAGATCACCCACGTACGCATGGGCTCGAAGTGGCTCACCCGCCTCACCGACGGCGACCCCGAGCGGCGGCGGAAGGCCATCGAGTTCCAGGAGAACATCGACGAGCGCTTCAACCTGGGCGGGGCGCGCCAGCTCGGCGACCACGAGGTGGTGCCCATCTCCATCGCCACCGAGGCCCGCAAGCTCGCGGGCTTCACGGACGAAGAGATCGAGCGCCTCATCAAGACGACCCAACGCTCCCAGGTCTACTGATCCGGCCAGGCGCCGAGCGCATGCCCATCCTCGACGGACACTTCTCCGCGGACGAGTCCGCCCGCCTCTGCCGCAACTATCGCTACGCCTGCGAGCGCATGACGCGCATCATGGCGGGCTGGATCGCCCTCACCCCGGAGCTCTCCGCCAAGCTCCTCCTTGGCCGCCACGTGTGGGACAACGCCCAGCACACCGATGCCTGGGGACGGCGGCTTCCGGAGCTGCGCGCGCACGCCCAGGAGTCCGCGCCCTCCAGCGAGGCCTTCGTCGAGCTCATGAACGCCATCGAGGCGCCCGAGGTGCCGGGACAGAGCGCCGAGCGTCTGGCCGGGATCTATCGCGTGCTGAAGCCGCATCTCCTCGCCGTGTACGCGGAGCACCGGCGGCGCGCCAATCCCGTTTACGAGCCGCCCACCTGCCGCATCCTCGATCGCTGCATGGAGGACGAGCGGCGTCACATCGCGGCGGGCGAGACGATCATCCGGCATCTCGCCACCACGCCGGACATCGCTGCCCGGGTCGAGAGTTGGCAGCGCACGCTCCAGGGCTTACTGGAGGCGGCGCGGGGCGTGACCGGCCAGGGGCTGCCGTCCATCTCCGCGCCCTCGCCGACCGAGGTGGCTCTGTCTGACGACGCGCGCGAGTTCATCGCCCTCGAGCGTGCCGGCCAGACCTGGGCCATTCCGGAGGATCTGGAAACGGCGGTGCGCGCCTTCGGCGACGCTCTCGTGGCCGCGGACGGCGCCGGCCTTCGGCGGTATCTCGATCGCGATCCCGACGCTCCCGTGCTCGCCGCTCTTCAGGATGGCCGGCTTCACCGGCATCGCCTCGTTGCCTTCGCGAAGCTCGGCCGCCATCGCATCGCCAAGTACCGGCTCGAGGGCCCAGGCCGCGCCACCACGCTCAACGCGCGCTGGGAGCAGGGCGAGAGCGGCTGGCGGGTGGGCGCGCTCGACCTGGTCAAGACCGAGCAGATCCAGTCCGCCTGATCGTGATCGAGAGCGTCCTCGTCGCCAACCGCGGAGAGATCGCGCGACGCGTCCTCCGCGCCGCGCGTGCCATGGGGATCCACTCCATCGCCGTCTACTCCGAGGCGGACGCGGGCTGGCCACACGTGCGGGAGGCCGACCTCGCGGTGGCCATTGGCCCCGCGCCCGCCCGCGAGAGCTATCTCAGCATCGAGCGTATCCTGGACGCCGCGCAGCGCACGGGCGCCCAGGCCATCCACCCCGGCTACGGCTTCCTCTCGGAGAACTGGCGCTTCGCCAAGGCCTGCGAGGAAGCCGGCCTCGTCTTCGTGGGTCCCTCGTGGCAGGTGATCCAGCAGATGGGCGACAAGGTCGGCGCGCGCGTACACATGGCGCGGGCGGGCGTGCCCGTCGTCCCTGGCAGCGACGGGCCCGTCGCCTCCCTCGAGGAGGCGGCCCGCGTCGCCTCTCGCATCGGCTATCCGCTCATGCTGAAGGCGGCGGCGGGCGGCGGCGGCATCGGCATGGTCAAGGTCGCCGACGAGTCCGGCCTCGCCCAGGCCTACGCCACCGCGGAGCGGCGGGCCCGCGCCGCCTTCGGCTCGAGCGCGCTGTTCATCGAGCGCTATCTCACCGAGCCGCGGCACATCGAGGTGCAGGTCTTCGGCGACCGCCACGGGCAGGTGGTGCACCTGCACGAGCGCGAGTGCTCCATCCAGCGCCGTCACCAGAAGGTCATCGAGGAGAGCCCGGCCCCGCGACTGACTCCCGGCCTGAAGCAGAGGCTGACCACGGCGGCGGTGACGGGCGCGCGTGCCGTCCAGTACGTGAACGCGGGGACCATGGAGTTCATCGTGCAGGGCGAGGCGTTCTACTTTCTCGAGATGAACACGCGGCTCCAGGTCGAGCATCCCGTGACGGAAGAGGTGACGGGGCTCGACATCGTCCAGGCGCAGCTCCTGGTCGCCGCGGGCGAGCCCGTGCCGTGGCGGCAGGAGGACATCGTGCAGCGCGGGGCGGCCATCGAGTGCCGGATCTACGCCGAGGATCCCGCGAAGAACTTCATGCCGTCACCGGGGACCATCACCCGGTGGGTCCCGTCCTCCGGGCCCGGCATCCGCGTGGAGAGCGGGGTCGCCGAGGGCTGCCAGGTTTCGGTACACTACGACCCGCTGCTCGCCAAGCTCGTGGCGGCCGGCGCCACGCGCGACGAGGCGATCGCCCGCATGGAGCAGGCGCTCGAGTCGTTCGTGGTGGAGGGGCTGCGGACGGTCATCCCCTTTCACCGGCGCGTCATGGCGAGCGCGGGGTTTCGCGAGGGACGGACCCATACCCAGATGGTCGAGGAAGGAGCCTTCAATGCCTGAAGAGGTCAAGGCCCACATCACCGGCGTGGTCTTCCAGATCACGAGCAAGGCGGGCGATTCGGTGGCCGCCGGCGATCCCGTGATCGTGCTGGAGTCCATGAAGATGGAGATCCCGGTAGAGGCGCCGCGCGCGGGCACGGTCCGGGAGATCAAGGTGGCGGAGGGGCAGACCGTCCAGGAAGGCGACACGGTGGCGGTGCTCGACTAGGAGACGGACCATGGAGCTCGAGCTCATCCGCGGCATCTGGGACTATCACTGGTGGGGCAACCGTACGCTCTTCACGGAGGCCGCGGCGCTCGGCGAGGAGACGGCCCGGAAGGACCTGGGCAAGCACTGGAGCTTTCCCACCCTCAAGGGCATGCTCGCCCACATCTACGGGGCCGACCGCATCTGGCTCGAGCGATGGAAGGGCGCTTCGCCAACCAAGCTGTACGGCGACGCCGACTTCGTGAGCCTCGCCGATCTCCGCACGCACTGGGACGAGCTGGAGGCCGAGCAGCGGGCGTTCCTGACGTCGCGGGCCACGGCGGAGCTCGCGCGCACCCTCGACTACAAGGCCACGAACGGCAAGCCCTTCGCCCAGCCGCTTTGGCAGCTCCTCCAGCATGTGGTGAACCACGCGACGCACCACCGGAGCGAGCTCGCGGCCATGCTGACCATGACCAAGGGGTCGCCGCCGCCCACCGACATGGTGCTCTTCTACCGGCAGCCGAGGAGCTGACCGCTCCCGGCCTTCGCCGACCTGGAGGCGACATGAGCGTCGAGCTGATCCGGGAGCTCTACGACTATCACCGCTGGGCGAACCGGCGCCTGTTCGGCATCGCGGCGGACTTGGGCGACGGCGTCACCATGCGCGACATGGGGAAGCATTGGAGCTTTCCCACCATCAAGGGCATGTTCGCCCATCTCTACGGGGCGGACCGGATTTGGCTCTCCCGCTGGACGGGCGCTCCGCCCGCCCGCATGGCGGGCGACGCCGACTTCGCCAGCATGAGCGAGCTCCGCGCGAAGTGGGATGCCCTGGAAGCGGAGCAGCGCGCGTTCGTGGACGGCCTCTCCGCGAGCGATCTCGCGCGGCCGCTCGCCTACACGAACAACCAGGGCATCCACGCCGAGGTCGCCCTCGCCCCCCTCCTCCAGCACGTGGTCAATCACGGCACGCATCATCGGAGCGAGATCGCGACGATGCTCACCATCGCCAGCGGCTCGCCCCCGGACACCGGCATCGCGACCTATCGGGCCACCGTGGTCAAGCGATAGACCATGGGCATGAAGGAACTGGCCGACGATCTCGAGGCGCGGCGCCGGCGCGCGCTGGCCATGGGAGGCGCCGAGGCCGTCGCCAAGCAGCACGCGGAGGGCAAGCTCACCGTCCGCGAGCGCGTCGACCGGCTCTTCGATCCCGGAAGCTTCCACGAGATCGGCCTCCTCGCCAGCCACGCCAACATCTCCCCCGCCATGAAGGGGCGGGACACGCCGGCCGACGGCGTGATCACCGGCTTCGGCAAGATCGCGGGCCGTCCCGCCTCCCTCATCGCCTACGACTTCACGGTGATGGCGGGCTCCATGGGGCGCACGGCCGACGTCAAGTGCAACCGCGCGCGCGAGATCGCCCTCAGCAAGCGCATGCCCATGATCTGGCTCATCGACTCGGCGGGCGCGCGGATCCAGGAGGCCATCGGCTCGACCTTCGCGGGATCGGGCTTCCTGTTCCGCGAGGAGTCGATCATGTCCGGCGTCGTCCCCATGGTGGCGGCCATGATGGGGCCAGGGGCGGCGGGCACCGCGTACATCCCCGCCCTGGCGGACTTCGTGCCCATGGTCAAGGGCACCAGCCACATGGCCCTCGGCGGCCCACCTCTCGTGAAGGCAGTGGTGGGGGAGGACATCAGCGCGGAGGAGCTGGGCGGCTCCCGGATCCACACGGAAGTCTCCGGCGTGGCCGACCTCGAGGTGGCGGATGACGCGGCCTGCCTCGAGGCGATCAAGGGCTACCTGTCCTACTTCCCGGGCTCCAACCTGGAGCAGCCGCCGGTCGTGCCCTGCGACGATCCGGCGGATCGACAGGACGAGACGCTCTTGTCCATCGTGCCCGACAGCGCGCGGCGCGCCTACGACATGAAGAAGGTCATCGCGGCCGTCGTGGATCATGGCCGGATGTTCGAGATCAAGCCCGGCTGGGCGCGCAACCTCATCACCTGCTTCGCGCGCCTGGGCGGTCGTCCCGTGGGGGTGGTGGCCAACCAGCCAATGGTGCTGGGGGGCGCACTGGACGTGGACGCGGCGGACAAGGCGGCGCGCTTCATCATGCTCTGCGACGCGTTCCACATCCCGCTCGTCTTCCTTCAGGACGTGCCGGGCTTCATGGTCGGCTCCAAGGTGGAGAAGCTGGGGATCATCCGGCACGGGGCCAAGATGCTGTACGCGGTGAGCGAGGCGACGGTGCCCAAGGTGACGGTGGTGGTGCGCAAGGCGTACGGTGCCGGCTACTTCGTGATGTGTGGCAAGGCGTACGAGCCCGACCTGATCGTAGCCTGGCCCACCGCGGAGATCTCCGTGATGGGACCCGAGGGCGGCACCAACATCGTCTTCCGCAAGGAGATCGCGGGCGCCGCCGATCCCGACGCGGAGCGGGCGCGCCGGGTCGAGGAGTTCCGGAAGCTCATCAATCCGTACATCGCGGCGGGGGGCGCCCTCATCGACGATGTCATCGATCCCCGCGAGACGCGCCCCGTTCTCGTGCGCGCCCTCGAGATGGCCTCCACCAAGAAGGTCGAGCGCCCCTGGAAGAAGCACGGAGTCATGCCGGTATGAGACAACTCGTCGCGGTAGCGCTCCTCCTCCTGATGGCCAGCGCCTCCTCCGCCCAGCAGGCGGAGCAGCGCGACATGAGCATGGTCGGCCAGGACGACCTCCAGGGGCGTTCCGCCTATCAGCCCGTCATCCAGCGACAGGGGAGCCGCTGGATCGCCTACGTCGGGCACCACGGCGGCCGCCGCCTCAACCCGCTCACCGGCCAGATCGAGCTCAACGGGACCTCGATCCTCGACGTCACGGATCCGACCCGGCCCCGCTATCTCCACCACATTCCCGGCGCCGCGGGCGAGGCGGAGGCGGGCGGCGCGGCCATGGTTCGGGTGTGCGAGGGCAAGAGCCTGCCCAAGGGCGATCCCGCTCGGACCTATCTCCTCCGCACCCTCGGCAATCTCGCCCACGAGATCTGGGACGTGAGCGCGCCTGAGCAGCCGCGGCTCCTCACCACGGTGGTGAAGGGGCTCGGCCACACGCACAAGAACTGGTGGGAGTGCAACACGGGCATCGCCTATCTCGTCTCGGACGGCCGGCCGCAGGAATGGCGAACCATGCGGATGACCAAGATCTACGACCTGAGCGACCCGGCCCGGCCGCGCTTCATCCGCGACTTCGGGTTGCCCGGTCAGCAGCCGGGCGCCACCGGCACCGCGCCCGAGGGTGTGCACGGGCCCATCGCCTACCGCGATCGCGTGTACTTCGCCTATGGGACGGGCGCCAAGGGCGTGCTCCAGATCGTGGACCGGGACAAACTCCTCAAGGGCAATCCCCAGGTCGCCGATCGCTTCGCGCCCACCGTGGAGAACCTGCTCTATCCACAGCTGGGCCGGCTCGACATGTCGCCGGACTGGGGTGGGCACACCGCGTTCCCGATCCTGGGACTGACCGTGCCAGACTGGACGGGGAACGCGGCAGGCCGGACGCGGGACATGGTGCTGCTGGTCTCCGAGTCGCTCCGGAACGAGTGCCGCGAGGTGCGTCAGCTCACCTTCCTCGTGGACGTGACGGACCCCTCGAAGCCCTTCTCCATCTCGACCTTCGAGGTGCCGGAGACGCCGGGAGGGTTCTGCAGCCGGGGCGGGCGCTTCGGCCCCCACTCGTCGAACGAGTCGTTCACGCCGATCTACTATGGGCGGCTCGTTTTCATCGCGTACTTCAACGGCGGGGTGCGCGCGGTCGACGTTCGCGATCCGTTCAATCCACGGGAGGCCGGCTTCTACATCCCCGCGGTGACCCCTCGCACCGATCGGCGCTGCGTTACCGAGGGCGGCGCCGAGCGGTGCAAGGTGGCGATCCAGACCAACAACGTGGAGGTCGACGAGCGCGGCTACGTCTACATCGTGGACCGCGCCGACACGGGGCTCCACATCCTCGAGCTGACCGGCGCCGCCCGCGCCATCGCCAATCTTCCCGCGCGGGCCAACTGACCCGCCACCGCTTCAGGAGCTTCGTCCTCGTCGAAGCAGTGGCAGCATCGTCTCCCGCGCGGGCCACCTAATAGCTACCGCTTCAGGAGCTTCGTCCACTCGTCGAGCAGCGGCAGCACCGTCTCCCGCCCCGCCGGGGGCAGCCGGAGGATGGCCCGGGTGATGCCCGCTTGGGCGTAGGTCTCGAGCGCTCCCGCCTCTGGCTTCGCGCCGAAGATGGACGTCGAGATGGTCTTCATGTCGCGCCCCGCCTTGGCCGCCCGCTCGCCGAGGTCCTTGAGTGCAGGGAGGATGACCTCCGGCGCGCGCCCGCGGGGGAACCAGCCGTCGCAGACGTCCACCACGCGCTGGAGGGTGTACGCGCTCTCGCCGCCCAGGAGTACGGGAGGCCGCGGCTTCTGGGCGGGCTTGGGCCAGGACCAGATCTTGTCGAACTTCACGTGCTGGCCGTGGAACTCCGCCTCGTCTTTGGTCCAGATCTCCGTCATGGCTCGCACCTGCTCCTCCAGGCGCTTGAAGCGCGTCTTGTACACGGTGCCGTGATGCTCCATCTCCTCCGCGTTCCAGCCGCCACCGATGCCGAACTCGAAGCGCCCGCCGGACAGCGCGTCCAGGCTCGCCACGGCCTTCGCGGTAGTGATGGTGTCGCGCTCGATGATGAGACAGATGCCGGTGCCGATGCGTAGCTTGGTGGTCGCGGCGGCCGCCGCCATCAGCGAGACGAAGGGGTCGAAGGTGTGGGAGTACTCGCGCGGCAGCTCGCCTCCGCCGGGGAAGGGCGTGCGCCGGCTCACCGGGATGTGCGTGTGCTCGGGGACGAAGAGCGACTCGAAGCCGCGGGCTTCGACCTCGCGCGCGAGCTCGTCGATCCGGATCGCATAGTCGGTGGCGAAGATGCAGACGCCGATGTGCATGGTCTCCCTCCTGAGGTTCGGGTGCGGGGGTGGTGGCGGTGAGTCTATCGGCGATCGGGCCCAAAGTCCATGCCCCGGGGGTCATCTCCTGTTACTCTTGATCCTGGCTCGCAGCGGAAGGCGCAGCGACGCCGAAGTCACTTCCCTGGGAGCGTTATGAGCAGCCTGCTCGAAGGATGGGGGCGCGGGGTCTACCGTCTGCGTTGGTGGCTCTTCGCACTGTCCCTGGTGTCGCTCGCCCCTGCCTTCGTCGTGGTCGCCCATGGCGCCCGGGCCGCGTCGGCCCCTATCCTCGCCAGCACGGAGTCTGGACGCGCGGCCAAGCTCATGGCCCGCGAGCTCTCGGACCGGCCGCTCTCCTTCGATCTGATCCTGGGCCATCCCACCCTCCGTGCCACGGATCCCGCGTTCAAGGCGGAGGTGAAGGGCGCGCTCCAGGCGCTGCGCGACGACCCCCGCGTCTCCCGCATTCGCACGCCCTACGACCTCGATCCGCCCGACCAGACCCTCATCTCGCGCAACGGCCACCGCATCCGCGCGGTGGTCGAGCTCAAGCACCGGAGCTCCGCCATCGAGTCGCTCGAGTTCTCCTCGCTGCCTCCCGGGTTTTATCCCTCGCTGCGCTCCAAGGTGTCTCCGAGCGCTCTGGAGGTGGTGGCGGCGGGGCCCCTCGTGCTCCATCACGACTTCGTCGAGGTCGCTCAGCGGGACCTGCGGCGCTCCGAGCTGGTGATCATGCCGGTGGTTGCCCTGTTCCTTTTCCTCGCCTTCGGATCCGTGGTGGCGGCCATCCTGCCCCTGGGGGTCGGGCTCCTCGCGGTAAGCGGAGGCATCGCAGGCACGGAGATCCTCGCACGCTACACCTCCGTGTCCGCCTACGCGCCGAACATCGTGACCATGATCGGCCTCGGGGTGGCCATCGACTACTCGCTGTTCATCGTGAGCCGCTTCCGCGAAGAGATCGTGCGCCGGTCCGTGCCGGACGCACTCGCCGTCACCCTGGCCCGGACGGGGCGGGCGATCCTGTTCTCGGGGGTGACGGTGGCCATCGGCCTGCTCGGCATGCTCATGCTCGGCCTGGGGAATATCGGGTCCCTCGGCGTGGCAGGGACGCTCGTCGTCGCTCTGTCCGTCCTCTACGGGCTCACCTTCCTGCCCGCGACGCTCGCCCTGCTGGGGCGCCGGGTGAACGCGCTGGCCATTCCCGGAGTCCGCCGCGGCAGCGGTACCACGGGCTTCTGGCATCGGCTGTCCACCCTGGTCATGGCGCATCCGTGGCGCGTGCTCCTGCCCGTGACCGCGCTCCTGCTCCTGCTCGGCTCCCCGTTCCTGCACCTGCGGCTGGCCGCAGGCGATGCCTCGTCGATGCCGTCATGGGCGGAGTCGCGGCGCGGCGCCGAGCTCCTGCAGCGGGACTTCGTGGCGGGCGAGGTCCCGCCCATTATCGTGGTCGTGCACCATCGCACCGGTTCTCCCCTGGAGCCGGGGCGGATGGGCCAGGCCTACGACCTGAATCGCTGGCTGGCCGCCCAGCCCGCGGTGTCTGGCGTACAGAGCGTGATGGACCTCTCGCCCGACACGAGCCGCGAGGAGTACCAGCGCTTCGTGAAGGTGCCGATGGAGCTCTGGCCCGAGGACATGCGCCGCGAGGTGGCGCAGGTCGTGGGCGCGCACATCATGGTCTTCGCGGTGTCGACCAAGGTCCCCGCGGGCAGCGACGGGGCGCGAGCCCTCGTCCGCACGATTCGCAGCTCGCATCCGCCGGTGGACGGCGAGGTCCTCGTCACGGGGACCACCGCCTTCGACCTCGACTTCATGGGCGTCATCACCGACAACGCGCCGAAGGCGGTGGGGCTGGTGGTGGCCGCGACCTACATCGCCCTCCTCTTGCTCCTGGGCTCCGTGCTCCTCCCCCTCAAGGCCGTGGTGGTGAACCTCCTATCCATCAGCGCGTCGTACGGCGCCCTCGTGTGGATCTTCCAGGACGGGCATCTCTCTCACGTGCTCGGCTTCACTCCGGGACCGATCCAGACGGCCACGCCCATCATCATGTTCTGCCTGATCTTCGGGCTGTCCATGGACTACGAGGTCCTGCTCCTGAGCCGGATGCGCGAGGAGTACGAGCGCTCCGGCGACAACGTGCTCGCGGTAGGAGCCGGACTCGAGCGCACGGGCCGCCTCATCACCTGGGCGGGGGCGATCATGGCCGCGGTGTTCTTCGCCTTTGCCCTCGCGGAGTCCGTGATCATCAAGGCGGTGGGCATCGGCATCGGGATCGCGGTGATCCTCGACGCCACGGTGGTGCGGGGACTCCTCGTGCCCGCGACGATGCGGCTCATGGGGCACTGGAACTGGTGGCTACCGCGGCCGCTCGCTCGACTGGTGAGGCGGGGGGTGGTGCGACCCGCCGCCCGTCGGGTGTCCGCGGGCGGCGGGTAGGGGATCAGTTCTCGACGAAGGCCTTGAGGGCGCGGCCGCGCAGCGGGTGGCGAAGTTTGCGGAGGGCCTTGGTCTCGATCTGCCGGATCCGCTCGCGCGTCACCGCGAAGCGCTTGCCCACTTCCTCCAGGGTGTGCTCCCCCTCCTCGCCGATGCCGAAACGCAGGCGGAGGATCTCCTTCTCCTTGGGCGAGAGCGTGCTGAGCGCGCGCTCGACCTGGTTGGTCAGGTCCTGGCTGATCAGCGTCTCGTTGGGCGACTCCGCGCTCTTGTCCTCGAGGAAATCGCCCAGTTCAGAATCCTCGCCGATGGGCGTCTCCAGGGAGAGGGGCTTACGGGAGGACTCGAGGATGAGCCGGACCTTCCGCGCGGGCACGCCCGTCTTCTTGGCCAGCTCCTCGGGCGTGGGCTCGCGGCCCATCTCGTTGACCAGGGTGCGGTTGACCCGCGAGATGCGGTTCAGCGTCTCCACCATGTGCACGGGGATGCGAATCGTGCGCGAGTGATCGGCGATGGCCCGGGTGATGGCCTGCCGGATCCACCAGGTCGCATAGGTCGAGAATTTGAACCCGCGCCGGTACTGGAAGCGGTCCACCGCCTTCATCAGGCCGATGTTGCCTTCCTGGACGAGGTCAAGAAGGGTCAGCTCGCTACCCAGGTAGCGCTTGGCCACGGACACTACGAGGCGCAGGTTCGCCTCCATCAGCTCGCGCTTGGCCTGACGCACCACGCGGTCGTGCTCCTCGATCTCCCGCAGGGCGGACTGGAGCGCCTTCTTGCCGAGGCCGATCTCTGCCTCGAGCTCCCGCACCTGCTTCGGCGTGCGCGCCTCGCTCATGGTGGCCACGCGCCGGCGCAGATCCGCGAGCATCTGCTCCACGAGGGCAGGCTTGAGCGGCAGCTTCTCCACCGCGGCCTGGATGGCTCCGCGATTCTGGGCGATCCACTTGTGGTAGTTCGCGCGCGTGGTCTTGCCGCGGCGCTTGTCCGTCAGCGAGACCTGCAGCCGCTCGATCTCTCGCTCGAGCCGGCGAATGCGCGTGAAGGTTGCGAGGAGCGGCTTGATCTCCTCAGGCTTGGGCTCACCGCCCTCAGGCAGCAGAATCACCTCGTCGAGGTCGAGCTGACCGCGGCGCACCTGGTCCACGAGGGCGAGCAGCTTGCCCGTGACCATGGGAATGCCCGCGAGCGCGCGTCGAAGCTGGATCTGCCCTACTTCGATGCGCTGCCCCAGGCTCACTTCCTGCGGCGCGGTCAGGAGATGGACCTTGCCGATCTCTTTCAGATACAGCCGGACGGGATCCTCGGCCGGTCCCGCGGCAGGCTTGAGCGCGTCGGCAGATAACGCCGGGGTCTCCTCGAGGACGACCGTTTTTTCCTCCTCCTCGAGATCGACTCCGGACGGCTCAGCCTCCAGTTTGGGCAGTGTCGCCTTACGCAGCTTGGCCTTTGGCCGGGCGGTGGGTGCCGTCGAATGGATGGTCTCGAGCGTCGTGGACTCGCCTGTCTCTCTGAACGTCATGGCCGTTTCTCCTTGGCCTTTTTGATGCTTACGAAGGCCGGACGGATGCCGGACTGCCGATCGGCAATGGAAACATCCAGAGATGGGGCGCCGTTCCGCAAGACCCCGTTTTTCTTACAGACGTTACCGGGGTGGATCTATTCGGGGTGGGGTCGGTAAATCAGGGACGGCGCTCGAGCAGGAGGTCGAATCCGACCCCGACCTCGTCCTTCACCCGGAAAAGAAGGTACTGGGGCGGCTTGATCCCGAAGTCGCTCATCTTGAACCGGCTCTCGCCGCGCACCCACAGCTTTCCCTGCTTGAAGCGAATGCGTCCGGAAAAGCGCTTGACCCGCTCGACACCGGCGATCGACAGTCGCCCCTGAATTGTCAGGAGCGTATCGTTATGGTCACCCACCCCGAGAGGAAACGACGGAGCTTCCACGGTCTGGATGACGAAGTAGATCGTGGGATAGCGATCGGCAGAGAGCGCCTTGTACATGTCCTTGTCGCGGCCGTCGCTGCCCGTAGTGATGGTGTTGACCTGCACGCTCAGATATCCGGTCACGCCCTGGCCGAGATCACTGGCGTCCGCCTCGAAGTCTCCGGTGAGGTCTCGCCCGAAGCCGCTGAAGTCGCCGGGCGGGAAGCTCGCGTCGAAG
>JBKOVG010000106.1:0-4100 GCA_046723845.1 Candidatus Methylomirabilota bacterium | reverse complement strand
GACGAGGGTGTCATAGCCCGGCTGCATGCGCAGTTCGTCGGCGATCGCCTGCAGTGGGTCCTGCGGTCCGGCGGCCGTACGGATGACGCGCGCCCCCGCGGTCTCTTCGAGCAACGTTTTGGCGGCCTCGGCGCGCTCCTTTGGCTCGCCGACCGTTTCGCCCTCCCACGTATGGGTCATCCCGGGCGCTTCCGGTACGAGCACGGCGAACTCCGCGGCGGGGTCCTCCGCGACCAGCGCCTTTACCTCGCGCTGGAGAGCAGGGCTCAGAGCAGTCTGATGCGTGACGACGAGATACCTTGACATCTCTCCACCTCCGTCATGATCCCCGGTCGTCGATGGCTCCTCCGTTCCATTTCCTACTGGATATTCCACAGGAGGTAGGCCGTCATGGCCGTTCCCAGAAGGGCGGCACCATAGCACAGGACGGCGATGAGCGCGGTGAGATGCTTGAGTTGCAGCCCATCGTAGAGCGTGTACCGGAACCGATGAGCCCAGTGGAAGAGGGGCAAGGAGATGAGGACGAAGAGATACAGTCGTGTCACCGGATGCGTCAGGAGGCGGTGGGCGACTTCGTAGGAGGGCGGCTCGAGCCATCCTAGGGGAAAGGCCAGGCCGGTGAGAAGGACATGGATGGGGAAGAGGAGCGCGGCGACCGTCCCGCCCGCGCTGAACAAGAGCCACAAGAGCGGCGTGATCCGTTCGAGCATCTAACCGCGCAGCAGCACGAAGGCCACCGCTCCCGAGACCACGAGCCAGGCCACATAGTTCAGTCCGACGATGGCCCAGTCGGGCGCTCGCTTCCCTCGCAGACGTACGACCATGGCCTTGGGGGTCAGGTTGAACCAGGTGATGGCATGGAAGAGGACGAAGAGAAAGATGACCGCATCGAGGACGAGGAAGAGCGGCGTCCCCAGCCGGGACAGGAACCGCCCATAAGCCTCGGGACCCCGGGCGAGGGCGACGAGCTGCCAGAGAAACAGCGCCGCGAAGAAGGCGACGAAGACACTGGTGAGCTCGCGCAGCACGAAGCCGGTGTAGGACCGCTTGTGCAGCCACCACCAGACGGATACGCGGCGGCGGTACCACCGCGGGTGGTAGAGCGTGTAGTGGGGCTCCGCGCTCATCTCGTGCCCCACGGCAGGAGCAGCGACTTGACCCAGTGGGTCGCCGCCGTGAGCTTGTACTGCTGGATTGCTCCCGCGGGATCCACGTGCTTGGGGCACACTTTGGTGCACTCCCCCACGAAGGTGCACTGCCAGATGCCGTCGTGCTCGGAGAGCACCTTCAGACGCTCCGCCGCCCCCTCGTCTCGGGAGTCCATGTTGTAACGCTGGGCGAGGGCGATGGCAGCGGGACCGATGAAGCTCGGCTCGAGTCCAGAGATGGGGCACGCGGAATAGCACAGCATGCAGTTGATGCACATGCTGAACTGCTTGTAGGTGTCGAGCTGGCTCGGAGTCTGCAAATACTCTCCCTCGGCCGGCGGCTTCTCCTCCTTGCGGATGATCCACGGCTTCACCTGCCGGAGCTTGCGCACGAAATCGGTGAGATCCACCACCAGGTCCCGCACCACGGGGAAATAGTCCAGGGGTTCTACGCGAATGGGACCGGGCAGGTAGTCGGACAGGAAGGTTGCGCACGTGAGCTTCGGAGTGCCGTTCACCTTCATCCCGCAGCTGCCGCACACGCCCATCCGGCAGGACCACCGGAAGGAGAGAGAGCCGTCCACGGTGTCCTTGACGTGGTTGAGAGCATCCAGGACCACCCAGTCCTTCCTGAAGGGGACCTCATAGGTTTGGAAGGTGGGCTCGGATTCCCTCTCCGGCCGGTAGCGCGCGACATTGAGAGCGACGGTCGGCGACATTCTTGCCTATCTCCCGTAGACGCGTTTGCCCGGCGGCCAGCGCGTGATCGTGACCGGCCGATACTCGAGCCGGGGAGAACCATCCTCCGCGCGATAGGCCAAGGAGTGCGCCAGGAACCGCTCATCATCTCTCTGCGGGTAGTCGGTGCGCTGATGAGAGCCGCGCGACTCCCTTCGCTCGAGGGCGGACTGGACGATGGTCTGGGCCACGTCCAGCATGTAGGAGAGCTCGAGGGCCGCCGTCAGCTCCGTATTGAACGTGTGACTGCTGTCGTCCAAGGATAGATTCTGGGATCTCTCCTGGAGTCGCTTCAGCTTTCCCGCCGCCTCCTTGAGCGTCATCTCGGTCCGGTAGATGCCGGCGCTCTCCTCCATGATCTGGTGCATCTCGGCGCGCAGGGTGGCGAGTCTCTCCTTGCCGCCGCCCTTGCGCAGAAACCCATCCTGTATCCGCCGGCGCTCGTCGTTGGCCTGCGCGTCGAGGGATGGGCCCGGTCCTGCCTGATCGACCGCGAAGGCTCCCGCCGCCTTGCCGGCCCGCGCCCCGAAGACCAGGATCTCGGTGAGCGAGTTGGAGCCCAGCCGGTTCGCTCCGTTGATGCTCACGCACGCGGCCTCGCCAGCCGCATACAGCCCTGGGAGAGGAGTCGCGCCGTGAATGTCGGTATGAACGCCCCCCATCATGTAGTGGACGACGGGGCGGACGGGAATCATCTCTTTCACCGGATCGATGCCCACGTACTTGAGGCACAGCTCCCGGACGAAGGGAAGCTTCGCGTCGATGAGCTTTTCTCCGAGGTGGCGAATATCCAGGTGGACGTAGTGCCCGTAGGGTCCCTCGAGCGTGCGGCCCTTCTCCTCTTCCTTGACGAAGCATTGCGAGAGCCGGTCGCGCGGGCCCAGCTCCATGGAGCGCAGCACCGGCTTGGGCGTGGGTGTGCCCAGGTCATAGTCCTGGAGGTAACGATAGCCGTCCTTGTTGAGGAGCCAGCCGCCCTCCGCACGCGCCGCCTCGGTAATCAGGATCCCCGTGAAAGGCAGGCCCGTCGGATGGTACTGGACGAACTCCATGTCCTTGAGCGGTGCCCCTGCGCGATAGGCGAGGGCCATCCCGTCGCCGTTCTTGATGTTGGCATTGGTGGTGAAGGGGAAGATCTTGCCGCAGCCCCCCGTGCAGAGGATGACCGCCTTGGCTGTGATGGCCTGAATGTTTCCGGTGGCGAGCTCGATGGCCACCACCCCTTGACAGCGTCCCTCCTCCACGAGGAGCTTCGTAACGAACCACTCGTCGTACCGCTGGATGGCGTCGTACTTGAGGGTGGTCTGGAACAGCGTGTGGAGCAGGTGGAAGCCGGTCTTGTCCGCTGCGAACCATGTCCGCTCGATCTTCATTCCCCCAAAGGGACGCACGGCGACATGGCCGTCGGGCTCCCGGCTCCAGGGACAGCCCCAATGCTCGAGCCGGAGCATCTCCTCGGGGGCTTCCCTCACGAAGGCCTCGACGGCGTCCTGATCGCTGAGCCAGTCACTTCCGGAGATGGTGTCGTAGGCGTGCTCGTCGAGGCTGTCCGCCGCCTTGATCACCGCGGCGGCTCCTCCCTCGGCCGAGACCGTATGGCTGCGCATGGGATAGACCTTGGAGATCACGGAGACGCGGAGTCGCGGATACGTCTCGGCCACCGCGATGGCGGCCCGCAGGCCCGCCCCGCCGCCGCCGACTATGAGCACATCGCAGGCGTGCAGATCCATGACTCTCGCTCACCCGCTTCGATACCTGAGCTCACCGGGGTCGTTCCATGCAAGCCAGGTGTGCGCGGAACCCGCTTCACGGCGGGCAACGACGAAAGGCCAGACGTCTCCGCCGGCCACTGGAGGTGGTCAAAGCAAGGAGGAGTTGTCCGAGGACCCGAGCCGAGGACATCAATAACCCTCCGCGGGACCAGACTTCGTGGAAACGTCGGCAGTATGTGCGGGCTCGCGGGACCCTGTCAATACCCTTCCCGGCACTCGCCCGCGAGATCGAGAGAGGGACGAACGGTCGCTCTGTAGCGGTGCGTGAGGTCGGGAGGGGGGTGGTTCGCTAGATTACGCGTATTGGGTGACTCGGGATCCTTGGCTTACGGCAGGCTTCCGATGATCTTGTCCATCTCCTCCCTGGCGAATGCTCGCATGGTCACGGTCCGTACGCTCCCCTGCATCGCGGCGCCGAGGGCCATCTTTGCCGCCGTCTCGT
>JBKOVG010000312.1:0-2452 GCA_046723845.1 Candidatus Methylomirabilota bacterium | reverse complement strand
CGACATCCGGCGAGACGTGCGTGAACCGGTACTCCGCGAACAGCATCAGGTTCTGGTAGATCTGCACCGCCACGCCGGCGGCCCCCTTGCCGCCGATCGAGACGTCGGTGTCGTCGTCGTGGTTCCGGAAGCTCTTGGTGTTGCGCGGGGTGATGGTGGTGATGAAGAGCGGCGCCCCAACCGCCAGATAGGGCTGGACCCGCCCCTGCGGCGCCGCCGTCGACTTGAGCAGCGGCAGACGCAGCATCAGGTCCAAAGAGACCGAGTTCACCGTCACCTCGAACGTGCCGATCCCGCCCTTCCCGGCGCCACAGCCGCCCGGATAGAAGCATCCGTGGAGATTGACCGACTGCGGGCCGACGTAGGGGTTGAAGTGGAAGTAGTCGACACCGAAGCCCAGGAACGGCAGGGAGTCGAAGTACCGGCCTAAGCGCCCGCCGAAGGCCAGCGCCTTGTCGAAGCTGACGTCGTCGTAAGTGCCCGGTCCGATGCCCTGGTCGTTGAGCTTGAAATCGTGGCTCTGGGTCAGCCCGACTCCGGTGAAGACGTCGGCGAACCATTCCGCCGCGGCGGGACGGCCGCCAAGGACGGCGAAAGCGATCACGACGGCGGCGGCGAGCCCCAGTCTCCTAGCCATGGAGGGCATCCTACCACCACTATCCGGCGCCTAGTGAAACCAAGAGGACGGGATGATCCGCGTGAACTCGCCCCGCACCGGGGCCGCCTCGAAATGGGTCCGCCGGGCCGCAGCGGGCCCCCGGAGGATCTCTTCGAACTGCTTGGTCATCTCCCGGGCCACCACGATCTCGCGCTCGCCGAACACCTGGGCGGTCGCCTCGAGCGTGGCGAGGATGGAGGATAGGCAACATGAATGCCCACCGGCGGCGGGCTCCCCACTCGTGGCCCTCGTCCCCGTGACATAACCTCCCAGACTCAGACGCCAGCTGCCCCAGGAGCCAACGGCACAGCAGTAGTAAGACTGTATTAGTCAAGGCCGAGCCCGCGCCGTGCCTCTTAGCCGACCGAATCCGGCACCTCCGCGGCCTCGGGCGGGCGGCGCTCCTCCTTTCGCCGATCGTCAGAGATCTCGACCGCGATCGCGGCGGCCTCCTGTGCCGGCACGCCCTCTG
The DNA here is from genome assembly GCA_046723845.1 of Candidatus Methylomirabilota bacterium. GTDB lineage: Bacteria > Methylomirabilota > Methylomirabilia > Rokubacteriales > CSP1-6 > AR37. The sequence goes on along the minus strand of JBKOVG010000312.1, from coordinate 1,322 downwards.
TTCGGCGCTCGTACTCTTCCTCCGCGCGCTCATCCCCAACGCGGTGTTCCACATCTGCGACCTGTTCCTGCTGACCCGGCAGCTCGACGCGCAGCTCCTCGATGAGCATCATGACCGCCGCTGCGACAGGGAGCGCAAGGAGGGCACCGAGGATCCCCATCAGGGTCCCGCCCGCAAGGAGCGCGACGAGCACGACGGACGAGGGAAGGCGCAGCGCTCGGCCATAGATTCGGGGAACGAGCACGCGGCTCTCGAACTCCTCGTACGCGAGCATGATCAGCAGGACGACGACCGCAATGACCGGGCCTCGCGCCAGCGCCGCCAGGACCATCGGAGCTATCGAGAGGAAGGCGCCGATGTACGGGAGGACATCTGCGATGCCCGCAAACACGGCAAGCGCCAGCGCGTTTGGCACGCCGCACGCCACCAGGAGCACGAACGAAAAGACCGCAATGAGCAGGCACGTAATCACCTGCCCGCGGATGTACGCGCCCACAATCGTCTCCAGATTCATCATGACGCGGGCCAGGCGAATATGATGCGAGCGAGGAACGACCGCAAACAGCCCGCCACGAAGCCGGTCACGGTCGATCATGATGTAGAGCGCGAGGAAGATGGCGCTCGCGCCGTACGCGGCGATCTCGAACACCCGCATCGAGAAGGCCCAGGCACTCCCGCTGATGGCGCTCGCGGTGGCGTCGTACCTGATGTTCCGCAGCCAGCCTGCGAGCGCCGCGGTCAGGTTGGAGCGGCCGAGATGATCCGCAAGACGCGCGCGAAACTCGGGCTCCTGCTCGACCAGCGCTGACGCCTGGGCCAGGAGCGACGGGATCGTCAGTGTCACGGCCAGAGCCGCAACGACGAAGAGGAGGGTGAACACACTGGCGATCCCGAGGTTACGCTTGATACCCCGCGCCTCCATCCAGCTGACGGCTGGACTCATCGTCCCGACGACGAGGAGAGCGACGACGAGCACCAGGAAGACCGGCCAGAGCCGGAGCAGCAGCCACAGGCAGGCCACGACGAGGACGAGGTGGAGCATCGTCGCGGGCGATACCTCGAAGCGCACCACACGCGTTTTCTCTTCCGCGGAAGGCTGTCGCCCGGGAAGCGGCGGAATACCGGCCGCTTTGGGTCGGATCTCCGTCTTCACGTTCTCTGCCGCCGTGTCACTGTTGGATGCAGCGGCGTGCCGAGCTCGCTGCGCGAGTCAAATCGTTTTGCCGCCAACCGCACGATCCCCCTTGCACAAGCCACGCTAGAGCAGGCGCCACCACAGCCGGGCCGTCCACTCTTTCATCCGGAGCCACAGCGACCTGCGC
>JBKOVG010000242.1:0-11656 GCA_046723845.1 Candidatus Methylomirabilota bacterium | reverse complement strand
GCGGTATCCTGGCGCGGAACCTGGCGACCCGGCTGTGGCCGGTCGGCGCCGCCGCCGAACGGCTGCGGCGGCGCGTTGCCCCAATCTTGCCGCTACGAGGTGAGCAACCTCGAACATGATCGCCCTCGGGGGTCCATGAGCCCGACCGCGCGGACATCGGCGGCCCTGGCTACCTCGGCGCGCTGACAGCGTCGCCCACGGCCGGGAGGATGTCCCGCTCGCCGTGGAACTTCGGTGGCGGTCCGGGGCTGATCAGGCGGCATCCTGGCGCGGAACCTGGCGACCCGGCTGTGGCCGGTCGGCGCCGCCGCCGAACGGCTGCGGCGGCGCGTTGCCCCAATCTTGCCGCTACGAGGTGAGCAACCTCGGCCTTGATCGCTATCGGCACGGTCAGCTCGCCGGTCACGGCGGCACCCTGACCAGACGGCCGCACATCGTCCGCGGTGAAGGTGATGTCGGGATTGTTGCCGCTGTCGAAGAAGTCGCTCGAGCGCAGGTGCGTGTCGCGCCGGGTGTTGTTGGTGTCGATGGACGCCACGGCCACTGCGACGGTTCCGCTGACCTGGCCGTCCGGGGAGATGGTGCCGTTCCCGCTGACCTCGCGGAAGACGCCGTTCATCGGAACCAGGCCCAGGACCCTGCTCTTCAGCCGGATGCTGGACGTGCGCGGATCCAGGACCCAGTCCCCGGCTAGGGCCCCGTCCTTCAGTTGGGCCTGCAGCGCCGGTGCGGTCATTTGTCCTGACGGTGTCTGCATGATTGTCTCCTTGTCATACCGAACGGATTTGAGGTGCCATCCATACGGCACGTCTCCAGGGTCCTGAGGACTACCGGCGGTGCACCGATGGCCGTGGCGATCACTTCCTGCTATCGGGCGCGCTCATCGGCTCCTCGCTCCCGGCCCGGGTCCTCACCAGGGTCCCGGCAGAGTCATTTAGTAGTTCGCGATCGATCCATAGGGGCTGTCTCGTGGATGGCGATATTGCTCGGCCGTGTGTACCGTCTCGTCACGGCGCCAGCCCGGAACCAGGTGGGCAATTCCTCGCGGGTGCCTCGATCCGGGCGGGATACAGTGGCGCGGCAGCAAACAGCATCTCGACGAGGCTGGACGCATAGCAGTTCTCGATATCACCAGGATCCGGGCCGGTAATAGCCTGCAGAGGCCGGCTTCGCGTGAGTGCCCACAATCGCTAGGCCTGAATGATGCCGAGCTGTTTCATCTGTGAGAAGATGTCGACAACCCCCCAGATCTCAGCGATTCGGCCGTTGGCGAATCGCATGATGAAGATCTCGTTGTACGAGACGGATTTGCCGGTTGGCGGGAGGCCGTTGTATTCACCCTGGTGGGTCCCGGTAACCATGTCCTTCTCGACGACTTTGTCGCCCTCTGCGATCAGATCCTCGACCGTAATGTGAATGTCGGGGAAGGCTCGATAGAGCCTCGCGACCACCATCTCCTTAAACGCTTGCGTCCCGGTTGCTTCAAATGGGGTGTGCTGCTTCACGTCGGGCTCGAAGACTTCGTCGATCGTTTGCGCGACCAGTTCCGCATCGCCGGTGTTCATGGCGTCTAGAAGGCGTCTGACGGTGGCTTTGTTGCTTGTTTCCTGGGCTGTTGACATTTTGCTTCCTCCTCGGGTCGATGTGAACGTTCGGGTGGCTATCCCTGCGGGGCGGGCCGCGGCTTGCGGGCCGAACCCGGGCGGGGCCGTCTCAGATCGGCTCGCCCGAGACTGCGTCTCGACCGTGGGTCGCCCGCGCGCGGATCAGGTTGATCTGCGAGCGCATTCGCCCGGACGGGTTGTCGCCGTCGTGGTCAACAGTGATGCGAGGCGGTCCCCGTCGTGCATCATCGCCGCGCCGGTGAACGTGCCGCGCAGCGCCTCGATCTCGACCCGGTCCGCGATGGCCTGAAAGTCGCTCGTCGTTTCCTCCTTGTCACATCCGGGCCGGCGGAGCTGCAGCCGGTGATCGCGGCGTGCACCAGAGCCGGTCATGATGCTGCTGGGCTTTCCTGCTCGCTGGATGATGTGTTCTCAGCAGTACGACAACCCAGCCCCCGGGAATGTCAGGCGGCGCGCCAACGTCACATTCCGGTGCGCTGTCTTGTCGAACTGGTGAGGGCAGCTGCGAACTGAGGGAGGCAGCGCCATGACCATCCCACCCGAGCCGGGACACGGCCGGCTTGAGCCTGGATACGGCCGGCCCGGCCCGGGCCTGAGCGCGATCATGGGCGAGCGGCGGCACCTGATCAATCTCGCCTACCGGCTCCTTGGCTCCCTGGCCGAGGCCGAGGACGCCGTGCAGGAGACCTACGCGCGCTGGTACGCCATGACACCGCAGCAGCAGGATGCCGTCGAATCCCCCGGTGCCTGGCTGACCAAGGTCGCCAGCCGCATCTGCCTCAACCTGCTCGGCTCGGCACGGGCCCGGCGAGAGACCTACGTGGGTGCATGGATCCCCGAGCCGGTCCCCGAAGCCACCGAGTGGATCAGTGGGAGGCCGGGCGGCACCCCGGCCGACCCGGCCGACCGCATCACCCTCGACGAGTCGGTCAACATGGCCTTCCTCGTCGTGCTCGAATCGATGACCCCGGCCGAGCGCGTCGCGTTCATCTTGCACGATGTCTTCGGCTACTCCTTCGCCGAAATAGCCGGCATCGTCGGCCGCACGCCGGCGGCGTGCCGCCAGCTGGCCTCTTCGGCCCGTCACCGCATCCGCGCGTCGCAGGCTCCCGCCACCCCCACGGCCCGCCAGGCCGGCATCATCAGGGCCTTCAAGGCGGCATGGGAAGCCAGAGACATCGACGCGCTCATCGGCCTCCTCGACCCCGGCGCCACCGCGACCGGCGACGGCGGCGGGCTCGCCGGCGCCGTGCTCCACCCCATCGAAGGCGGCGAGCAGATCGCCCGCTACATAGTCGATCTCGCCGTCAGGGCACCCAGCAACGTCGCGATCCTGGAGCGCACGGTCAACGGCCAGCCCGGTCTGGTCGCCCAGCAAGACGGCGTCACCGTGACGGTGTTCGCGTTCGACGTTGCGGGCGACCGGATCAAGCACATCTGGGGAGTACGCAACCCCGAAAAGCTCCGGCCCTGGACGACCGGCTGAGGCGCATCTCCATACCATCGGGTCCGCTGAGAGCCGCCGCCACCCAGCCTTCCTGCCCCAGGCGGGCCGGGCCACCATGGCTCCGCCGGAGAAAGGGGCCAGCTCGCCGCGACGTCCTACTCCAGCCATTGGCCCGACAGGACATCAGGCCCTTCGCGAGGCCCGCGCCCGCCTGCCGTCGCAGCCTGACCAGACGACGCAGGCCACACCCGCATCACGGAGAGGTCCCAGAGGTCCCAGTTGAGGAATCCGACAGATCGCTGCGACAAAATCCACCGACAAACGGTGAGACAGTCGCGCCAAGGACCGGGTCAACGACGTCCGAACCGACAAGATCGACGAGACCCTACGCAGACCACCGGCCAGGCTTGGCTGGCGGTCCGGGAGGGCACCCGGGGAACGACTCTGTCGCCAGCGCGGCCGGCTCACACCCCGAACACCAGCTCTTCAGCCAAGCCACTCCCGGACCTCTCACCACCCTACGGCCCCAGCCAGCGGCCCAGCGACGGTCAGGATCGCTACGGTGACCTTGCGTGACCGGCCGGCCGGGCTGCCGCGAAGCGTACGCGCTGGACCTGCGCCAGTACGCCAGCTGGTGCCACCGCCCCCGGTGTTCATCGCAGGGTGAGCGGGGTCTCGGATTCGACGCGGGTCAGCTTCTCCGGGTTGCGGACGTAGTAGAGGCCGGTGATACGGGCGTCCTCGACACGGATCGCCATGACGCCGTCGATCTCGCTGTCCAGGCGTACGACGAGTGCCGGGTTGCCGTTGACCATGGCGGGGTCAACGGTGAGCGTGCCTTCGGGCCTGCCGAAGCCGCCGAAGAAGTAGCGGACCACCTTCTCGGCGCCGATGATCGGCCGCAGCGTGGCCTGCTTGACTCCGCCGCCGTCGCCCATAAGGACAACCTCGGGGGCAAGCACGTCAAGCAGGCCCTGCAAGTCCCTCGTTTCAACCGCGCGCTGGAACGCCTCCAGAGCCGCCCGAGTCTCGCCCGGGGAGACCACCTCGCGCGGGCGGCGGGCATCGACGTGCTGGCGGGCGCGGCGGGCGATCTGGCGGACGGCCGCGGGGCTCTTGTCGATGGCAGCCGCGATCTCTTCGTAGCTGGCATCGAACGCCTCGTGCAGCACGAAGACGACGCGCTCGATCGGCGACAGCGTCTCGAGGACGAGCATGAGCGCCATCGACACACTCTCGGCGAGCTCGACATCCTCGGCCACGTCCGGCGCGGTGAGCAGCGGCTCGGGCAGCCAGGGGCCGATATACGCCTCCCTGCGACGCCTCATTGTGCGCAGCCGGTCGAGCGACTGCCGGGTCGTGATCCGGACCAGGTAGGCGCGCTGGTCGCGCACCTGCCCCACGTCGGACCTGACCCACCGCAGCCAGGTTTCCTGGAGGACGTCTTCGGCGTCGGCCGCCGATCCGAGCATCTCGTAGGCGACGGTGAAGAGCAGGTTGCGGTAGGCGACGAAAGTCTCGGTCGCCGGGTCAGTAGCGTGGTCGCTCATATCTCCACCCCTCCTCTGCGGCCCGCCCTGGTTGCCGACGGCCTTCAAGCGTGCGTCCACCGCCAGCTCCTTTCGTTGGTACCTCGATCTGACCCGCCTGTTCGGTTCGATCGAGAGTGGGATACCACCCGACGCACGGCTGTGACACGCCCAGCTGCCGACGATCCGTTGTGCACAGGACCGCCGATGAACGCCTGCGCGAGGCGCGGCCCCGCAATAAGGGCGTCGCCGCACGACATGCAGTCCAGATCCGTTGACAGTCGACCGGACCGACCACGAATGCCTTGCTAGGCTGGCCGTTCAGCGGTGGCCAGCGCCTTGCCGCGCTTGGCCTGCAGCAGCTGCTGGCGCTTGTCATCCTTGACCCACTGGTAGCGCGAACCGGGCTTGCGCGCCTCGTTCGCCAGCTGCTTCACGGTGAGCTTGCAAACGTACTCCTTGAGCTTCGCGCCTTGTCGGCCGGCGAGGTAGAGCCCTATGGTGGCGTCGTTACTGTGGGCGACCTGGAAGATGCCGGCGCGACGCCCCAGGCTGATGCACTGACCAAAGAACCCCACGTTGATGGGCGCGGGCTGCTCACCCGCGATCCGGCTGAGCACCGTCTCGGCGGCCTGCGGGCCCAGCTGAACCGCGGCCTGGCAGCTCATCCGGAACGGCAGATCCGACGGGGCCGCCGAATCCCCGGCCGCGACGATGCGCACGTCGTCCACGCTCGTCAACGTCTCGTCCGTGAGCAGCCGGCCCAAGGCGTCGGTGCTCAACCCGCTACGCGCGGCCAGATCCGGCACCCCGAATCCTGCAGTCCAGATGGTCACCGCGCTCGGCAACTCGCGGCCATCACCGAGCTGCACAGCATCGCGGGTCACAGCAGTCACCTTCGTGCCGGGGCCTTCGCGCACGGTCACGCCGAGCTTGGCCAGCCGCTCGGCAACCGAGCGTCGACCCCGAGGGTGCAGGTACGGGCCGAGCACCCCGCCGCAGACCAGGGTCACGGTGCGGCCCAGCTCCGCCAGTTCGGCGGCGGTCTCGATGCCTTGCGGACCGGCTCCGACAACCGTCAGTGCGGCGGTTGCAGGCGCGGCGTCGAGGACCGACCGCAGCCGCTCCGCCGCCTCCAGCGTGGCAATCGGGTAGGCGAACTCTGCCGCTCCGGGCACGCGCGAGCCGTCGTTAACACTGCCCACTGCGTAGATCAGGTAGTCGTAGCCGACCGTGCCACCGGTCGCCAACGCCACGCTGCGCTCGGCCGCGTCAATCCGTGACACGGTGTCGACCACCAGCCGGATGCCCTCGCCCAAGACTGCTCGGTAGTCGACGACCGCGTCGTAGGACCCGCCCACAAGTTGGTGCAGCCGGATCCGCCCGACGAACGTCGAGCGCGGGTTGATCAGCGTCACGGTCACGTCGTCGCGCCGCGTCAGGCGATTGGCCGCGAGGACGCCGGCGTATCCGCCGCCGATCACGACCACATCGGTGTTCTCAGTCATCGTGTCTCCTTCGTTTCTAAGGGCTCGCCCTCAAGACGCCGCGCGAGCGATCCTTGTGACACCGTGAGACAGATCACTCCAAGGCATGGGCTCGGCACACGGAGTCGTCGGTCAGGCGGTGAAGGACTCGGTGCCGAAGCGGCCCATGCCATGAATGCCGCAATCAGCCATTCCCAACCTGCCGAGGGTCGGCAGGAGCTGGCGTGTCGGTCCTCTGAACGTGGCGAAGCTCCTGGTAGATGAGTCGGGTGGGAGCAGCGCGGGACCCGGAGCGAGTACTGCTCGGGGAATCACAGGCAGTGACCGGGAAGGCGTAACCGGCGTGGTGTTGCTGAGGTGCTCGCACGCGAAGGCGCGGCGGCAGTCGTGGGACTCCAGCATCAGCGGCGAGCCGTCCCCACCCGTCCTGGCGGATGAACCGGCTACGGCACGTCCTGATTGAGGTAGATCTTGTTGCCGTAGAGGTCTTCCAACAGGACGCCGGTGCCGTAGGGGCGGACTTCGGGTTCGCCGTCGAACTCGACGCCGCGCTCTTTCAGGGTGCGGTACTCGCTCATGCAGTCGTCGGTGTCGATGCTGAACAGCGGCAGGCCGGCGGCCTGGCGGCCCACGAGCGCTTTCTGCTCGCTGGTCTTGGCGACATCGAGGTTGATGCAGAACTCTTTGTTGTCGGGCAAGCGCACCAGCAGCCAGCGGTAGTCGCCCATCTTGCTGTCTTCAGCGACTTCGAAGCCCAACTTGTTGGTGTAGAAGTCCAGCGCCTCGTCGTGATTCCTGACGAGCAGTTTTACCAGAGTGACTCGTTTCATGAATACCCTCGCCTTAAGTCGGTCCTCCCCGCCGGCGAGCCGTGGGGCTGGCGCGGCTGATAGGTCACGATGAGTTGCGGCCCGGCCGCGATCGGTCGCACGACCATCGGAGTGTCCTCCCTTCACCCATCACGACGTGGGCTCGAGCTTGGGGTCTCGCCCCATCATCCACGCTCAGTGGTGTCCGACAACGTTGATGACCCGGCCGTTGGGGTCGGTGACGAAAAAGCGGCGTACTCCCCATGACTCGTCTTGGAGGGGATGCACGATCTGCGCGCCGTCTTCCACCATGGCCGCATGCACCACGTCGACGTCGTCGACCTCGATGGTCACGTCCGGCTGGATGGCCGCGGTGGCATCCGGTCCCATCAACGTGACCTGGGCCGTTGGATGAGAGGGTGACGCAAGCGTGATCACCCAGCCCAGGTTCATGACCTCGACGAGACCAAGCCGCTGGTAGAACTGGCTGCTTTGGCCGAGTGCTTCAGAGCTGATGTCGGGTACGACGCGGCGGATGGTCATGGGCTTCCCCTCTGGATGCTGGCTGCGTTACTCACCGAGGCCTTGGACGCGCTTAAAGGCCGTGCCAGCCCCACTGGTGATGTGCAGGAGCTGGACCCGGGTGCTGACACGGGCGGTGTGCCAGGAGACGAGCCACCGGCCGTCGGCTGGTGACAGGTCCGGGCTCCGCTCGGCGAGCCGGCGCCAGAAGGCGTCTCCTGCAGCGTGTGTCGTTGCTGCCGCGCCTGCGGCAATGACGTAGGTGGAGGTCAGCTCGGAGGTGCTCGTCATAGTTGTGTCCCGTGCTTTGCCGGCTGTGCGGTTCGCTGCTTTATCGTGCTGGGTCCAGGAGGACCGCCAGGGGTCCACTGGAGGTGGACGAGTTGCCACGGATCGGTCTCGTCGAACACGGCCGAGACGAACATGCGCTGCGGTCCGGCTTGGCCGGACGTGGCCGTGTCCACCAGCAAGGTCAGCACGGTCGCGGACTCACCGGCGCGCTGGACCGCCGGTTCCCCTACCACGTGGTGATGCCGGTACAGCCCATGCGCCGCCACGGCCGCGATGCACCCGGCCTTGTCGAACACGTGCCCAGTCCCGGGGAAGATCAGGACGGCGTCGTCCCTCAGCCACTGCTCGAAGTAGGCGACATCTCGCGCGGCGAAGGCGTCGAGGAACCCGCCCATCCTGGCGAGCAGGACGGTGGCTGCCGGCTCGGTGCTGGCCGCTGCCAGTTTCGAGGCCCACGTGGCGCGACGGATCCATTCGGCGAGCTCGTTGAGCGGATCCGGGCACAGCTGGTAGCGGCGGCCTCTGCCATCTGTCTCGACGTCAGATCGCTGGATGAGCCCGGCTTGGCGCAGCTGGTTGAGATGGCGGCTCAAGGCGGCCGTTGTGGCGCCGACACGGCGGGCCAGCTCGTTACTGCGCATCGGCCGCTCCGACAGGGCCTCGAGGATCTGCACGCGGGTCGGGTCCGCCAGCAGGGCAGCGATAACACCAGGATCACTCACGAATATGCATGTTACTCACGCAATCGTGACTAATCAACCCAGGCCGGCCGAATCGCGCCGGAGGCCCGGCCTTAGACCGTCGGCGAGGCGCCTGCTATGCAAGAGACCCGCTGGTCCGGGCGCCCGGGATACGGGATGCGGCTCGTCCACTGATGACCGTGATGTCACTGCCTGACGATCCGGCGGCACATCATGGCCCCATCCCCTGGTGGGCGCCGGCTGCCCCTTGCCGATGGCAGCAGTGACGTGGTCGCCGTGGCCTGGCGAGGGATGGCTTTCCGATCACCTGGCTCTGCACCGTCGCCATCTAACAGAACCGGCGCCACAGCCAACCCCTGCTGGCGCGACTGCTCGTGTCTTCGCCCAGCCCTGGCCGATGAACGCTGCACCGAACTCGCCGATCGGTGCACAACCGCCGCCCGCACGACCCGCGCTTGACCAAGAAGGTTGGCCATTATGCCGGGGGCCTGAGGGCTGGCATGGTGCGCTGGCAGCCAGGGGCCGAGGGAGAGCTGGGCTATCCAGGACAGGGCGGGGCCCCGGCGCCGCACAGCGTCAATCCTTGCTTGTTGCGAACGCCCTTCACGTAGCGTGCGCGGGTGGTAAAGCCCAGGAACTGGTTGGCCTGGTCGAACAGCGCCGGCGCGGTCTGCCTGGTGAAGTCCAGCCGGTAGGTCACGCAGCCGCCGGTGAACAGGTAGTAGCGGACCGTGGCAGGCGGCTGCTGCGCTGCCGGCGGCTCATAGCGCTGCACAGGGGGCCAGCCGCGACTCGCTGGCGGGAGTTGGGTCGCCCCTGCCACATCGCAGCTCCTGGTGAGCCTGATCTCGGCCGCGTGGGCGCCGGCCCGGTCGGAGTCGAGCCAGATCCGGGCCAGCCCGGATTGGACCTCGAAGCCGCCGACGCTCCAGCCCCCCGGCAAGGGGTTGGCGCACGGCATGAGCGTCGCTGAGGGCACGGCCTGGGCCACCAGCACAAAGACCGACTGGCGGCTATGGCTGGTGCACGAGACCCGCTGGTAGGGACTGGCGGCACAACCGGACACGACCACGGTGCCGGCGAGCACCACCGCGGCCACGGCGAGCCGCCTGCAGGCCCTGGCCGGTCCGGCGCGGAAGCTGTATGCGTTCATGCGACCACCGCCCAGTAGCGAATGACGACCACCACCGCGATCACGGCCAGGGCCAGCACAAGCAGGCTCAACCCAACCCGCCGGAGGCTCCAGTGCTGGATGGCGACCGGCTGCCGCGCCGGCGCGAGCGCGCGGAACTGCGCCACCAGGTCCCGGCCGTCCTGCTTGAGGACAGACCGCAGCTGGGTGGGACTGGCCACGCCGCGGGTGGCGGCGAACGCCTCGGCGATGTCGTTTTCGGTGAAATAGCGGAGGGCGTGCCGGTACACCCGTTCGGCGTCGGTACGCACCGCCAGGCACAGCATCATGTTGGCCAGGTCCACTGCCTGCCGCCACGGCGAGGGGCGGACCTGCACGAAGAAGGCGTCCACCAGCAGAACCGTGCCGTCGCGGACCATCAGGTTGGCCGGCTTGATGTCGCGGTGGGCCAGGCCGGCGTCCCACAGCCGGCGGATCAGCAGCAGGCCGCTGTCGATCGCCCGGTCGCCGACCTGGGCCGTACCGATTTCCTGGGCGTCGCTGAAGAACTCCATCACGATCAGGTACTCCCGTTCCGGGGTGATCTCCACGAACCCGAACGGGGCCGGTACCGCGATGCCCGCGCCGTGCAGCCGCAGCAGGGTGTAGTCCTCGTACTCCACGAAGCGGCGCACCGACTGGAACGGTGCCTCGTCCTCCAGCGCGCCGTACAGGATCGTGCGGCCAAGCTTGTAGGAGCGGTCGGCGCGCACGTGGCTCTTGGCGTACAGCTTGGCGAACAGGTCACGCCCGGGTTCCCCCGCGCCGGCGGCGACCCGCAATCGCAGCGGGGTGGAGCCGGCCGAGCCCTCCAGGCCGACCGGTTGGACGTCCAGGACCGTCAGGCCCAACTGCTCCTGGACTGCCATGCGGATCGCCTGCCCGCGGCGTCCGCCGACGTCCAGGTGCGCGGCCCTGGCTCGCCGGTAGGTCACCGGGTAGACCTCGTTGGGCGTAAAAAAACGGAAGGCGACGACCGGGATGCCCACGCCCAGGATGACCGCCGATAGCAGGTCGGTCGGATGGTCGACGGCCAGATACACGCGGGCAAGCCCGAAGAGCAGGAGCGTGGCTCCCGTCGCCCACTTGCCCCATGACCGCGGCCGGCCGGGCGGCAGCAGCGCATAGGTCATGCCCACCAGCGTGACCGCCAGCGCGGCCACCGGCGGCGAGGGAAACGAGAAGCCCTGCCAGCTCCCGATGATCTTGACGTCCATCGGCCGTGGTGAGGCGACCAGCAGGGCGAGCTGGCTGGCGGACAGCTCGACCACAACGACGCTGCCGAGGAAGACACCCAGGTGCCGCCAGCGCCGCAACCCTACCAGGGCGGCCAGCGTGCCCAACCGCAGGAGCCCGACCGTCCACCGGGAGGCGAGGACCGCATTGACCCCCACCATCAGCGTGGTCAGCCAGCCGGCGCGGATCGAGACGACGCCGCGGAGCACAGCGGCGTTCCACCGATCGAAGCCGGAGGCCAGCGCCTGCGAGGCCAGGACCAGGCCGACGATCGCGACCAGGATGGCGGCCATGGTGGCCCAGACTCTGCCGCTCACGCCGAGGCTGCGAGGCAGGGGCGGCGGCTCCCCAGAGGGGCGACGGCGTCTCCCACCGCCGCCAGGGCCCCGCTGGGTGATCTCCCCTGGGTTCACCGGACTGCCTCCTGCTGCGATTGCCTGCAGGCCTCGTTATTCAGCCCGCCTGGCATTTGCGCAGCTCAGATCTCCTGAATGCAGCGCTGCCACGTCACAGCGGAGCGTCCGGCCCGCTCCTACGTTCAAGGTACTTCTCGACCTGGCGCCTTTCCCAGCCCCGCTCCGAACAGGCCGCCCATGACAATGCCGATTACCAGGACGCCGAGCCCGGTGTCGAGCATCGGCCAGCAGAACCACAGACTGCCGGGGCCGTCCAGCATGTCGATCGTGAACCACATGAGGCTGAGGGCCCGATAGATGCCGACGATCGCGTAGAAGATCCGCTTTCCGGCGGACCCAGCGGCGGGGGAACGAGTTGGTCCCGGACGGCGGGGTCGGCGATGAACCCGCCGACCTGCCAGGTGTAGAAGCGCCGGTCCAGG